>NZ_JBDIYD010000002.1:0-480451 GCF_039649255.1 Dechloromonas sp. ZS-1 | reverse complement strand
ACCAGGCCTGGGTGAGCAATGTGACCAGCGGTGCGTACAAGCAATGGCTGGGCAAACAGTACGGAGCAGCAGCATGAAGCTCTTGCTGACGGGTAAAAACGGTCAAGTTGGATTCGAATTGCAACGTGCTTTGGCGCCTCTTGGCGAGGTTGTTGCCGTCGATCAAGCCGAATGCGATCTCGCTAATCCAGATGCCATTCGCCAGTTAGTCGATGACGTACGCCCTGATGTCATAGTGAATCCAGCTGCATACACCGCTGTGGATATGGCGGAGACTGAGCAAGAACTTGCTCATGCCATCAATGCACGTGCCCCGGGTATTTTTGGAGAGCTGGCAAAAGAATCTGGCGCACTGGTCATTCATTACTCCACCGACTACGTTTTTGACGGGAAGAAGGCCGGTGCCTATTGCGAATCCGATTCTCCGAATCCTCAGAGTGTTTACGGCAAAACCAAGCTTGAGGGTGAGCAGGCCTTGCTGGCATCTGGTGCGGCGACACTGATTTTCCGTACAAGCTGGGTTGTCGGTGCGCATGGAAATAACTTTGCCAAGACCATCCTCCGCTTGGCAGCTGAGAGAGAACAACTCAGTGTTGTAGCCGACCAGTGGGGCGCACCTACTTCCGCAGCTCTGCTGGCAGATGTGACCGCTCAACTCATCGCGCGCTATCAACAAGAAGAAGTGAGTCGTTTTCCGTTGGGGCTTTACCACGTCGTGGCGAGTGGCCTGACAAATTGGAATGCGTATGCGCGTTATATTGGTCAGACAGCACTTAAGGCAGGAAAACAATTAAAGCTTTTGCCTGAAGCCATTAAGGAAATTACGACTGCTGAATATCCTTTGCCTGCAAAACGCCCTGCCAACTCGCAATTGGATTCCAGTCACTTCCAAAAGACTTTCGGTCTTTGCTTACCCCAGTGGGAGCAGGGCCTCGACCATATTCTTCAACAAATTCTGAAATAGAGATTTAGTCATGCGTAAAGGCATTATTCTGGCCGGCGGATCCGGCACACGGCTACACCCGGCGACGCTGGCGGTGTCGAAGCAACTGTTGCCGGTGTACGACAAGCCGATGATCTACTACCCGCTGACCACGCTGATGCTGGCCGGGATCCGCGACATTCTGATCATCTCGACGCCGCAGGATACCCCGCGTTTCCAATCCCTCCTGGGTGATGGCAGCCAATGGGGCTTGAATCTCAATTACTGCGTTCAGCCGAGCCCGGATGGGCTGGCTCAAGCCTTCATCCTGGGGCGAAACTTCGTCGGCAACGATACCAGTGCGCTGGTACTCGGTGACAACATCTTCTACGGCCATGATTTCCAGCTCAAGCTGCGCGAAGCAGCGGCACAGGAGGATGGCGCAACCGTCTTTGCCTATCACGTACAGGACCCGGAACGCTACGGCGTGGTCGAATTTGATGCTACGCAGCGTGCGCGCTCGATTGAAGAGAAGCCGAAGCAGCCGAAATCCAACTATGCGGTGACGGGGCTGTATTTCTACGACCGTCAGGTGTGCGACATTGCGGCGGATATCAAGCCCTCGGCGCGTGGTGAGCTGGAAATCACGGATGTGAACGCGCACTATCTGGCGCAGGGCGAGCTCAACGTTCAGATCATGGGCCGGGGATATGCCTGGCTGGATACCGGGACGCATGATTCCTTGCTGGAGGCGGGGCAGTTCATTGCGACCATCGAACGCCGCCAGGGTCTCAAAGTGGCCTGTCCGGAAGAGATTGCGTTCCGTGCGGGCTGGATCGATGGTGTAAGGCTTGAGCAACTTACTCAGCCTTTACTCAAAAATGGATATGGTCAATATTTGAGCGCAGTTCTTAGAGAGAAAGTATTTTGATTTCTATTTAAACTGAAGTGAGCTAATTCTGCCCGTTTTCTTAATGCTCGAAGGTTTGTATGATTGAAGCTAATGTTTTGTTGTATGTTGTTTTGGTGCTTGGTATGGTTATCTATGCTTTTTTTTCATCAGGATTGAAAGCAAATTTTTATTTTTTACTTGTGTATATGTCCGTTCTTGTTGTTTTTGAGAATCAAAACGGATGGGGGATGTTGATTTCTGATCTTTCGCAAGTTGATAATATATATAACAAAGGGACTGGTTATTTGTATATTTCATTGGTTAATGTTTTTTTGTTCTATATAGCTGCTTCGTCGTTTGTTGATAGATTTTATGGCGTAAATGTGGGTTTTCATAATCTTAATGTTCATGCAAATTCGTTTTTTGTATTGTTTTTGTGTAATATTTTTTATGGGATTTTTGTTGAAGGCCTGGCTTTTTTTGATGTTGTTTCCTACAAGGGGGTGTTAAATATATTTAATTTTTCAATATTTTTCTTTGCTTTGGTTTCTTCAATAAAAACAGAAAAAAATTATTATTTATTTTTTAGGGTTTTTTTGGCGTTTGCTTTTTGTCGCGGGCTTTGGGGGTTGATTCGATATGCTTTTCTTGGAGGAGATCCATCAAATTTCTATGCGAACAATCAAGGTCTTGATGTTAAGTTGACGTTTTTCGATATTAACGACAGTTTCGTTGCAACTGTGGCAGCATTTTTAGTGCTGTGGAGGTTGGTTTGTGATGGTGAATTAAAATTCACTCAGCGTTTATTGTTTTTGGCAATTTTTGCCGTTGAAATTTTAGTTGTTGTTCTTTCGTACCGTAGGACGGCATGGATCGGACTTGGTTTGGCGTATCTTTTATTTGCTGCGTGCCAACCAAAAGCTTTGAGATTCAAGATGATTTTCTCACTAATAGCGATTGGGCTTCCTGTTATTATGGTTGTGCTGGCTAAAAGATCAAATGTTGATTTTGGTGAGATTAGTTTGCAATCAGTTTTTCCGGATATTTTTCAGGATGGTGAACTGTCGTTTGATACGGGAAGATTTGCTGAGTTGTATGCGGCTTATATTGCAATTGAGGATAGTCTGTTGTTCGGACTCGGTACGTGGGGTAGTTATGATGGTTCATCATTCGCAGAGCTCGAATTTCATGAGAATGATTTTACTTGGATGCATAGCGGAGTTTTGCATATTGCTTTAAAGATGGGATTGGTCGGTGTTTTCCTTTCTTTTGCTGTTATTTATTCATTTTCAAAATTTGTGCGCGCAAAATATTTGATTTTGAGTAGGTCTGATAAAGGAGTTGCTATGGCTGGCGTGGCAGGTGTTTTATTTATGCTGCCAAATTGGTTTTTTGGTACTCCTGTTATTGAATATAGGACGATGCAGCTTTTTGCATTTGCATTTGCTCTTCCGTACATCGCGTTTGCGTTTTATTGCCTTAAAAAGAGTGGGTAATGTCTTTGTTGAAAAATGCCGGATTTAATTTGCTTGGCGCAGTTGTACCTGCGCTTCTGGCAATTTTTACAATTCCTTATATTGTCTCTATTCTGGGTTCTGATAACTATGGCTTGTTGGCACTAATTACTTCAATTGTTGGGTATTTTTCTTTGCTTGACATTAATATTACTGCAAGTTCAACTAAATATGTATCTCAGTACAATGCTTCCGGTGATAAAAATCGATTGAATGAGACAATCTGTTTTGGTGTTTTGATATATGCGGGTATTGGTTTGGTTGGTATGTTTGGACTTTATTTTTCTGCGCATACTCTCATTTCCAGTGTGTTCGCTCTACCAATTGGCCAGCAGTTCGATGCGGTTGCAGCTATTCAAATAGCGGCACTTGGTTTTTTTGTTGGGCAGATTCAGTCGTATCTCCAAAGTCTACCTGGTGCTCTGATGCGATACGACATCTCGGGGCGTATTGAAGCCTGCTTTGGAACAATTGTTCCGCTGCTAACGATCGGCTTACTTTACAGTGGGTTTGGACTTGTAGAACTAGTTTGGCTACGTGTTTTGATGAGCCTCTTGCAGGCCTTGCTTATATGCTACATGTTGCGCGAACTGATTCCAGAATTTAGATGGGCTACGCCGAGCAAGGATATTTGCGAAATGATAATGTCGTTTAGCGCGTATTCTTTTCTTAGTCGTTTGGCTGCACTGACTTATGCAAATGCCGATAAAATTATTATTGGAGCTCGTGTTAGTGTAACTGCATTGACTTTTTATGTTGTACCCGTAACGCTTGCTAATCGTGTAATGTCGCTGGTATTTCGTCTTTCGGGAGTCATGTTTCCGCATGCGAGTACGCTTGCTGCACAAGGGCGTTTAGACGAACTTGAGAGTGATTATTTATTGGCTTCACGCTACATATTTTTCCTAAATGGTGCCATCGCATTGCTTCTGGCAACTATGGCATATCCTATCCTTTCCCTGTGGCTAACACCTGAGTTTGCTCAGGCTGGTGGCTCGGTAATGGTCATGATCACATTGGCACAATGGGTGGATTCTTTGACTAACCTACCTTCACTTGTCAATGATGGCCTGGGGCGCCCCAAAGTCAGCGGCTTATTTGCACTAATGAGAGCTGCTTTAGGATTGGCTTTAATTTTTGTGGGTGTTTGCAATTTTGGTATTGAAGGGGCTGCTGCGGCACATTTGCTATCTTCAATAGTAATGTCTTTGGCTTTTGTTCTCTATGTTCACGGACGTACTGTTCCTGTTGCTATTAGTACCCTATGTTTGAAAGCCTATAAGCCAACTCTAATAATTTTAATTCCTGTAGCTCTGATCGGTATGCTACTCATGCCTCTAGCTCAACGTGGCTGGATGCAACTGATTGCCAGTGGTTCTGTAATGGGGATGATCCTAGTTCTGGGTGGGTTGTGGAAGGTATGTTTGCCAAAGCATAGAAAATTGTTATTGAGCCGATTTGGGATTAATTAATGATGGGTTCGAAATGAAGATTTTATTAGTGTCAGAGGATTTGCCAGCTGCTAAACTCGGTGGTCTTGCAAAGCAACTCATTGCCTTAGGTAATGCACTAATTGATGCCGGCCATGAGGTGACATTAATGGGGCGCGATTCGCCGAGTTACGACGATGAGTGCAATAAGGAAATGGGATTTCGTGGTCCGTTTATTTCTGGTTTTGGAAACCCATTCAAAGGTTGGAAAGAGATTCAGCTTGGCTTTTTCAATCCTTTGAAGCGGCCATATTTTGCAAGACATATAGCTGAAGCGATTCGGCGGCTTGGAAAAGATTTTGACGTCGTGCATTACCACGGGCATCATCCTATGGTTGGGTATTATATTCCCCAAAAAATCAATTTTATTCAGACTCGCCATGATCAGGGCGGTGATTGCATTATAGATACCCGTTTTCGGGATGGGGGGGTGTGTGTGGACCGTTCCCCATTCGCATGTGCAAAATGCATTCATTCTAATCCTGGCTTCTTCCGAACAATAATAAGCGCAATTGCAGTCAATCGCTATCGTAAAGAAACGGAGCGTGCCTATGCGCTACATCCTGTGATCTTTGTTTCTGATTTTCTGAGGAGAAACTATCTAAGGACAATGCCTAATTCGCGCTTTTTGAATAGCAAAATAATTCATAATTTTTATGATGAAGGGTGTTTGTTAAGGGTTAGAGAAAAGGCGTTGCGAACTGAGCCATCTGGAGAGATAGGTATTCATGTTGCGGGGCGTTTTGTTCTGGAAAAAGGTATCGCTCAACTATTAGATTTGCTTGTTCCAAGGCTACCAACTGGGTGGTCGATAAATATTTGTGGTGATGGACCTCTGCGCAAAGAGTCTGAGCGTAAATACGCTTCCTCTCGAGTTCGTTTTTTGGGTCATATTTCACAGCAAGAGACCTTGCTGTCGGCTGCGAATTCAAGTGTGTGCATTGTACCTTCAGTTTGGGAGGAGGCTTTTGGACTTGTTACGCTTGAGGCTCTGCGCTTGGGTAAAACTTGTTTTGCGCTTGCAAGAGGTGGAACCCCTGAGTTGATGCGCTATGCCGATGTTGGACAATTGCAACTCTTTGATGACTTGCAACAATTGGTTAACTCCTTGCTGGCTGAGCGCACTTTTAAGTCTTACAGTAATGGTAGTCCCTCTGATGTGGAGACACACCTTACTGAACTAATGGCAATTTATCAGAGAAATCAGAAGGAGCGAGCATGAACTCGCGTGTTCGGTTGACGGGTAATACCCCTCGATTCTCTATAGTGACAGTTTGTTTTAACGCGATTTCTCTTCTGCCGGATACCGTTAACTCTCTTCGTAATCAAACTTATACTGACTACGAGTGGATTGTAATTGATGGTGCATCTACTGATGGTACGGGTAAATGGTTATCTTTGCAGGAGCCTAATATTTACCTGAGTGAGCCTGATCAGGGTATTTACGATGCCATGAATAAGGCGGTTGCTCGAGCTAGTGGTGAATGGGTTTTTTTTCTGAATGCAGGAGACCTTTTTGCTGATCAATATGTTTTGGCTGAAGTTTCGAAGGCGATTGATTTGGCAATCAGTAACGCCGAAAACCCTGCTGTTGTCTACGGTGATGTTGTGTATTACGGTAACTCCGGTTATAGGCGCAGGCGCTTTCACTGGCTGACCCGCCGTCGCCTGCTATTTAGTGATCTTTGTCATCAGGCAACGTTTGTTCGAAATTCTCTATTTCAGAGATATGGTAGCTTCGATCTTAGTTTGCGTTTCAATGCGGATTTTGACTGGTTTATTCGTGTTTTCAAGGCTAAAGAGCCCCTGAAATACCTTGCTCGAGATATTGCTTTGTTTAATGATGCTGGTGCTCACGTGGCAAATAGAAAATTTTGTGAAAATGAACGTGATTCTGTCCGGGCTCGCTACTGCCCTCGACCGCTTTGGGTACTAGGTCATTTGGCTTTGCGCCTAGAGCTAAAAATTCGTCGAATACTTGGAGAAACGACTTGATTTCTCATTTTTACAGTTTGTTGCGATTGATATGTTTGATTTTATGCATAATATTACTGGGACTTGGACAGCTAGCATGGTCTACTGACTATTATGTTACTGCTAAGGGCAGTGATATGGCCGATGGCCAGTCCGCTGTAGTTAAAAACCAATTGGGCACTTCAGGTCCATTTGCAACATTGAGGCCTTTATCACAATTGACTTTTCAGGAGGGTGACCGCATTTTTCTTGCGTGTGGTGAGAGATTTCAGGGGCCGTTGCGTCTATCGCTTCAAAATAAACCTACTGGCACTCTGACGATCAGTCAGTATGGGAGTTGTTCAACTAAAGAGCGCCCTGTTATACATGGCCGTAGTTTAGTTGAATTGGAGGGTAGTGGGAGGGCCTTACGGTCGATAAAGATGGAAGGACCAGTTGTTCAAGTATTTTCTGGAAATTCGCCAATTCCACGTGCTCGCTTCCCAGAGTCCGGTTATCTAATTCTCCCTGAAAATGCCATAAGCTCCAATGATCGTATCCCGGTCATCCAGTCGCTGAGAGGAAAGAAGCTAGCTGGTGCTAGCGTTTATGCGCGTACTCAGGAGTGGTTTATTGAAGAAAAAACAATTGTTAGTGAAGATGGAGTAATTGAAGGAGATTTTCGCTACCCGCTACGACCGAAGTCTGGTTTCTATCTAGCAGGCAAGGCATGGATGATTGGAGAGGGTAGTGGTTGGGCTTATGACTATGATTCAAAAACCTTGCACGTTCGCACTTGGTCAGTAGAGCCAATCGCAGTTGTCCTTAGTGGCCATTTGTTGCAGATAGAAGGCAAAGGCTCTGTCTCCATAAAGGGAGTTGCTCTTGATTCTGCAGGCGGAGATGCAATTAACTTGAAGCTAGATGGCATGGTCAAAATCGACGATGTGCTAATTACTCGTTCGGTAGGAAATGGAGTTGCAGTTTTTGGCTCCCCTCAAGTGCAAATAACTAATTCACATATTGAGGATAGTGGGCTTGATGGTATTTTTTTTGCCGAGGTGGCTCAAGCACTGGTTAACCACAATATGGTTGTAAATTCGGGGATTTATCTTGGGCCTAGGTCGAGCTTGGCAGCCATAAACGCTCACCGGACACAGTCTGCAACGATTAATGAAAATGAAGTTTTGCGCTCAGCCTACATCGGTATTCGGGTAGCTGGAGATGCGCGCGTTCATGGAAATATCGTGAAGTCGGCATGCTTATTTCTCTCTGATTGCGGCGCTATTTATACTTGGCGTCGTGGCTCGAATGACCTGCGGGCTCCGGTTGTTATTTCTAGAAATACGGTAATCGATGTGGTGGGTGACACCACAGTAAAATTTGGTGTATTCGATTATTTTTCTGGGATATATCTCGATGAGTGGACTCGTGCAACAACGGTGCGGGATAACATTGTTGTTAATTCCGGTCAAGGTATATATCTGCATAATGCACGCGGTAATATTGTTGAGGGAAACTATATTTTTGGTGCTAGGCATTTGGCAATAGTGGAGAAAGATGATGCGCCAGAGCTTGCTGGTGCTGAATACGTCAAGCCAGAAGTGTTAAATATTTTCATCAATAACCTTGAGGTTGGTGGCGGAGATAGATAAGGTCTGCTGCGGCTTGTGTGAATTTTCTGAAATGCTATTTCAATGTTCGGGTAAGAAAAATATTAAAATTTAATGCGATAGAATTCTAGTGTGTTGAGATGTATTTTGTGTGCTGGTTTTAAAATAAATGCTTTTGGTGTGTTAAAGACTAATTTTTAATATTATGAGCAATTTCTGGGGTTTGTTTTGATCAAAATTTTTCTCGATTATGTTGCGGTTAGGTTAAAAGGAAGGAGCTATAAGCTTGATCGAAATTTGAAGACCATGTCGCTTCTGTCCTTGGCTACCAATAGATTTATTTTATTGCTTAGAGGGTTGCTTCGGATTCGAAAGGTTTGCTTTTTGGGGCGTGGAGTTAAGTTGAGAAATAAGAGATACCTTGCGATTGGCCGTAGCGTCACTATTCAAGATGGTGTCTCTATTGATGCCTTGTCAAAATGCGGTGTTTTTTTAGGGGATAACTGCAATATTGGGCCTATGACAATAATTCAAGCTACTGGTGTTTTAACTAATATTGGAATGGGACTCAATATTGGGGCAAACTCTGGTATTGGTGGTTTTTCATTTATTGGCTGTGGTGGTGGTGTCCGTATTGGATCAAATGTGATTATGGGGCAATATGTTAGTTTTCATTCGGAGAATCACCAATTCGATGACCTTGGAAAACCAATTCGCGAGCAGGGTGTAACTCGAATTGGCATTGAAATTGGAGATGATTGTTGGGTTGGTGCAAAAGCAACATTTCTGGATGGGGCAAGGGTTGGTAATGGATGTGTCATTGCAGCAGGGAGCGTGGTTAGAGGTGATTTCCCTTCTTTTTCCATTCTCGCTGGAGTGCCTGCGCGTGTCGTTCGTTCCCGCTTGGATCAGGTGGCAGAGATACGGCCAACAGAGGATTAAACATGCGTGTAGTGGTTCTATCTCCAAATGTACCTTTTCCTGCAAATCGAGGAGGCCTCGCTGATGTTTGGAGGCGAATCCAAGCAATCTCTTTGCTTGGACATGATGTTATGTTGGTTGCGCCGATCGATAGTGGTTTAGGTGCAGTTAGTGCTGAGGTTGATGCTGTAATTGATGGGGTAGTTAAAGCTAAATTTTATTACTCAATCAGAAGAGGTTTTTGGCTAACTTTGCTTCGATTGTTGCGGTCATTTCTTGTGCCATGGCACGCTTCTACAAGAATTCCTGATGCCAATTCATTTGAAAAGCTGATCGAGAGTGTTCGTGCCTTTCGGCCTGAAGCTTTATGGCTTGATGGGCCTTGGCTTGGAGTGCTTGGAAATTGTATTGCTAGCCAATTAAATGTGCCAATTTTATACCGTTCTCACAATATTGAGTTTGCTTATATGCGGGGGCAGTCCAAAATTGCTGTTAAATTCAGAGACCGTTTGGCCTTAAGGTTGTCGTGTTTAGGCCTTGAGACTTTTGAAAAGAAAACAATGCAGCAAGCGGCAGCTGTGTTTGATATTTCAGTTGATGATATGAAGTATTGGCAGGCCAATGGAATTAAAAATATTTTTTGGCTGCCGCCCTTGCCGGAGCTTTCGCTGAATCGACAATCATCACCTAATATTGAAGGTGATATCGTTTTCATTGGTAATCTTGGTACACCCAATAATGTGCGAGGGGTTGAATGGTTCGTGACGGAGGTTTTGCCGCTAGTGCGGACAAGATTCCCTAATGTTCGCTGTCGAATAATAGGATCAAATCCTACTCCATTCATCATGGAATTGCTAATGAAAAGCATGGGTGTAGATGCTACAGTAAATGTGCCAGATCCAACCCCTTATCTTTTTGGTGCGAAGGTGCTGGTAAATCCAGTAATGTCAGGTAGTGGCGTACAGGTCAAGATGCTGGATATGTTGATGACCGATGCCTCTATCGTAACTGCAACTCAAGGAACGCGAGGCCTCCCCCCTGAATTTAAGGGGTTGTTTAGAATAGCTGATGATCCAAACGCATTCGCTCAAGCCGTCTGTGAGGAACTGGTTTTTCCGTCAGTTGATATTGCTGCTCGTTTGGCAGCCCGTGAAGGCTTTTCGGTTGCTTCAGTTGGGCGGGCTCTTGAAGTTGTAGCTCAAAATAAATATTGAGTTGCCATGGCTAATATAGTGCTGCAAATATTAATTGTGCATTCGTCGGCTGATTTGTATGGGTCAGATCGCTCGTTGCTAGATTTTGTGCGTTATTGTGGAGATAATATACGCATTACTGTCGCGTTACCTGAGCATGGCATACTTGTTGATGAACTTGAAAAGGCTGGAGCTAGCGTAATCGTAGGTGAAGTGTGCAAAATTCATCGGGGCATGTTCTCGATGACAGGCTTACTGAATACCTTTAGATTAGCATGGCGTGCGGTTCATTTTCTTAGCAGTGCCCGTCCTGATGGTGGCTTTGATCTGGTCTATTCCAATACAGTGGCGGTGCTCGGCGGTGCTTTAGTAGCACGTATATGGGGCGTTCCACACGTTTGGCATGTGCGCGAAATATTGCTGGGGTCACGAATATTAACTTTCTTCTTCAGAAATATAGTCGCCAAGCTGTCAAAAAAAATCGTCTGTAATTCTCAACAAACACTTGAGTGGATAAAGCTTAAATCGGCAGAAGATAAGTATCAGGTAGTATGGAACGGATTTTCTGTTCCTCAGGTTGAAATTAATCGGCAGACTGCTCGAGAAGAGCTTGGTGTCTATAATGACGATGTCATTTTTGTGCTGGTTGGCAGAATTAATGCATGGAAAGGTCATAAGCTTTTAGTTGAAGCCTTCGATCAATTGCTTGATAAGGAGGGGGGGCGGGCTCACCTTGTGATTGTTGGTTCAGCACCTGACGGGAAGGAATATTATGAGCGTGAGTTGAAGACTGTTATTAATCAGTCAGCTTGCGCTGAACGAATAAAATTAATTCCGTACCGAAAAGATATTAATTCAGTGTGGGTCGCGGCAGATGTGGTTGTTGTGCCATCAACAGAACCAGAGCCCTTTGGACGTGTTGCTATTGAGGCTATGGGCTTTGCAAAGCCCGTTATTGCTGCTGGGCATGGTGGTTTGTTGGATATTGTTCTCGACGGGGAGACTGGGCGTTTAGTTATGCCTCGTGATGCGAGTGCATTGTCTGCAGCAATGCAAGAAATGCTGCTTGATCAAGATTTTCGGCTGCGAATGGGGCGAGCCGGGCAAGAGAGGCAACGAACTTTATTTTCGGTTGAGGGGTATGCAGCTCGACTCGCTCAACTTATACATTTGGCTGCCACCAAGTACTCACCAGCGCATACTTTATATCCCCCGACAAAACAAGGGGCTGGTAATACAGTTCTGTTCGTTCATCAGTCGGCTGAAATGTATGGCTCCGACAAAGTATTGTTATCTTTAGTTTTAGGTATGAGGGAGCGGGGGTTTCGTCCTATTGTTGTTTTGCCAGAGGAGGGGGCTCTCTTTGATGCTCTAAAGGTAAATAATGGGATTGAAACACATATTATTCCAGTTGTAAAATTAAATCGAGAGATGCTAACGGCGGGAGGTATTTTAAAACTACCTTTCAGCCTTTTTTGTTCAGTGCGTGCGATTAATAAGGTGGTGGGAAAAAGGAATATCGATCTTGTTTATTCTAACACTCTTGCAGTGCTTGGAGGGGCCGTTTGGGCAAAGCTAAATCGAAAGCCTCATTTGTGGCATGTCCATGAGCTATTGATGTCTCCTTGGCTTGTCCAGAAGGGATTTCCGTGCTTGTTACGTTTGTTGGCAGACAAGGTGGTTTGTAATTCAACAATGACTGGGCGCTGGCTGCTCAATAATCAACCTGCGCTTGCCGAACGAATGCTTGTTATCTGGAATGGACAAGGGGTTAGGCCTCCCGTGAATAAGTCTGGTGCTGAGATTTTGCGCAAAAGTTTGGATGTGGGGGCTGATGAGCTGTTGATAACACTTGTTGGTCGTATCAATCACTGGAAAGGGCAGAGGTTGCTAATTGATGCAGCTGAAATTCTCTGGGCCAGGGGAATTCGTAATGTCCATTACTTACTGGTTGGAGGTGCTGTTCCCGGACACGAGAGTTTAGTTGAGATGCTCAAACTGCAAATTTTTAATTCGCATGCCAAGGAATATATTCACTTGATGCCATTTACAGAAGATGTCTGGAATGTTTGGGATGCCTCTGATATTGCAGTTGTGCCTTCGACTGAGCCTGAGCCATTTGGATTGGTTGCTATCGAAGCCATGTCGTCAATTAAACCGGTGGTAGTGGCTGGGCATGGTGGATTATTGGATATCGTAGAAGATAAAATTTCTGGACTTGTTTTCAAGCCTGGCGATGTAGTCAATCTTGCAGATGCTATTGAGATATTAATTAATTCTCCAAAATTAAGGAGCTGCCTTGGGGGGAACGGATTTGAAAGACAGAGAAAGTTGTTTTCTCTTGATGAGCAGCTTGATCGAACCGAAAATTTAATTAAGGCAATGACTGAACGGAATATTTATGAGTATTAAAACCTTGCGTATCCTTGGAATACGTGGCATTCCGGCTGCTCATGGTGGTTTTGAGACATTCGCTGAATATTTGGCGCTTTTTCTTGTTGAGCGTGGTTGGCGGGTGGTGGTGTATTGCCAAGAGGATGGGAGTGGCCCTTTGTTTGAGGATATTTGGCAGGGGGTTGAGCGTGTACATATTCCTGTTGCGCAAACTGGACCAAAGGGAACGATTGTCTTTGACTGGAGAGCAATAGTTCATGCTTCTAGATTTGACAATCTATGTTTAACCTTGGGTTACAACACTGCGTGTTTTTCCTCCTTGTTGCGCTTTAAGGGTATCCCCAATCTGATTAATATGGATGGCATCGAGTGGGGGCGAGCAAAGTGGGGCAAGGTGGCTAAGCTGTGGTTTTGGCTTAACGATTGGATTGGGTGTTGGTTGGGCGATCACTTAATTGCTGATCATCCACAAATCAAAAGACATTTGCAGACACGCGTGAGAGCTGAAAAGGTCACCATGATTCCCTATGGTGCAGATTCTGTTGTTCATGCTGATTTGACACCTGTTTTAGCACTTGGGTTAGAGCCTGGTCAGTTTATAACTGTTGTTGCACGCCCTGAGCCAGAAAATTCGTTACTTGAAATTGTTCGTGGTTTTTCTGCGAAAATTAGGGGGGTGCAGCTGGTTGTCTTAGGAGATTACTCGACGAGTAATCCTTATCATTGCACCGTAAAAAATGCAGCTAGTGCAGAGGTGCGTTTTGTCGGTGCAATTTACGATAAAAAGGTTGTTCGAGCGTTAAGATTTTTTAGTGCAGCTTATGTCCACGGCCACCAAGTGGGTGGAACGAATCCTTCTTTGGTTGAGGCGCTTGGTGCTGGCAACGCAGTTATCGCACATGATAACCACTTCAACCGTTGGGTTGCTGGTAATGGGGCTATGTATTTTGAAGGTGCAACCGGATTTTCTGATTGTCTTGATGTACTGCTTACTCATCCAAAAAAACTCGAACTATTGCGTGCAAAAAGTAAAGAGCGGTTTTTAGAGATTTTTACTTGGCCTCAGGTATTAAGTGAGTATGAGTTATTGTTAACCAAGTACCTACCTCAGTGAATCAGAGTTTCCTTTTGCGTTGAGTCTGGTCGGGAGTTAATCATGAAATTGCCCCTCAGATTTTTGCCCTCGCTGATCTCTGTTTTGCTGATATTTGGTTTGTACTGGGGCCTGAGCCAGGCAGAATCCCGCGCCATCTACGCCAATTGGGACAAAGTCCTGCACGCCTCCGTGTTCTTCATCATCTGGTGGCTTGGGCGTTGGTCCTTGCGTGTTTCCTCGGTGTGGATTTCGGTGTTGGTGATCTTGGGCGGTGGGGCGGAAGAAATTCACCAGATGTTTCAGGAGGGGCATGTGCCCAGCTTGGAGGATTGGTATGCGGATATTGTGGGTGTGGCCGGGGCGGTGACGATTTATCTGCTGGGTACGGGCTTGGCGGCTTTGCGTGCCAGTGTGGCGGAACGGGATGAAATTGTGGCGCCGGAGCGGCGGGATGTGGCTGCTTGGGGGCGTCATGCGGTCGACTGCCGTTGGACGTTTAAAATCTGGCGTTGGGAATTTTATGTGGTGCTGCTGGGTGGCCGGGAGCGACGGGCCTTGTCCCGCTCTGAGCAAACTGTGGCACGCTTGAGCGTGTGGGCCTTGATTTTGGGCTTTGCCGTGGTGTCGACCGCCGTGTTGGTGAGTGTGGTGCTGCTGTTGCAGGCCGCGTTGGGCTGGCATGTGCCGGCCATGTTGCAGGATGCCCTTCGGCATCTGGGTATTTGAGAAACCGTGACATGATTTTGATTACAGGCGGTACCGGCTATATCGGCTCGCACACGGTGGTGGAGTTGATGAGTCGCGGTGAGTCCGTGCTTGTTCTGGATAACCTCTGCAACAGCTCGCCCAAGGTGCTGGATCGTATTGAGACCATTTGTGGCAAGCGCCCGCTGTTCGTACAGGGCGATATCCGGGATCAAGCGGTGCTGGCGCGGGTGTTTGGCGAGCATGGGATCAAAGCGGTGGTGCACTTTGCCGGCTTGAAGGCGGTGGGTGAGTCGGTGGCCAAGCCGCTGATGTATTACGAGAACAATGTTTACGGCTCGATGACCCTGCTGGAAGCCATGGCAGAGGCGGGGGTGAAGCAGTTTGTTTTCAGCTCTTCCGCCACGGTCTATGGCGATCCGCATAACCCGTGCATCGTTGAAGATTTTCCTTTGCAGCCGGCAAACCCCTATGGGCGCTCCAAGCTGATGGTGGAAGACATGCTGCGTGATCTGGCGGTGTCTGACCCAGCATGGCGGATCGCCATCCTGCGTTACTTCAATCCGGTAGGGGCGCATGTCAGCGGCTTGATCGGTGAAAACCCAACTGGTATTCCCAATAATCTGATGCCTTTTATCGCACAGGTGGCGGTGGGGCGGCGTGCCGAGTTGTCTGTGTTTGGGAGTGATTACCCAACGCCGGATGGAACCGGTGTGCGGGATTACATCCATGTGGTGGATCTGGCGCTGGGCCATTTGGCAGCCTTGGATGCGCTGGTGCGTGAGCCGGGGGTAACCACCGTCAATCTCGGTACGGGGCGCGGCTTTAGCGTATTGGAAATGCTGCACGCCTTCGAACGGGCCTGCGGTCAAAAAGTGCCGTATAAACTGGTCGACCGTCGGCCGGGGGATGTGCCGGCATATTGGGCAGAACCCGCCTTGGCAGAGGCGTCTCTCGGTTGGAAAGCAACGCGCGGTATCGATGACATGTGCGCCGATACCTGGAAGTGGCAATCCATGAACCCGGAAGGGCTCTGAATACCCTCTGCCGCTCACTTCCCAACGCCCGCTTTTGCGGGCGTTGTTGTTTGGTGGCGGTGTGTTGCGAGTGTGTCGCGGGGCAATAGGGTGTCGCCCAGGTTTTTATCAAAATTGACGAATGTAATAATATTTTTGGGTTTGAGCCCTCAAGATCAATCTGACGGGTTCGTTAATGAGAAGGATGCTGGCTCGGCGCTATGCGCAGGGGAATCCTTGCTGCGGCAGGCGTGTCAAAGCCTTGTAGGATCACAGTGGGTGCGGCTTGCGCGGTATGGATGACAGGATGGAGATCACGGTGACGCAGATGAATACGGATGGCATGCCGGGCGCAGAAGGCGCTGGCGAGGCGGGAAATCCCGTGTATCGGTATTGCTGGATGCCAACCCTGCATCTGGAGCCGGGCATGGTCATCGCCCGCCCGGTGTTCGGGCGCACGGGGCGTCAGCTGGCGATTCATCTTGGGGTGGGCACGGTGCTCACCGCCGCCACCATCGATCAGCTGCTGAACAAAGGCGTGGAGTGCGTGGCGGTGGATAATCTGGTGCCGCGTGACGATGAAGCCTATGCCCAGGCCCAGGCAGTCCATGAGGCGCGTTTGCGCGAGATTTTTGGCGCGGTGCCGACCGAGAGTTGTGCGCCGCTGTTTTTGGCCCTTTTGGATGGTGGACCGTCAGAATGCTGACCCGGAGCAACCTGGCGACCGAGGTCGCCAAGCTGATCAAGCAACTGCCGCCCTTCCCGCAGGTGGTGGTGCAGATTCTCGACATGTTGCACGACGAGGATGCTTCGCTGGACGCCATCACGCGCCTCACGCGCAACGATCCGGTGATCACCTCCAGCGTGCTGGCCACGGCCAATCACATTCGCCGCCTGCACGCCCAGCCGGATGTCTACGACCCTTTCCTGGCTGCCTCGCTGATCGGCCTGAACCAGTTTCGCCGCATTGTCGTGAGCGCGGCGCTCAATAAGTTCATCGGGCAGGACAAAGGGGCGGCCTTCTTGCTCCAGCATTCCCGCGCGGTGGCCATCGTGGCGCAGGAGCTCGCCATGCTGTGCGGCGTCTCGCCGGAAAAAGCCTACATCGCGGGTATCTTGCATGATGTCGGGCAGTTGTATTTCCATGTGCTTGATCCCGAGCGGTTTCAGGCGGTGCAGGCGCAATCGGCGCTGGATGGCCGGTTGCTGGACCACGAGGCCGAGGCATTCGGGCTCGATCATGCCGTGGTCGGCGGCGAGCTGGCCCGCCAGTGGGAACTGCCGGAGGCCTTTGCCCTGGCCATCGAGGCACATCACGAAATGCTGGTGGCGACCAGCCCCTTGCAGGCCGTGGTCAATGTGGCCGAAAGCCTCACCCGCGCGCTGGATCTGCCGCCCTCGCCCAAGAACCACCTGTCACGCATCAATCTGGTGGCGGTAGCGCATCTGGGTATCGACTGGCATTCGCAGGAAATGCATGACTGCTTTGGCCGCTGCCGCGCCCGTTTTGGCTTGCTGAAGTTCTGATTGCAGGCATGGTCACACGCCTGCAGGGGCGTGTGTTCCGCCGGATTTTGCCTGCAGGGCGGCGTTGACCGTCGGGCTGCCGATGCGCCGCAGTTTGGCCGATCAGGATTCCAGGTATTCGAGCAGGGCTTCGAAGAGCAGGACGGGCGGAACCGGTTTGGGGATGAAGTCGTCCATCCCGGCGGCGAGGCAGCGCTGCTTGTCTTCCGGGTAGACGTTGGCGGTCATGGCCAGGATGGGTGGGGTGTTCCAGCCCGGTAGCCGGCGGATCTGGTGCGTGGCTTCCAGACCGTCCATGTTCGGCATTTGCAAATCCATGAGCACCAGGTCGTAGATCTGGGCCGTCGCCAGCCGGACGGCTTGCACGCCGTCTTCGGCAATATCCACGGCCAGCCCGGCATGGGTCAGGAGGCCGAGGGTGACATCGCGGTTCACCGGATCGTCCTCGACCAGCAGGACGCGTTTGCCGGCATGCCGGTCGAGCAGTTGCGCCTCGGCGGGCAGGCGACTCACCGTGGTCGGCTGGGTGGCCTGGGCCGTGAGTTTCTGCAGGCGTGCGCTGAACCAGAAGGTGCTGCCGCGCCCCGGGGTGCTCTCCACGCCGACCTCGCCGCCCATCAGTTCGGCAAGTTTGCGCGTGATCGCCAGTCCCAGGCCGGTGCCGCCATATTTGCGGGTGGTCGAGTTGTCGGCTTGTTCGAAACTGTTGAACAGGCGCGGCAGGACATCGGCGGCAATGCCGATGCCGCTGTCGGTGACGGCAAAGCGGATCAGGCAGTCGTTGTCGCCTTCGTCCTCGGTCGAGACCTGAATGCGGATGTCGCCTTGATTGGTGAATTTGATCGCATTGCCCACGTAGTTGATGAGCGCCTGCTGCAAACGCGTGGGGTCGCCCTGGAGGCGCGCTGCAGGCAGGCTGACCTGGGTGCTGATCCGGATGTCCTTGGCACTGGCACGGTCATTGAGCAGCGAGACGACATTGGCCACCAGCGCACCCAGATGGACTTCGCTGATGTCGAGCGTGAATTTGCCGGCATCGATCTTGGAGAGGTCGAGGATGGCGTTGATGACATCGAGCAGGTGCTCGCTGGCCGCCTCGATCTTGTTCAGGCGGTCTTCCTGTTTTTGCGTGACACCATCGCGGCGCAGCAGGTGGGTCATGCCGCTGATCGCATTGAGCGGGGTGCGGATCTCATGGCTCATGTTGGCCAGGAAGGCGCTCTTGGCCACGTTGGCGGCTTCGGCAGCGGTTTTTGCGTCGAGCAGTTCGTGCGTGCGTTCGGCCACCGTACGTTCCAGCTCGGTGCGATAGCGTTGCTGGGCTGAAATGGCTTCGCGCTGGGCGGTGACATCGGAGAGGAGGAGCACGCCGCCGTTGGTCGTTTCGCCCTCCCGCACCGGGTAGAACATCAGGTGCAGGATGCGGTTGCCGTCCGGGTGCGGGAGTTCGGCGTCAAAGGCGTCGAGTCGTGCGCCGGTACTGGCGGCCTGTTGGATCGCCGCCCAGAGATCGTTGTGAGCACTGTCCTTGGCTTGGGGGATGAGCGTTGCCAGTCGGGCGCGGACGGTGGGGGTGTCAGCCGCCTCGAGGATGCGCAGGCAGGCCGGATTCATGAAGGTGATGTCACCGTCGCGGGTCAGGCTGCAAATGCCTTCGTCCATGGCCTGCAGGAGCGATTGGTGGCGCTCGTTGCTTTCAGCGAGGCGGGCTGCTGCCTCGCGCAGGCTGGCTTCCGAGCGCATGCGGCGGAGCAGCATCAGGATCACGGCGGCAAGGCCGAGCAGGACGCTGGCGCCGACCAGCACGGCAGTGCGTCGCCACTGGGCCAGAAAGTCGTTGCAGGCGAGGCCGACCGCAACGTAGAAGGGGTAGCCTGCGACCTGTTTGAAGGCGTAAATGCGGTCGATCTTGTCGAGCGCAGCCTCAAAGTGCACAACGCCTTCCTGATCGCCCTGTTCGATGCGGGCATGCAGCGGATTGCTGCTGTTGATCGGCTGATTGACGCTGTCGGGCTTGGCCGGAATACGCATGACCAGCCGGGCATCGTCGCTGCGCCGCCAGGTGACGACCCCATTCGGCCCGATGTCGATGGCATTGATCAGGGTGGCGAGGTAGTCAAGTTCCAGGGGCGCCATGGCAATGCCGGCAAAACCGCCCTGGGCATCGCGGATGGCGACGGCTGCATAAAGTTGTTGCCGATTGGAAATGCGCCCAAGCGTGACTTCGGAAAAAAAGATCGGCTGGGCCGGGTTCTGCCTGAGGGCCTCGTAGTAACTGCGATCCCGTGCGCTGGGCGGAACGCCGAGCTCAACCCGCTCGGAGATATAGAGCAGGTTGCCTTCCCGGTCGATGATGCGCAACCCGGTGATCGCCGGGAAGTGGCCGGCAAGACGGGCGAGTTTTTGGTGCAGTTCGGTGGCGTAGCCGGTACGCGCACTGATTCTCAAGGCCTCCGGCGGAATTTCTTTTGCCAGGGACTCAAGCGTGGCCTGGGTGCGGCGCAGCGTGAGGTTCAGACGGGCTTCCAGAACGGCGGCCAGATTGCGGGCATGGGCGGTTGCCAGTTGGGACTGATCCCGATAGCTGCTCCCCAGATAGAAGGCAAGGAGCGTCAGCACCCCCAGTGACAGCAGGGCGATGATGCCAAGGCTCTTGGGAGGGTAGGGGGGACGCATCTTGGTGTGAGGGCAACAGCAATGTACCTATCTTCCCACGGGCAGCAGGTGTCGCCAAGGGTTTTTGTTATTTCAGCCAGTTCTGAGAGGGCGCGAGATCGGCCAGGGGGGCTCAGGATGTATAGGTATGTCGTCGGGTTGACTATCCCTAAATAAGCCGGGCGACGCTGTAGTGACGATTTTGTGGGACTTTGATCATTTAAGTCGCGTGATTTTCGGGGTGGATGCGTGTTGAAAATGTGACGAATCTTCTGTGGTGGCGCTATTAGATTTGTTGAATATAGCGTTTATTTGGCAAATCCATTCTTTCTATGCCATTGGTTATATTGGGTTTTTTACACTGTTATGGGATCATTGGGAAATGGTGCAGTGCACCGCAAATTTTCCAAAAGGCGTCATACATCATGTCTTTCATGCCGAGTGGCCTGTTGCGACCTCATAGCTCGAAAATCGCCTTTTTTCATCGTTTGCTGGATGGTACGGTGATCTTGGCCATGCTGGCCCTGGCGATTGAACTGACCCACGATGAGCTCGAATTTGCCGGTCAGTATGCGACCCTGGGCATCTGGGCCGTGCTGATTTTCCTCGGCTTTGGCGGTATGCGTAACCTCTACGGTTCAAGCCGCACCTTGCCGCTTCAAGGGGCTGTGTCAGAAACAGTCGTTAATTGGCTGTTGACCGCAGGCACCCTGGTTTGCCTCGGTTTCCTGACCAAAATGTCCGCGGACTATTCGCGGGCCGCCTTGCTGGTGTGGTCGATGCTGGCGCCGCTTGGACTGGCTGCTTCGCGCATTGCGTTGCGTCTGGTTCTGAGTTTTCTCCGTACGGGTGGCCGCAATACCCGCACCCTGGCCATCGCCGGCAAGACCAAGCTGGGCTTGCAGGTGGTGGATAAGGTCAAGCACACCCCCTGGCTGGGCATGGAGTTCATCGGCTATTTTGACGATCGTCTGGCCAAGCGCGATTGTCAGCATGCAGCCCATGATGCAGAAGGGGTGGGGCGTTTTGACGAACTGGTCGAACTGGCGCGTGCCGGCAAGGTGGATTACATCTACATCACGCTGCCGATGAAGGCCGAGGCGCGCATCATCGAACTCGTGAATGCCTTGAGCGATACCACAGCTTCCGTTTATTTCGTGCCCAATTTCTTCGTCTTCGACATGCTGCACGGCAAGATGAGCAGCCTGGATGGCATCCCGGTGCTGAGCCTGCATGAAAGCCCGTTTTACGGCGTGGATGGCTGGTTGAAGCGGGTCGAAGATATCGTCGTTGCCAGCCTGATCCTGATCCTGATTGCCTTGCCGATGGCCTTCATTGCGCTGGGTGTGAAACTGACCTCGCCGGGGCCGGTGCTCTTCAAGCAGCGTCGTTACGGTCTGAACGGCGCCGTGGTGGAAGTGTGGAAGTTCCGCAGCATGACGGTGTGCGAAGACGGCAGCAAGGTTGTCCAGGCCCAAAAGGGCGATATGCGGATCACGCCGTTTGGCGCGTTTCTGCGCCGCACTTCTCTGGATGAATTGCCGCAATTCTTCAACGTGCTGCAGGGCACGATGTCGGTGGTGGGCCCCCGCCCGCATGCCGTGGCGCATAACGAGGAATACCGCAAGCTGATCCGCGGCTACATGCTGCGTCACAAGGTCAAGCCGGGGATCACGGGCTGGGCGCAGATCAACGGCTGGCGCGGTGAAACCGAAACCCTGGACAAGATGGCCATGCGGGTGAAGTATGATCTCGACTACGTCCAGAACTGGTCCCTGTGGCGCGATATCAAGATCATCTTCCTGACGGTTTTCAAAGGTTTCGTGAATAAAAACGCCTACTGAGGCATCTGCGCGACCAGGGAAAGGTGTCGGAAGGTGACACAATCCCTGTTTGGGCTGCCTCTTGTGGGCCGAACGGTCTCTGTGGCCTCGGCCTGTTTGGTAGGGCGGCGCATGCTGGTTAAAGAAGAACATCGAGGCGCTTGACGCCTGCTTTGATTGAAATAGAACGCGAATTCAACATGATCATTCAACCCGTCATCCTGTGCGGTGGTTCCGGTACCCGCCTCTGGCCGCTTTCCCGCGAGCAGTATCCCAAGCAGTTGTTGCGCCTCACGGGCGAGCACACGATGCTGCAGGCAACGGCCCTTCGCCTCAATGGCCTGGCGTTGGCTGCCGATGATGTGTTGCGTGCTCCTTTATTGATCGGCAACGAGGAATACCGCTTTCTGGTGGCGGAACAGCTGCGCCAGGTTGGGGTTTCGTCAGGCGGGCTTTTGCTTGAGCCCTGTGGCCGCAACACCGCGCCGGCGCTGGCGCTGGCTGCGTTGCAGGCGCGGGTGGATGGGGCAGATCCGGTACTGGTGATCATGCCGGCGGATCATGTGATCCAGGATGAGGCTTCATTCCGTGCCGCCGTACTGCGCGCGGCGCCCCTGGCCGACGCTGGCAAGCTGGTGACCTTCGGTATTTGTCCGACGGCACCCGAAACCGGCTATGGCTATATCCGGGTAGGCGACGCCCTGGGCGAGGGGGCTCAGGTGGTGCGCCAGTTTGTCGAAAAGCCGGATGCCGCGACGGCCGAGGCCTATCTCGCCAGCGGTGAGTTTCTCTGGAATGGCGGTATTTTCGTGATCAAGGCGTCGGTCTGGCTGGCCAAGCTGGCGCAGTGCCGTCCGGATATCGCGGCGGCCTGTGACGCAGCTTTCGCCGGGCGCAAGGTGGACCACGATTTCGTCCGTCCCGAGCCGGCCGCCTTTGCCGCCTGCCCGTCGGATTCCATCGATTATGCGGTCATGGAGCCGTTGACCGCCGGTGAGGCAAATCAGGCCGAGGTGGCGGTGGTTCCCCTTGCTGCCAATTGGTCCGATGTTGGTGCCTGGAGTGCGCTTTGGGAAATCGGCGACAAGGATGCTTCGGGGAATGTGCTGATGGGCGATGTCCTGGCGGTCGACACCCAAAATACCCTTGTTTTGGCTGATGATCGTCTGGTTGCCTGTGTCGGGCTGGATAATGTGGTTGTGGTCGAGACGCCGGACGCCATTCTGGTGGCCGATAAGGGCAAGATTCAGCAGGTCAAGGAGGTCGTGAATCGCCTCAAGGCCGAGAAGCGAGGCGAGTCGCATGCCCACCGCAAGGTGTATCGTCCGTGGGGCTGGTACGACAGCATCGATACCGGCGAACGTTTCCAGGTAAAACGCATCGTCGTTAATCCGGGTGGCATACTTTCCTTGCAGATGCACCATCACCGCGCGGAACACTGGATCGTCGTCACGGGCACTGCCAAGGTGACGCGGGGTGAAGAGACCTTCTTTGTCTCGGAAAACCAATCCACTTATATCCCGCTGGGGGTGGTCCATCGCCTGGAGAACCCAGGAAAGATGCCGCTCGAGATGATCGAAGTGCAGTCTGGCAGCTATCTGGGCGAGGATGACATCGTGCGCTTCGAGGACGTCTACGGGCGTTGAGTTTTTGATAATTTTGATGGATTACAATTCGATTCAGGTCGTTGTATTTCCGAGGATTTTTCCTGGGTTGGGTTGACGCTCTCATGTCATGCTGTTATCCTGAACTCAACTAACTTTGTGAGGTCGCCATGAAGACTTTTACCAAACTTGCCATCGCTGCCGGCATCTTTACCGCCAGCCTGACCGCCATGGCTGCCTTCTCGACCGGCATGTCTGCCGCTCAGGTTGAAGCCGAAGTCAAAAAATCCGTGACCGAAGGTCAGGACGTCAGCGCCGTTGTCGCTGCCGCCAAGGCTGCGGGTATCTCCGTGGATAGCCTGGCGACTGCCTTGTCTGCTGCGGGTGTCAGCACCGATGCAATCCAGTCTGCCATGACCACCGCGGGCTACGATGCCAAGCAAGTCGGCGATACCGTCGCTGTGCTGAAGCTGGTCAACGAAAGCAAGTCGACCGCTGCCGGTAACCCGACCAATGCACCGGGTAATCCGGGGATCACCACCGGCCCCTCCAACGCGCCGAGCTGGTCCAACGCACCTGCCTCGACCCCGTCGGGCGGTGGCGGTGGCGGTGTTTCCCGCTCTTGATCCGGTTTCAAGCCGAAAAAAGGCAGCTTTTCGCTGCCTTTTTTTTTGCCATGCTTTTGATAGTTGATGTGAACGATGCAGCGTGCCGTAACCGAGCAAAATTCAGCTGAAATTTCTGACCGGGGTGTCTTCTGGGGGCTGGTGGCCTTGCTGTTCTGGGCACCTTGGCCGTTAGGCAGTAACCGTACCTGGGCGATGGCAATCCTGGTGTTGGCTTCCCAGGGGCTGTTGCTGGCGGCATTCTGGTCCTGGCGCGCCGCTTTGCCGGCTGCTTTTGCCCGCCTGCGTGCTTATCGCTGGCCGATCATCTGCCTGGGGGGCTTTGTCGTCTTACCCTGGCTTCAATTGCTGCCTTTGCCGGGCGGCTGGCTCAATGCCGTGTCGCCGGAAACCTATGCCGTTCAGGCCGGTATCACGGCTTTCCGTCTGTCCTTGGACCCGTTTCAGACGCAGCTCTACGGGGCCTTGTCCTTCGCGTATTTCTCCTGTTTTCTTGTGGCCTTGCTGACTGTTCGGGATAAGGCGCGTCTCGATACGCTGGCCATGTGCCTGGTGTTGTCGGGGCTGGCGCAGGCCATTCTGGGCGTATTGCTGTTTTCGGCGGGGGCACATTACCAGCTCTTCTTCTCCGAGGTCATTCATGACCGGGTGAAGGGCGGGTTCGTGTATCACAACCACATGGCAGGCTATATGGAGATTTGCCTGTCGGTGGGGATTGGCTTGATGCTGGCCCGCCTGGGTCAGGAAAAGGCCCCCGCAGGTAACTGGAAGCACACCCTGGTGCGTGTGTTCGACTTCATCCTGAGCCCGAAGATGCGCCTGCGGATGATGTTGATCGTGCTGGTGATCGCGCTCGTGTTGACGCGATCACGCATGGGGAATGCCGGATTTTTTGCAGCCATGCTGATTGTCGGTGTGGTGACCATTCTGCTGTCACGCCGGATGGCCCCAGCCACGATCGGTCTGATTGCCAGCCTGGTGATCATTGACGTGGTGATCGTCGGGACCTGGGTTGGCCTGGAAAAAGTGGTCGAGCGTGTCCGTGAAACCTCGGTCAGCATGGAGGGGGGCGGACGTGAAGAGTCTGTCGAGCTGCGGCAGGAGGCGGCGCTTTATTCACTCGGTCTGGTCAAGGATTTTCCGGTCTTCGGTACGGGGGCAGGGAGTTTTTACAATACCTATCTGCGTTACCGCACGCCGCGCGATGGCTATTTCGATCATGCACATAATGATTATGCCGAGATTGCCGCGGATAACGGCTTGGTCGGGGTCGCATTCCTCGGCGGCTTCGTCTTGCTGACCCTGGCTTGCGGTATTCGCATCCTCTTGAAGCGGCGTTCCAGTTTGCCGCGCGGGATTGCGTTCGGTACCCTGATGGCAGTGGTCGCCCTGATTATTCACAGTACCGTTGATTTCAACCTGCAGTTGCCCGCGAATGCGCTGACGCTGGTGGTGGTCATGGCCATGGTCTGGGTGGCGCGTGATTTGCCGAGCGGCAGTAAAGAATCCCGCCGGCGACGTCGGGGGAGCCCTGCATGACTTTGCGCCAACAGCTGTTTCTCGCGATTTCGGCGATTGTGCTCGCCATTTTTGTCGCTTTGACCTGGGCCGATGTGCGCAGTACCCGTGCCTATCTGGAGGAGCAGTTGGCCTCGCATGCGCAGGATGCTGCCAGCGCGCTGGTGCATCCCTTGTCCCAGTCTCTCGGGAAGGCTGATACGCAACTGGCAGCGACGCAGGTTGCGACCTTGTTTGACCGGGGGTATTTCCAGCGGATTGCCGTCCTGGGTTTGAAAGGGGATGTGCTCGTCAATCGGGAATTGCCTGCCAAGATCGATGAGGTGCCGGTATGGTTTTCGGAGCTTTTCCCGCTGCAGGCCGCACCGGGAGAGGCCTTCATCAGCGCTGGCTGGCGCCAGTTGGGGAAGGTGGTGGTCATTTCCCAGCCGACTCATGCCTATCAGCATTTGTGGCGCAGCCTGATTGAAACCGCGATCTGGATGGCGGTGGCGTATGCGGCAGCCCTGGTGTTGACACAACTCCTGTTGCACATGATTCTGAAGCCGCTGAGTCTGATCGAGGCTTCGGCGCGAGAAATCCAGAAGAAGCGTTTCGAGCGGATTGCCTTCATGCCGCGCGCCCCTGAGTTGCGCCGCGTGGTGGGGGCCATGAACGACATGTCCCGCCGGATCAAGGAAATGCTGGATACGGAATCGGCCAAAGCTGAAAAATTCCGCCGCGAAGCCTACGTCGATGAACTGACGGGGTTCGATAACCGGCGCAGCTTCGACCTGCGCTTCAAGCAGTTTCTGGATGGTTCGGTGGCATTTTCCGAAGGGGCTTTGATCGGACTTGAGGTCAATCGCCTGAAGGAATTCAACACGGAGGTCAGTTACCGCGAGGGGGATGCTTATCTCAAGGCGCTGGCTGACGTGGCGCGTACGGTGCTGGGGGAGTCCGCTCGGGTTTTGTGCCGAACCGGTGGTGGCTCATTCGGTTTCGTGGTGCTGGATCACCCGGCCATCATCGAACTTGCCCGAACCCTCCAGGGGCGCCTGGCCGAGATTCCTTTGCCGGCCGGTGGTGGTGGGGATTTGTCGTTCAGTATGGGGGTGGTCAACTTCCGGATTGGCGATGCGCGCTCCGAGGTGATGTCGCGCCTCGATCTGGCGATTGAAAGTGCCCGTCAGGCGAGCCGCAATGCGATGCAGTACGTGGCGGAAACGGCGGGGAATGCCGGTGCCTTGGGTTCGCAGGGGTGGCGGGAACTGATCCGGAATGCCCTTTCCGAAAACCGCTGGACCCTGGTGGGGCAGCCTGTGGTGTCCTTGTCTTCCGGCGAGTTGATCCATCAGGAAATCATGACCCGCCTGATCGGCACCGATGGCAATCTGGTACCGGCTTCAACCTTCATGCCGATGGCGCTGCGCCATCATCTGATGGCCGAGGTGGATCGTGCTTTGTTGTCCCTGGTGTTTGCGATGCTGAATGCACGTGTCGCCGTGGGGGAAATGGGACGACTGGCTGTCAATATGTCCAGCCAGAGCCTGGATGACGCCGGTTTCATGCAATGGCTGGATGAGGCGCTGGGACGCCTGGATCGCAGTGATTTGAATTTGTCTTTTGAACTGGCTGAATATGGTTGCGCCAGCCAACCGGCGCTGGCACGCAAGTTTGCCGAATTGGTCCGCAAGCATCGCGCCCGTTTCGGGATCGATCATTTTGGTCTGGCACCGGATTCCTTGCAGTTGCTGCGCGACCTGCCGCCGGACTACATCAAGCTGGATGCCGGTTTGGTGGCCGAGGCGCCGCGTAGCGAGAGTGCGCGGGCTGTGCTGCGGGCCATCGTGACCCTGGCGGCCTCGCTGGAGGTCGATGTGATTGCACAAGGGGTTGAAACGGCAGAGCAAGTGAAGTTGTTGCTCGAGGATCATGTGGCTGGCGGTCAGGGCTACCATTTTGGCCGTCCGAGTTCGGAACAGCTCTAAGGGCTGCGGTCTGCAGGGTGTCAGAGGCCATGCGCCAAGGGTTTGTACCGGTCTGGCGCGTGGTCATAACGAGCTATACTGATTCCACAATTTTTGTGGTGTGCCTTGCCTGATGGCTGCTTTGCCCATCCTGATCGGACGTTTCCTGCTGCTGCTCGGACTGTGTATGCCGACGCTGGTGCTGGCTTGGCCCCATGACCCGCTGCCCAACGATGCGCTGAAAAAGGTGCGCATCCAGCTGAAATGGTTTCATCAATTTCAGTTTGCCGGCCTTTACGCTGCGCTGGAGCAAGGCTATTTCCGGCAATTGGGTCTGGATGTCGAACTGATTGAAGGAGGCCCCTCAATCAACCCGGCGGAGGTGGTCGACCGGGGGGAGGCGGAATTCGGCATCGGTAATTCCTCACTGCTCATCGAGTTTAATGCCGGGCGATCCCTGGTGGCCGTTGCAGCAATTTTTCAGCATTCTCCCTTCGTGATTCTGGCGCGTGCCGACGCTGCCCTCCGTTCGCCGCGTGATCTTGAAGGGCGGGTCTTGATGGGAGAAACCCACTCGGACGAACTGCTGGCCTATTTGAAAAAGGCGGGTGTCAATCTCGAGCGGGTGCAGATTGTCCCGCATCGCGGTTCGGTACGAGCGATGCTGCCTGGCGGCGAAGGTCCGACGGTCGACGCATCGACAGCCTATATTTCCACCGAGCCATTCGAAGCGGGGCAGATCGGTTTGGCCTACCAGATTTTCAATCCCAGGGATCTGGGCATCGATTTTTACGGGGATACCCTATTCACCTCGCGCGAATTCGCGTCGCAGAGTCCGCAGGCCGTGATGGCCTTTCGCGATGCCATGGCGGCAGGCTGGCGCTATGCCTTGCAGCATCAGGCCGAGGTCATTGATCTCATCCAGGCCCGCTATCACCCGAAGCTCGATCGTCAGGCGCTGAGCTTCGAGGCGCAGAGTCTGTACAACCTGATTCAGTCGGATGTGGTGGATATCGGCTACATGAGCCGGGCGCGCTGGGAATCGATTGCGGAAGTCTTTGTGCAGACAGGCCTCTTGCCGGCGCGTCACCGTCTGGATGGGTTTATTTTCGAAGCGGAATCCTCGCTCCCGCACTGGGTTGTACTGACCTTGCTGTGGGGCGGGTTCCTGCTGGGCATGGGCGGCCTGCTGGTGGCTTATATCGTTGCCCTCAATCGCCGCTTGCATGCCAGCCTGGGTTTATTGCAGGAGCGTACCTTGGCGCTGGAACAGGCCAATACCGAACTGGCACTGCTTTCATCCACGGATGCCTTGACCGGCCTGGCCAATCGTCGTCACTTCGATCGGACCCTGGTCGAAGAAATTGCCCGCGCGGCACGCACGCGTCAGCCGTTGGCCTTGCTCATGGCCGACGTGGATCACTTCAAGCGTTACAACGATGCCTTGGGTCATCCGGCGGGGGATGTCTGTTTGCAACGGATTGCCGCCGTGCTGCATGCAAATGGTCGGCGGGCGGGCGAATTGGTTGCGCGCTTGGGCGGGGAGGAGTTTGCCTTATTGACGCCGATGGATGCAGCGGCCGCTTTTGAATTGGCGGAGCGTATCCGTGAGGAAGTCTGGGCGGCGGACATTGCCAATCCCGGGACACCCGTTGGTCGGGTGAGTATCTCGTTCGGCGTGGTGAGCGTTGTGCCGCCGGAGAGTGGGATGGCTGCCTCGGTGCTTGTGGCCCAGGCCGATCATGCTTTGTATCAGGCCAAACGAAAGGGGCGTAACTGTTCGGTCTTGGCAGGCGAGTAAGCGGGGCTGTCTGACTGCGGTGCTCGGGACGGCGGGCTGTTGCGTGCGGCAATAAAACAAAAAGGGGCCATATGGCCCCTTTTTGCTGGATGCGCTGGTCGCTTATTTCTGCGTTTCGACCATCACCATCGGCTCATCTGCAGCCTCTGCGGCAGCCTTTGCCTTGCGCGGACGGCCCAGCTTGGCCGGCGGTTCGGCTTGGGCAATCGTCACCGGGGCCGTGGTTTGCACCATGACCAGACCGGATTCAGCCAGCGCGACTTCGATGTTGGCCACCGGTGCTGCGGTTTCGACAGCGGTAACAGGCGTGTCAGCCGGCACTTCGGCGACCGTCGGTTCTGCCGCAACCGGGGCGGCTTCCACAACGGTTTCGGTGATTGCGGCGAGGACAGGTGCCGGCGCTTCGGCGATGACGACCGGTGTGGCCACCGGGGTATCGACGACGGCGGCCGGGGCAATGGCAGCAGCTTCGGTGGTCACCGGTGCGGCTTCAACCTGAATTGCCGGTGCCGCAGCGTCCGCGACGATTGCGGTGACCGTTTCGACCGGTGCGGCAGTTTCCTGGGCGACGGTTGCCGGCTGGGCGACCGGTTCGCTGGCCGGAATGGTCACGATGACCGGTTCCTGGCTGACCAACTGCTCGGTCACAACCGGTGCAGCAACGGCATCGGCAGCCTGAGCCTGGTTGGTCTCGCCCTCGTTGCGGCGTTCACCACGATTACGGCCACCACGACGACCGCGACGGCGGCCATTGCCTTGCTCTTCGCCAGCCGGTGCTTCCGGATTGGCCGGCGTGTCGATGGCGGCAGCCATCAATGCCTGGGCTTCCGGGGCTTCGGTTTGCAGACGGTTTTCAACGGCTTCCGGCTGCTGGCGCTCACGGCGCTCGCCACGCTCACGACGGTTGCCGCGTTCCTTGCGTTCGCCACGGCCTTCCTGTTGCGGTGCGGCATCGTCGCGTGCCGGCTTGTCGGCATTGCGCTCGTTGCGTTCATTCCGCTCGTTACGGTTGCCGCGTTCCTGACGTTCGCCACGTTCTTCATCGCGGCGGCCGTTACGACCATTTCGGCCGTTACGATCACGTCGACCGTCGCCGCGGTTGTCGCGCGACTTTTTCGGAGCCGGCTCCGGTGCCGGAGCGGGCTCGGCGGCCTTCGGCTCGCTGCGGAACCACGACATGATCTTGGCCATGAAGCCACCGGATGCCGGGGCGGGAGCAGCCGGTGCCGGCGCGGCTTCGGCCTTCTCGGCGACGACCGGGGCCGGTTGTTCCGGCGAGATGCCCTTGATCACGGCTTCCTGGCGCGGCTTGGCTGCTTCGTCCTTGCCGGTGCCGAACTTGGTGTTGTCTTCGACGGGCTGGTCGACCATCTTGTAGGACGGTTCGCGCAGGTCGTCGTTGTTCAGGTCGTCGTGACGCAGGCGGACGATGGTGTGAGCCGGCGTCTCGAGGTGCACGTTCGGGATCAGCAGGATGGTGACCTTGTGGCGCAGTTCGATGGCCTGGATGTCCTGACGCTTCTCGTTGAGGAGGAAGGTGGCGACATCGACCGGGACCTGGACATGCACGGCACCCGTGTTTTCCTTCATTGCTTCCTCTTCGAGGATGCGCAGGATGTGCAGCGCAGCAGATTCGGTGGAACGGATGTGGCCGGTGCCGGTACAGCGCGGGCAGGGGATGTAGCTGGTTTCAGCGAGGGCCGGGCGCAGGCGCTGGCGGGAGAGTTCCATCAGGCCGAAGCGGCTGATCTTGCCCATCTGGACGCGGGCGCGGTCGAAGCGCAGGGCTTCACGCAGGCGGGTTTCGACTTCGCGCTGGTTCTTGGCGCTTTCCATGTCGATGAAGTCGATGACGATCAGACCGCCTAGGTCGCGCAGGCGCAGCTGGCGTGCGAGTTCGTCGGCGGCTTCGAGGTTGGTGCGCAGTGCGGTTTCCTCGATGTCGGCCCCCTTGGTGGCGCGACCGGAGTTCACGTCAACGGCAACCAGGGCTTCGGTGTGGTCGATCACGATGGCGCCGCCGGACGGCAGGTTGACCTGGCGTGCGAAGGCGGTTTCGATCTGGTGTTCGATCTGGAAGCGGGAGAACAGCGGCACATCGTCGCGGTAGCGTTTGACGCGGCTGACGTTGCCCGGCATGACGGTGCCCATGAAGGCGCGCGCCTGCTCGAACACCTCGTCGGTATCGATCAGGATCTCGCCGATGTCCGGCTGGAAGTAGTCGCGGATGGCGCGAATGACCAGGGAGCCTTCCAGATAGATCAGGAAGGCGCCGGATTGCTGCTGGGCGGCGCCTTCGATGGCGCTCCACAGTTGCAGCAGGTAGTTCAGGTCCCACTGCAGTTCTTCTGCCTGGCGGCCGATGGCGGCTGTGCGGGCGATCAGGCTCATCCCGTTCGGGACTTGCAGCTGGTCCATGGTTTCGCGCAGTTCGGCACGCTCGTCGCCGTCGACGCGGCGCGAGACACCGCCGCCACGCGGATTGTTCGGCATGAGCACCAGGTAGCGCCCGGCCAGCGAGACGTAGGTGGTCAGGGCGGCACCCTTGTTGCCACGCTCGTCCTTGTCGACCTGAACGATCAGTTCCTGGCCTTCCTTGAGGGCCTCGTTGATCTTGGCCTTGCCCGGCTCAACGCCCGGCTGGAAGTAGCTACGGGAGATTTCCTTGAACGGCAGGAAACCGTGTCGTTCCGCGCCGTAGTCGACGAAGCAGGCTTCGAGCGACGGTTCGATGCGGGTGATGACACCCTTGTAAATGTTGCTTTTACGTTGTTCCTTGGCGGCGGATTCAATGTCGAGGTCAATGAGTTTCTGACCATCGACAATGGCGACACGGAGTTCTTCCGCCTGTGTCGCATTGAAGAGCATGCGTTTCATTTTTGGGGCTCCAGCGCACCAGTGGGCACGCTGCAACGAAACGCCGGTGCAGGCAGCGACGTGTTCTTTATCGGGTTGCGTTCATTAGTTTCGTGAGGGCAAGGCGATGAGAATGTGCTGATCAGTTGTATGGCTGCGTGTTTTTTCTTGAAATGCGCGGCCTGAAAAATCCTGCGACGGGCAATCCGTGCGTGCTTGCGGCGAGCTTATCCATTAACATCACTACTTTTGGTGAGTGAACTTAACCAGGTCGCCTTACGTTGGTCTGGCCTGAGCAATTGGCGCAGGTGAGTTTCCGGAGCCTGCCGCCTGGCGGTCGCGCTTCGGCGCGGGCGGACGGTCTGACGGTTCGGGACCTCTTGCAAACCGAGACGTAAAACGCAAGCAGTATATTAGAAAATGAACGGTGCAGGGAACAATTCAGTCACCTATCGCACGATCGAGGAAGACGAGGCCGGACAGCGCCTCGACAATTTCCTGATCCGGCATTGCAAGGGCGTGCCGAAAAGCCACATCTATCGCATTTTGCGGAGTGGCGAAGTGCGGGTGAATAAAAAACGGGTCGATGCGACCTATCGCATTCTTGCGGGCGACATCCTGCGTTTGCCGCCGATCCGGGTTGCGACCCGCGTCGAAGAGGCGGTGGATGAGGTGGCGAAGCAGCGGGTCGATTTGCCGATCGTCTACGAGGATGATGCATTGCTGGTCATCGACAAGCCCGAGGGAATTGCTGTCCACGGGGGGAGCGGCGTCAGTTTTGGCGTCATCGAAGCCTTGCGCCGGCAGCGTCCCCAGGCGAAGTTCCTGGAGCTCGCGCATCGCCTGGATCGGGAAACCTCGGGCATCCTGCTGGTCAGCAAGAAGCGTTCGGCACTGACCGCGTTGCACGACATGTTTCGCGAGCATGGGGCCGGGGCGGACAAGCGTTATCTGGTGCTGGTCAAAGGGCGCTGGATGAATGAGACACAGCACGTCAAGGCGCCGCTTTTTAAATACCTGCTGGACAACGGCGAGCGCCGGGTGTCGGTGGATGCGGAGCGGGGCAAGCCGTCGCATACCGTCTTCCGTCTGTTGGCGCGCTGGCCTGAGATGAGTCTGCTGGAAGCGCAGTTGAAAACGGGGCGGACGCACCAGATTCGCGTCCATCTTGCACACCTGGGGTTTCCGATCCTCGGTGATGAAAAATACGGTGATTTCGCTTTGAACAAGCGTCTCAAACCGGCTGGGCTGAAGCGGATGGCGCTGCACGCGTGGCGGATGGCCTTCCGTCACCCGCTGACAGCAACGCCGATGATCTGTGTGGCGCCCATGCCGGAGAGCCTGCGCAGCTATTTGGCTGCGGTCGACGCCGCGCAGGGGCGGGAATTCACGGCGGCGGCATTGGCCGATATTCTGGAAACGCGATGAACTACGAATTGGTTGTGTTTGATTGGGATGGGACGCTGCTGGATTCGGCGGGCGCCATCGTGAAGGCGATTCAGGCTTCGTGTGCGGATCTCGGTCTGGAGATTCCCTCCGATGCGCGGGCGCGCCACGTGATCGGTCTGGGCTTGATGGATGCGATGCGCTATGCCGTGCCGGATCTTGCGCCGGATCGTTACCAGGCCATGGTGGACCGCTATCGTCATCACTATCTGTCCGGCGATCATGCCTTGACCTTGTTTGAAGGGGTACCCGCCATGCTGGCGCGGCTGCAGGCGGCGGGGCATGTTCTGGCGATTGCTACCGGCAAAAGCCGGATGGGCCTGGAGCGGGCACTGGATCATGCCGGTTTGCGCCCGTTTTTCATGGCGTCGCGTTGTGCGGATGAGTGCCATTCGAAACCACATCCGCAGATGCTGGATGAACTGATGGCCGAATTTGGCATGGCGGCGACGTCGACCGTCATGATCGGCGACACCTCGCACGATATGCTGATGGCAAAAAATGCGGGTGTTGATGGTCTGGCGGTGACCTATGGGGCGCATCCGCATGATCATCTGCTCGACTGCGCGCCGCGGGCCTGTGTGCACTCTGTGCAGGAGCTCGATCAATGGTTGCGGGCCCACGGCTGATCTGTGCCAGCGACGATCTGGTTGAGGCGGGCCGGGGTGTTCGCTTCACGGTGCTGCGGTATGGGCAGGACGTGCCGGCCTTCGCGGTGCGTTTTCGCGGCAAAGTGTATGCGTATTACAACGAATGTGCCCATGTGCCCGCCCAGTTGGACTGGTTGCCTGGCGAGTTCTTCGATGATTCCAAGCTATACTTGATTTGCTCGATTCATGGCGCGTTGTACGCACCGGATACGGGCAGATGCCTTGGAGGGCGCTGTCAGGGAAAGGGTTTGAAACCTCTGCCGGTCTTCGAGGTCGATGGACAACTATATCTCGATACCGCAGAGAACCATGAATTACCCCGAACCGAATGAGCAGGGCTGGGAGCGTCGTGCGCTCGAAAAACTGGCTTTTGCCGCCCTCGAGGCACAGAAAAAACAACACCGCTGGAGCGTCTTCTTCAAGGCCTTGGGTTTTGCTTACCTGATGGTCGTGCTCTTTGCCGTGGTGGATTGGGGGGTGAGCCCTGAACACAAGGAGCGTCACACGGCCCTGGTGACCCTCAACGGGGTGATTGAGGCGAAGGGGGAAGCGAATGCAGAGCATTTGATCGCGGCCCTGAACGCGGCGTTTGATGAGAAGAACGCGGTCGGTGTGGTGTTGCGGATCAATAGTCCGGGCGGGAGCCCGGTTCAGTCCGGTTTGGTGAATGACGAAATTCGCCGTTTGCGCGCCAAATATCCCGAAAAACCCCTGTACGTCGTGATTGAGGATATCTGCGCCTCAGGCGGCTATTTTGTCGCGGCGGCGGCAGACAAAATCTACGTCAATAAGGCCAGTATTGTCGGTTCCATCGGGGTGTTGATGGATGGTTTCGGCTTTACGGGCGTCATGGATAAGGTGGGTGTGGAGCGTCGTCTGCTGACAGCGGGGGAGAACAAGGGCTTCATGGACCCGTTCTCGCCGCAGGTGGCTGGTCAGAAGGCGCATGCTCAGGCTTTGCTGGCGGATATTCACAAGCAGTTCATCGACGTGGTGCGTACAGGGCGCGGCAAGCGCCTGAAGGAAACGCCCGAAATGTTTTCCGGCCTGATGTGGACGGGGGCGCAAAGTGTCGAAATGGGCTTGGCGGATGATTTTGGCAGCATCGACTCAGTGGCGCGGGACGTGATTCAGGCCGAAAAGGTGCTGGATTATTCCGTGAAGGACAACATTGCCGAGCGCTTTGCCAAGCGTCTGGGGGCGGGGGCGGTTCAGGGCTTCTGGAAAGTGTTGTCGGAGAATGCTGCGTTCGGGGGGGTGCGCTGAGTCGTTGCGCACGCTTTCCTGAATGCAAAAGGCCGCCCTCGGGCGGCCTTTTTGTTAGCTGGCGAGCAGGAGAAAAACCGTGGGGCGCCGATCAAGATCGGGGGGCGGGGTTTTTTTCCACTGCGCGATGTTGCGGGTGTGAATCTGCTCGCCGGGCAGGGTCAGGTCGGTGGCAACGCAGAGCCGGGTGCTGGGTTGGCAGGTCTGAAGCAGGGCCTCGAACAGGGCGTGATTGCGATAGGGGGTCTCGATGAAAAGCTGGGTTTGGTGCTTTTTGCGAGATTCGCTCTCCAGGTCGCGGAGGCTTTTGCTGCGTTCGGGCTCTTTGGCGGGCAGGTAGCCCTGGAAGGCGAAACGCTGACCATTCAGGCCGGAGCCCATGAGCGCCAGAAGCAGGGAGGAGGGGCCGACGAGCGGGGCGACGCGGATATTTTCCTGTTGCGCCAGGGCGACGAGATCGGCGCCCGGATCTGCGACGGCCGGGCAGCCGGCTTCGGAGAGCAGGCCGACATCGTGGCCGGCGCGGAGCGGATCCAGCAGGTGGTCGATGCGCTTGCCGCGCGAGTGCTCGTTCAGTTCTTCCAGGTGCAGGGCTTGCAGCGGCGTGTCGGTGCCGACCGCTTTCAGGAAGGCGCGTGCCGTTTTCGCCTGTTCCACGACGAAGTGGGTGAGCGGACGAATCAGTGCCAGGGTGTCGGGGTGCAGGTGTTGGCCGGGCGCGACAGGGCCGAGCGGGACCGGAATCAGATACAGCGTGCCGCTCATGACAGGACCGAGATGCCTTGGCGGCGCAGCAGTGTGCAGAGTGCGATCAGGGGGAGGCCGACCAGGGCGTTCGGGTCGTCGCCGCGCATGCTTTCAAGCAGCGCAATGCCCAGGCCTTCTGATTTGGCGGAGCCGGCACAGTTGTAGGCGGGTTCGCGCTGCAGGTAGTTTTCGATTTCGCTGTCACTCAACTGGCGAAAGGTCACCAGGGTCGGGATGCCCAGGGTGTCGGCCTGATTGGTGCGCGCGTTGTAGAGGCAGAGTCCGGTGAAGAAATTGACGGTTTTTCCGGACAGCGTTTTGAGTTGGGCGACGGCGCGTTCGTGCGTGCCGGGTTTGCCATAAATTTTGCCGTCGACCGTCGCCACCTGGTCGCTGCCGATGATCAGGGCGTCCGGAAATTGTGCAGCGACGGCGCGTGCCTTGGCTTCGGAGAGGCGCAGTGAGAGGGCTTCGGGTGCTTCGCCGGGCAGCGGGGTTTCGTCGGTTTCCGGGTTGGCTACTGCGAAGGGGAGGCCCAAGCGTTCCAGTAGGGCGCGGCGATAGGGGGAGGTGGACGCGAGAATCAGCGGTTGCGGCATGGGTGTGGTAAGAATGACTGCCGTACAGGGCCTTGGGTGGCGAAGGGCAGTACTTTGCTTTGACTTGGAAAGCTAAAAATAATATCATCTAGGGTTTAAGTCGCAACAGCTTGAGATTGAAAAAGCTTACAGACGCATTCGTGTTTGCCCGGGAAGGCCGTGTTCTGGAAGGAACGCTGCCGGTCTCGAGTCTTGAACGCCTGCATGATTTGCTGGTGGAGGTTGGGGGAGAGGTTGTCTTCCGCCTTGAGGGCTACAAAGGTAAACGAGGTGAAGCCATGCTGCATCTGACGGTAACGGGGTCGCTCCCGTTGATCTGTCAGCGCTGTTTGGCGGCTGTGAGTCACGATCTTGACGTCGACAACCTGCTGGAACTTGTTCCCGAAGGTGCCGACCTGTCACAGGACGAGCTGGAAGACGACACCCGGGATTTTCTGCCGGTGGTGAAAGAACTGGATGTGGCCGAGTTGGTGGAGGATGAGATCCTCCTGGCCCTGCCGGTGGCGCCGCGGCACGAAAAATGTGGTTTGCCGGGGGCGGCCGATGCGGGCGAGCGGGTGAATCCGTTTGCGACGCTGGCTGCGCTCAAGGGTAAGCCGAACTGATTTTTTTGGAGTATTAACATGGCCGTTCAACAGAACAAGAAGTCCCCGTCCAAGCGTGGCATGCACCGTGCTCACGACTTCCTGACCAACCCGCCGCTGGCCGTTGAGCCGACCACCGGTGAAGCCCATCTGCGTCACCACATCTCCCCGAACGGTTTCTACCGTGGCAAGAAGGTCCTGAAGGGCAAGGGCGAGTAATCGTTCTCTGAAGGGCAGGCGGCTCCCCGTGGAGCGCCTGCCTTTTCTTTTGCCATGACAACCCGCATTGCTATTGATTGCATGGGGGGGGACCACGGCCCGTCAGTGACGGTGCCCGCGGCGATCCGTTTTCTGGCTGAGCAGCCGGCGGCGAATCTCATCCTGGTTGGTCAGGAGGAGGTCTTGCGCCCGTTGCTCGCTGGCCATGCCCAAGATTCTCGTGTGCGACTGGTGCATGCTACCGAAGTGGTGGGCATGGACGAGTCGCCTTCTCTCGCCCTGCGCAACAAGAAGGATTCCTCGATGCGCGTGGCCATCAATCTCGTCAAGCAAGGCGAGGCGGATGCCTGCGTGTCGGCCGGGAATACCGGTGCGCTGATGGCGATTTCCCGTTTTGTGCTCAAGATGTTGCCTGGTATCGAGCGCCCGGCGATCTGTGCGCCTTTGCCCACGGTCAATGGCCACACGCACATGCTGGACCTGGGTGCCAATGTGGACTGCGGTCCGGCCCATCTGCTGCAGTTCGGCATCATGGGGGCGGGCCTGGTTTCTGCCATGGAGCACAAGGAGCGCCCCACGGTCGGTATCCTGAATATCGGCGAAGAGGACATCAAAGGAAATGAAGTGGTCAAGGCGGCGGCCGAGTTGTTGCGTGCCTCCGGCTTGAACTTCATCGGTAACGTTGAAGGGGATGGGATCTACAAGGGCGAAGCCGATGTCATCGTGTGCGATGGCTTTGTCGGTAACGTGGCCTTGAAAACCTCGGAAGGGCTGGCTCAGATGCTGGCTTCCTCGCTGAAGAGCGAGTTCAAGCGCAACTGGTTTACCAAGCTGGCCGCCCTGATCGCCATTTCCGTGCTGAACAACTTCAAGCGGCGTTTTGATCATCGTCGTTACAACGGCGCGGTGCTGCTGGGTTTGAAGGGGATTTCGGTCAAGAGTCACGGCTCGGCGGATGAGTTGTCTTTCTGTAACGCCATTTCCCGTGCTTACGATGCTGCCGAGAACCGTGTTCTGGAGCGCATCACCAGCCGTCTGGCGCAAATGAATCCCGCCGATGCGGCGGTTGTGGAGAGTGTCTGAGCATGTACGCACGTGTGATCGGTACCGGCAGCTATCTTCCGGGCAATCCCGTCAGTAACAACGACCTGGCCGCCCGTGGCATCGATACGAGCGATGAGTGGATCGTGACCCGGACCGGGATCCGGGCGCGTCACCTGGCTGAGCCGGGCACGACCTCCAGTGCGCTGGGCCTGATCGCGGCCGAGCGTGCCCTGGAAATGGCGGGGATTTCTGCTGCCGAGATCGATCTCATCATCGTGGCGACCTCGACCCCGGATTTCATCTTCCCGAGTACGGCCTGCATCATTCAGGGCAAGCTGGGCAACAAGGGCGCCGCAGCCTTTGATGTGCAGGCGGTGTGCAGCGGCTTTGCCTATGCGCTCGGTGTTGCAGACAAATTCATCCGTTCGGGCAGCCATCGCCGCGCATTGGTGATCGGCGCTGAAGTGTTTTCGCGCATCCTGGACTGGGATGATCGCGGCACCTGTGTGTTGTTTGGCGACGGGGCCGGCGCTGTGGTGCTGGAAGCGGCCGAACAGCCGGGCATCTTGGCGACGGCGCTGCATGCCGATGGCAGTCAGTTCGGCATCCTGAATGTCCCGGGGCAGATCTGTAACGGGCAAGTGACGGGCGATCCTTTTCTGCGTATGGACGGGCAGGCGGTCTTCAAATTTGCTGTGCGCGTGCTCGCCGACGTGGCCGAAGAAGTCTGCGCGACGGCAGGCATCAGCGCGGCGGAGGTCGATTGGCTGATTCCGCATCAGGCCAATATCCGCATCATCGAAGCCACGGGCAAGCGCCTGGGCGTTGATCGCGACAAGGTGATCGTCAGTGTCGATCATCACGGCAATACCTCGGCGGCTTCGATTCCGCTGGCGCTTGATGAGGCGGTGCGCGATGGGCGCATCCTGCGTGGCCACAAAGTCCTCGTTGAAGGCGTGGGTGGCGGCTTTGCCTGGGGCGCGGCCCTTTTCGAATTCTGAAACAGGAGACTTAAAGCATGTCTTTTGCCTTCGTATTTCCCGGCCAGGGCTCGCAGAGCGTTGGCATGATGGCGGCCTACGGCGATGCAGCCGTGGTGCGCGCTACCTTTGATGAAGCCTCTGCGGCGTTGGGCGATGATTTGTGGACCATGGTTGCCGAAGGTCCGGCAGAACTGCTGGCTCAAACCGTGAACACCCAGCCGGTCATGCTGACGGCGGCCATTGCTGCCTGGCGTCTCTGGTGCGAGAAGGGCGGCAAGATGCCGACCGTTGTCGCCGGTCATAGCCTGGGCGAATATTCGGCTCTGGTGGCGGCGGGCGTGATCGAGTTCAAGGATGCGGTGCCGCTGGTGCGTCTGCGCGCGGCCGCCATGCAGGCCGCGGTGCCGCTTGGTACCGGTGCCATGGCTGCGGTGCTGGGTCTTGATAACGCCGGGATTGCCGCTGCGTGTGACGAAGCGGCGCAAGGCGAGATTGTCGAGCCGGTGAACTTCAATGCCAACGGTCAGACCGTGATTGCCGGCCACAAGGCCGCAGTCGAGCGCGCCATGGACGCCTGCAAGGCGCGCGGTGCCAAAATGGCCAAGGCCCTGCCGGTTTCCGCGCCGTTCCATTCTTCCCTGATTCGTCCGGCTGCCGATACGCTGGCGGTCCGTCTGGCGGAGTTGGACCTGAAGGCGCCCCGCATTCCGGTCATCAATAACGTCGATGTCGAGATCGAAAGCGATCCGGCCCGTATCAAGGATGCGCTGATTCGCCAGGCTTATAACCCGGTGCGCTGGGTGGAAACCATCCAGAAAATGGCTGCCATGGGCGTGTCGACCGTCGCCGAGTGTGGTCCGGGCAAGGTGCTGGCTGGGCTGACCAAGCGTTGTGCCGACGGTGTTGCCGGTGTCGCGCTGGCCGATGCGGCCGCCATTGAAGCCAATCTGGGTCTGGAGTAAGTATGCTGAATGACAAAATTGCCCTGGTGACGGGCGCCACGCGCGGCATTGGTCGTGCCATCGCGCTTGAATTGGGCAAGCAGGGCGCCACCGTAATCGGCACGGCGACCACTGAAGAGGGTGCCGGCAAAATTTCCGCCTACCTCGCCGAAGCCGGCGTCAAGGGAAAGGGTGTGGCACTGAACGTGACAGATATCGCCCAGACGGACGCTGTGATGGCTGAGCTGGCCAAGGAGTTCGGCGCGATCACCATTCTCGTCAATAACGCCGGGATCACCCGCGATAACCTGGCGATGCGCCTTGGTGACGACGAATGGGATGCCGTGATCGACACCAACCTGAAGGCGGTGTTCCGTCTCTCCCGTGCGGTCATGCGCGGCATGATGAAGGCCCGTTTTGGCCGCATCGTGAACATCACTTCGGTGGTTGGCTACTCCGGTAATCCGGGGCAGGCCAATTACTGCGCTGCCAAGGCGGGTGTGGCCGGCATGAGCCGCTCGCTGGCCCGTGAGTTGGGTAGCCGTAACATCACGGTCAATTGCGTGGCACCCGGTTTTATCGATACCGACATGACGCACGCCTTGACGGATGAGCAGAAGGCCGCCATGCTCGCGTCCATTCCGCTTGGTCGTGCCGGTACGCCGGAGGACATCGCGGGCGCTGTCGGTTTCCTGGTTTCTCCCGTCGCTGCCTATGTCACGGGTACCACCGTGCATGTCAACGGCGGTATGTTCATGGATTGATTACACGAAGCCTCGGCTTTTGGTAAAATCTCAACGTTTTTTTTCGTACCCCCGAGGGGAAGGAGTTTTTCGAATGGATAACATCGTAGAGCGCGTCAAGAAGATCGTCGCCGAACAACTGGGCGTGAACGAAGCGGACATCAAGAACGAGTCCTCCTTTGTGGACGATCTGGGCGCTGACTCCCTGGACACCGTTGAGCTGGTCATGGCTCTGGAAGAGGAATTCGAGTGCGAAATTCCGGACGACCAGGCTGAAAAGATCACCACGGTTCAGCAGGCTGTCGATTACATCCTGGCTAACAAGAAGTAAGCCAATTCCGGTTTGAACCAGGCAAGGCCGGCCATGGCGCCGGCCTTGCCACATTTGCTTTCGGAGTGCATCTTGGCACGTCGCAGAGTCGTCATCACCGGCCTGGGCCTTATCTCCCCGGTTGGTAACAGCGTCGAAGAAGGCTGGCAGAACATCATCGCCGGCGTTTCGGGTATCGCCCCGGTCACCCGTTTCGACACCTCCACCTTCCCGGTTCAGTTTGCCGGTGAGGTCAAGAATTTCGATATCACCCAGTACATCGCCGCCAAGGATGCGCGCCGCATGGATACTTTCATCCATTACGGTCTGGCCGCCGGCATTCAAGCTGTACGCGATGCAGGGCTCGACAAGGAAGGCGCAGCCGACCCCGAGCGCGTTGGCGTGTCCATCGGTTCCGGCATCGGCGGTCTGCCGCTGATCGAGAACACCAAGGGCGAGTACGATGCCGCTGGCGTGCGCAAGGTTTCCCCCTTCTTCGTGCCGGGTTCGATCATCAACATGATCTCCGGCAATCTGTCGATCGAATTCGGCTTCAAGGGCCCGAACATTGCCGTCGTGACGGCGTGCACGACCGGGACGCATTCCATCGGCGAAGCCGCGCGCCTCATCGAGTACGGCGATGCCGACGTGATGGTCGCCGGTGGTGCCGAATCCACCGTTTCGCCGCTGGGTATGGGGGGGTTCAGTGCCGCCCGTGCGCTGTCCACCCGCAATGACGATCCGACCACGGCCAGCCGTCCCTGGGACAAGGACCGTGATGGTTTCGTGCTGGGTGAGGGGGCTGGTGTCCTGGTGCTCGAGGAGTATGAGCATGCCAAGGCACGTGGCGCCAAGATCTACGCTGAAGTCTGCGGCTACGGCATGAGTGCGGATGCGCATCACATCACCGCACCGAATATGGACGGCCCGCGCCGCTCCATGGTCAATGCCCTGAAGAACGCCGGCCTCGGCCCGTCCGATGTGCAGTACGTCAATGCACACGGCACCTCCACCCCGCTGGGTGACAAGAACGAGTCGGACGCCATCAAGGCTGCCTTCGGCGATGCCGCCTACAAGGTCGTGGTCAACTCGACCAAGTCGATGACCGGCCACCTGCTGGGCGGCGCCGGTGGTGTTGAGTCCCTGTTCACCGTGCTGGCGATCTATCACCAGATCTCGCCGCCGACCATCAACATCTTCAATCAGGATCCGGAGTGCGATCTGGATTACTGCGCCAACAAGGCGCGTCCGATGAAGATCGATGTGGCGCTGAAGAATAACTTCGGCTTCGGCGGGACCAACGGTTCGCTGGTCTTCAAGCGTATCTGATCCGCTTTTCCTCGAGCGAGGACTGAACGGTGCAGTTTCCGATCACCATCGGACTGCACCGTTCTCGTTTTGGGCGTCCGCTCCTGTGCCTGCTCGCCTGCCTGATGCTGCCCTTGTGGGTGATTTGGGGCGGGCAGGGTGCGCCATGGTGGCAGTTGGCCTTCTCGGTGTCGATCCTGGGCTTGCTGCTGGCGGTGGATCAGCGGTTGTTGCGTGCGACGGTAGCCGTCGCAGCGTTGCGCCTGGAGGCGGATGGTCGCTTGCTGGTGCGCCCTGGTGGGGCGGAGGCGGGCGTCTGGCTGCCGCTGACCTTGTCGCCAGTGACGCGTGTGCATCCGTGGCTGACGGTGATCAGCGGCACGTTGGCGGATGGCCGGGGTTTTAGCCTGTGCCTGACGGTCGACCGTCTGAATCGCGAAGATTTTCGCCGCTTGCGGGTGTTTCTCGCGTGGCGGCTCGATCAATTGCAGGTGACCGCTTAGCGCGGTCTGCGGCGCTTCAGGACGGTGTCGCGCGCCGATTTGGCCATGTCCGGGTAATCCCGGGAGAAGTGCAGTCCACGGCTTTCCTTGCGCTGCATGGCGCAGCGGACGATCAGATCAGCCGTGACGACCAGGTTGCGCAGTTCGATCAGGTCATGGCTGACCCGGAAGTTGGCGTAAAACTCGTCGATTTCCCGCATCAGCAAGCGGATGCGGTGATGGGCGCGTTTCAGTCGCTTGGTGGTGCGGACGATGCCGACGTAATCCCACATGAAGCGGCGCAACTCTTCCCAGTTGTGCGAAATCACGACTTCCTCGTCGGCGTCCGTGACCCGGCTCTCGTCCCAACTTGGCAGGGCAGGGGGAGCGCTCGGGGTCTGCTTGAGCATGTCGCTCACGGCGGCTTCGGCAAAAACCAGGCATTCGAGCAGGGAGTTCGAGGCCAGGCGATTTGCACCGTGCAGCCCGGTGCATGACGCTTCTCCGGCGACATAGAGACCGGCGACATCGGTGCGGCCGGACAAGTCACTGACAATGCCGCCGCAGGTGTAGTGTGCAGCCGGGACGACCGGGATCGGGTCTTGCGTGATGTCGATCCCCAATTCCAGGCAGCGGGCGTGGATGTTGGGGAAGTGGGCGCGGATGAATTCCTCGCCTTTGTGCGAAATATCGAGGAAGACACAGTCCAGGCCGCGCTTCTTCATCTCAAAGTCGATGGCGCGGGCGACCACGTCGCGCGGCGCAAGTTCGGCACGTTCGTCATGCTCGAGCATGAAGCGGGTACCGTCCGGCAGGCGAAGCAAGCCGCCCTCGCCGCGTACGGCTTCCGAAATCAGGAAAGACTTGGCTTGCGGGTGATACAGGCAGGTCGGATGGAACTGGATGAATTCCATGTTGGCGACGCGGCAGCCTGCCCGGTAAGCCATGGCGATCCCGTCGCCGGTTGAGGTGTCCGGATTGGTCGTGTAGAGGTAAACCTTGCCGGCGCCGCCAGTGGCCAGCAGCGTATTGGGGGCGCCCAGCGTGATCACTTCGCCGGTCCGGTTGTTCAGCACGTAGGCACCGTAGCAGCGCTGCTCGCCGGTACCGAGCTTGTCGCCGGTGATCAGGTCGATGGCGATGTGGTCCTCGAGGATCGTGATGTTCGGATGGTTGCGCACCTTGCGCGTCAAGGTGTCCTGGACTGCAAAGCCGGTTGCGTCGGCCACGTGGATGACGCGGCGGGCGCTGTGGCCGCCTTCGCGGGTCAGGTGGTAGCCCGAGGCATCCTTGGTGAAGGGAACGCCTTGCTCGATCAGCCATTCGATGGCCCGGCGTCCGTTTTCCACGACGAAACGGGTCGCTTTTTCGTCGTTCAGCCAGGCGCCGGCAATCAGTGTGTCGCGAATATGGGCCTCGATCGAATCCTGGCTGTCGAGGACTGCCGCAATGCCGCCTTGGGCCCAGCCGGAGGCAGAGTCCTCCAGGCTGCGCTTGCTGACCAGAACCACCTTGCGCTGCTCGGCAAGGCGAAGGGCGGCAGATTGGCCGGCGAGGCCGCTACCGATGATCAGGACATCAAATTTCTGCACTGCTGTTCTCGGGGAGGCTTGTTTGGCGCGAAATATAGCACGCGGGAAACGATTCATCCCGTTACAGATGGTCACAAATAAGCAGAAATCGTTATCGGCGGGTGAAAAACCTCTGCGCTATACTGCGGACAAGAACCATACCTACAACAACTCCCCAGGGAACGAGACTCATGAGTGAGCGCGAGATCGATCAGGCCTTGGTCGAACGTGCGCAAGGCGGTGACCAGCGTGCCTTCGATCAGTTGGTGGGCAAGTACCAGCGCAAGCTGGGCCGCTTGCTGTCGCGCTATATCCGCGACGCAGCAGAAATCGAGGATGTGTCGCAGGAGGCGTTTATCAAGGCCTACCGCGCCTTGCCGTCCTTTCGCGGCGACAGTGCGTTTTATACGTGGCTGTATCGCATTGGCATCAATACGGCCAAAAATTATCTGGTATCGCAGGGGCGTCGTGCGCCCACAACCACCGAATTCGATGCCGAGGAAGCCGAGGGTTTCGAGGATGCCGGGCAGTTGCGGGACATCAATACGCCTGAGAGTGTCCTGATGTCGAAACAGATTGGCGAAACCGTGAACTCCGCGATGGAGTCACTGCCGGATGAATTGCGTACAGCCATCGTCCTGCGCGAAATCGAGGGGCTGTCCTACGAAGAGATTGCCGCTGCCATGGATTGTCCGATCGGGACGGTCCGTTCCCGTATTTTTCGGGCCCGCGAGGCGGTGGCGACCAAATTGCGCCCCTTGCTAGATACGGCGCCGGATCGCCGCTGGTAAGTGAAGGTGTGATGATGGAAGCCGGTCATAGTACGGTGCGTGCGACAGTGCGTGCCCTGGAGGGCGGGATCGCACTTGTGGAGGTTGAGCAGGGCGGGTGCGGCCGTTGTCATGAAAAAGGCGGCTGTGGCGGGCAGAACCTGACTCAGATGTTATGCACCTCGCCCAAGGTCTATCGGGCAGAAAACCGGATCGGTGCAGCGGTTGGCGAGCGGGTGTTGATCGATATCGAATCCGGGAGCGTGCGCGCTTCTGCAAACCTCGCCTATGGCGTTCCGTTGTTGGCCTGTGTGCTGGGTGCCGTGCTCGGAACGCAGCTTGCCGATGATCTGGGTGGAATTCTCGGGGCGCTGGGTGGTCTATCGCTTGCCTTTGGGTATGTTCGCTCCCGTTCCCGGCTTGGAAATGCCGCGGGTCATCCCTATATCGTTTCTCGTTCCTGATTCGTTTCGGAGGTAGTCCGTTCATGAAGCGTCTTCTGGCGGTTGTGTCGATGTGGCTCGTCTGTTCTCTGGCGATTGCACAAACGCGTGCCTTGCCGGACTTTGCCGATCTGGCGGAGAAGCAGGGTCCCACTGTGGTCAATATCAGCACCACGCAGGTGAGCCGTGCGCAGGCCGCTGGATCCCCTTTCCCTTTTGATGAAAGCGACCCTGCGTTTGAGTTTTTCAAGCGTTTCATGCCTCGCGTTCCGGGGGGCGGGGCGCCGCGTGAGTTCGAGAACAAATCATTGGGTTCGGGTTTCATCATCAGCGGGGATGGTTACATCCTGACCAACGCGCATGTGGTCGATGGTGCCGATGAGGTGACGGTCCGTTTGACCGATAAACGCGAATTCAAGGCCAAGATCGTGGGGGCTGACAAGCGTACGGACGTGGCCTTGGTCAAGATCGAGGCGTCGGGCTTGCCGGTAGCCAAGTTGGCCGACCCTGCTCAGTTGCGCGTGGGGGAGTGGGTGGTGGCAATCGGTTCGCCGTTCGGTTTTGATAATTCGGTGACGGCGGGGATCGTTTCGGCCAAGGGGCGTTCCTTGCCGCAGGAAAATTACGTGCCCTTCATTCAGACCGATGTGGCGATCAATCCGGGCAACTCCGGCGGGCCGCTCTTCAACATGCGGGGCGAGGTGGTTGGCATCAATTCCCAGATTTATAGCCGCAGCGGAGGCTACATGGGGGTTTCCTTTGCCATTCCAATTGATGTCGCCATGGACATCCAGCATCAGCTTCGTGCGTCCGGCAAGGTGAGCCGTGGGCGGTTGGGAGTGGTGATTCAGGAAGTCAGCAAGGAGCTTGCGGACTCTCTGGGATTGGCGCGGCCCATGGGAGCGGTTGTGAATTCCGTGGAGCGTGGCGGGCCGGCGGATAAGGCGGGGCTGGAGCCGGGGGACGTGATTCTGAAGTTTGACGGCAAGGCGATCAATGCGTCGGCAGATTTGCCGCGTTTGGTTGCTGCAACCCGTCCGGGTGCGAAGGCGCTCGTTCAGGTCTGGCGTAAAGGGGCTTATCGCGACATTGCTGTCGTGGTCGGGGAAATGCAGGAAGAGCGTCAGGTCGCTGCTCGCCAGGGCAAGCAGCGCGCCCCGGAGCAGGCGGCCAATCGCCTCGGTTTGGTGGTTAGCGAACTCACGCCGGAGCAGCGCCGGGATCTCAAGTTGAGTGGTGGTCTGTTGATTGAAGATGTGCGTGGTGCTGGCGCACGTGCCGACCTGAAGGCGGGGGATGTCATCATCGCGGTGATCAGTAAAGGCGCAACGACCGAGGTGAAAACGGCCGATCAACTGAACAGGCTGCTTGCCCAGTTCGACAAAGGCAGCAATGTGACGCTCCTGATCCGTCGCGGGGAGATGCAGACTTTCATTACCATTAAAGGTTTGAACGGTGGCAATTGAGTTAACCCTGATGAGTCGCGGCTATTGCCACCTTTGTCATGACATGGAAGCGGCCCTGGCGCCGGTTGCGGCCGAGTATGGCGCGACGGTGACGGTGCTGGATGTCGATGCCGATCCGGTTCTGGAAGCGAAGTACGACGAATTGGTGCCGGTTTTGTTGCACGGCGAGCTTGAACTTTGTCACTACTTCCTGGAGGAAGCCAAAGTCCGTGAATATTTGGCTGAAATCCGCTAAAATTCAGGGTCTTCTGAACAGGGAAGGGCGCCGTAAAAGCGCCCTTTTTTACTCGCAGCATGGATCACATTCGTAATTTCTCCATCATCGCTCACATCGATCACGGCAAGTCCACGCTCGCCGATCGCATCATCCATCTGTGCGGCGGCTTGTCCGACCGTGAAATGGAAGCTCAGGTACTCGACTCGATGGATATCGAGAAAGAGCGCGGTATCACCATCAAGGCCCAGACGGCTGCGCTGCAGTACAAGGCGAAGGATGGCAAGGTTTATAACCTGAACCTGATCGATACGCCGGGACACGTGGACTTCTCGTATGAAGTGTCGCGCTCCCTGTCGGCGTGTGAGGGTGCCTTGCTGGTGGTGGATGCTTCCCAGGGGGTTGAAGCGCAGACCGTGGCCAACTGCTACACCGCCATCGAGCTCGATGTCGAAGTGCTGCCGGTGCTCAACAAGATCGATCTGCCCTCGGCCGATCCGGATAACGCCAAGCAGGAAATCGAGGATGTGATCGGGATCGATGCAACCGATGCCGTCCAAGCCTCAGCCAAGACTGGTCTCGGTGTGCAGGACATTCTGGAGGCCGTGGTTGCCAACGTGCCGCCGCCCAAGGGCGATCCGGGCGCGCCGCTGAAGGCCTTGATCATCGATTCGTGGTTTGACAACTACGTCGGTGTGGTCATGCTGGTGCGTGTGGTGGATGGCGAAATGCGTCCGAAGGACAAGCTGCATTTCATGGCAACCGGTGCCAACCAGCTTTGCGAGCAGGTCGGGGTATTTACGCCGAAGTCCCTGCCGCGTGATGTGCTGCGCGCGGGTGAGGTCGGCTTTGTCATTGCCGGGATCAAGGAACTCAAGGCGGCCAAGGTCGGCGATACGATCACCCATGCTGATCGCAAGGCGACCGAACCCCTGCCGGGCTTCAAGGAAATCAAGCCGCAGGTGTTTGCCGGTCTGTATCCGGTGGAGGCCAATCAGTACGACCAGTTGCGTGAGTCGCTGGAAAAACTGAAGCTGAACGATGCCTCGCTGCAATATGAGCCGGAAGTCTCGCAGGCGCTGGGCTTCGGCTTCCGCTGCGGCTTCCTCGGTCTGCTGCACATGGAGATCGTGCAGGAGCGTCTGGAGCGCGAATTCGATCAGGACCTGATCACCACCGCGCCGACCGTGGTGTATGAAGTGGTTCAACGCGACGGGTCGATCATCCAGGTGGAAAACCCGGCCAAGCTGCCGGAAATTTCCAAAATCGAGGAAATCCGCGAGCCGATCATCGAGGCCACCATCTTCGTGCCGCAGGATTACCTGGGTAACGTGATCACCCTGTGCAACCAGAAGCGCGGTAACCAGGTCGATATGCACTACCACGGGCGTCAGGTGAAGCTGGTCTACGAAATGCCGATGGCCGAAGTGGTCATGGATTTCTTCGACAAGCTGAAATCCTGCTCCAAGGGCTATGCCTCGCTCGATTACGATTTCAAGGAATACCGCCCGGCCGACGTGGTCAAGCTGGACATCCTGATCAACGGTGAAAAGGTGGATGCCTTGTCCCTGATCGTGCACCGTGCCAACTCCCAGTATCGTGGCCGCGAACTGGCCAACAAGATGCGTGAGCTGATTCCGCGCCAGATGTACGACGTCGCCATCCAGGCGGCCATCGGTTCGCACATCATCGCCCGCGAGAACGTCAAGGCCATGCGCAAGGATGTCTTGGCCAAGTGTTACGGCGGCGATATCACCCGGAAGAAAAAACTGCTCGAGAAGCAGAAAGCCGGTAAGAAACGCATGAAGCAGGTCGGCAGCGTGGAAATCCCGCAGGAAGCCTTCCTTGCCGTGTTGCGCGTCGATAACTGAGAATCCAGCCGATGAATTTTGCACTGATCCTGTTTGTGCTGCTGCTTGTGACCGGCCTGCTCTATGCGGTCGACGTCCTGAAATGCCGCAAAATGCGGACGCCGGGGAGCAAGGAGCCGCTTTGGGTGGAGTGGGGTGCCAGTTTCTTTCCGGTTATTCTGGTCGTGTTCGTCCTGCGTTCCTTCCTGTTCGAACCGTTCAAGATTCCGTCCGGCTCGATGATCCCGACCCTGTTGGTGGGGGATTTCATCCTGGTCAATAAATTCACTTACGGCATCCGCCTGCCGGTGATCAACAAGAAGATCATCAGCCTGAACGACCCGCAGCGGGGCGATGTGATGGTGTTTCGTTATCCGGAAGATCCGTCTCTGGATTACATCAAGCGGGTGGTCGGCGTGCCGGGGGATACCGTTTCCTACCAGCACAAGCAATTGACGGTGAACGGCCAGCCGGTGGCGACCGAAAAGCTGAACGATTACCTGCACCCGGAGCGTTTGTATTATTCCGAGCAATACAAGGCACGCCTGGGTGACGTCGAATTCCGTTACCTGAACGATGCTGATGCGCCGGCCTTCATTCCGGATGCGACCCGCTTTCCCTTCCGGGAAAACTGTACCTACAATGCGGCAGGGGTGACCTGCAAGGTGCCGGCCGGTCATTACTTCATGATGGGCGACAACCGGGACAACAGCCGGGACAGTCGTGCCTGGGGCTTTGTGCCCGAGGAAAACATCGTCGGGAAGGCCTTCTTCATCTGGTTGAATTTCAGTGATCTCGGACGCATCGGTTCGTTCAAGTAAGGGGAAAACATGAACAGGCAACGTGGTGTTTCGCTTTCTGGTTTTTTGCTGTGGTGTGTGGTGATTGGTCTGGGAGCGACCGTTTTCTTGCGTATTGTGCCCAGCGCGATTGATCACTATAAATTGGGTAAAGATGCCAAGGCTGTGGTCGGGCAGGTGTCACGCGATGCGACCGTCGCGGATGTGCGTGCGGCCTATGACAAGTTCACCGAAATCGACAATCTGCCCTTGAAGTCCAGCGAAATCGAAATCTCCAAGGAAAATGGCCAGATCGTGATTTCCTACGATTACGAAAAGCGGATCCATCTGTTCGGCAATGTCAGCCTCCTGATCCACTACAAGGGTTCAACCCTGAATTGATGTCGGGATGAGTCTTGAATCTCTGGCCCGGGCGCTGGATTACGCTTTTGCTGATCTCAGCCTCTTGCAAACGGCCCTGACGCATCGCAGCTTCAGTGCCGCACATAATGAGCGTTTGGAATTTTTGGGCGACAGCGTTCTGAATTGCGTGGTCGCATCGGCGCTTTTCAAGCGCTTTCCCGATTTGCCCGAGGGCGATTTGTCCCGTTTACGGGCGAATCTGGTGCGGCAGGATGCCCTGCATCAACTGGCCTTGTCGTTGAAGCTGGGCGATTTGCTCCGCCTCGGGGAAGGGGAGTTGCGCAGTGGCGGGCATCAGCGTCCATCCATCCTGGCCGACGCGCTCGAAGCCATCTTTGGTGCGGTCTATCTCGATGGCGGTTTTGATGCCGCCCGTCAGGTGATCGCCCGCCTGTACGCACCGCTCGTGGCGGAACTGAAGCCCGGTCAGGCGCAAAAGGATGCCAAGACCCGTCTGCAGGAATGGCTGCAGGCCAAGCGCAAGCCGCTGCCGCGTTACGAACTTCTCGACAGTACCGGTGCGGCGCACGAGCGTCGTTTCGAAGTGTGCTGCGAACTCCAGAATCCCCCGCTGCGGACGACCGGTCATGGGTCGAGCCGGCGCATTGCCGAGCAGGCCGCTGCGGAACATGCCCTGAAAGCCTTGAACGCATGAAAGCCATCCGCTCCGGTTATATCGCCATCGTTGGCCGTCCCAATGTCGGGAAGTCCACGCTGCTCAATCGTCTGATCGGTGAAAAGATCAGTATCGTTTCGCGCAAGGCGCAGACGACGCGTCACCGTATCACGGGCATCCTGACCAATGACGACGCGCAGTTCGTCTTTGTCGATACGCCGGGCTTCCAGACCAAATTCTCGAATGCGCTGAACCGGGCGATGAACCGTGGCGTGACGCAGACCCTGCACGATGTCGACGTCGTGCTCTTCGTCATCGAAGCCGGGCGTTATGACGCCAAGGACAAGGCGGTGGTTCGCCTGCTGCCGAAGGATATTCCGGTCATTCTGGTGGTCAACAAGACGGATCAGTTGAAAAGCCGGGAAGCGCTGCTGCCCTTCCTGGCCGAAGTGGCCGCCGATCACGACTATACGGCCGTCGTTCCGGTGAGTGCCGCCAAGGGGCGTCAGACCGACGATTTGTTGAAGGCGGCGCGCAAGCACCTGCCGAACGAAGGCCTGATGTTCCCGGAAGACGAACTGACCGACAAGAGCGAACGTTTCCTGGCGTCCGAATACATCCGCGAAAAGGTGTTCCGCCTGCTCGGCGACGAATTGCCGTACGCCACGGCGGTCGAAATCGAACGCTTCGAGGTCGAAGGCGCCCTGCGCCGGATTAATGCGGCCATCGTGGTCGACCGCGAGAGCCACAAGGCCATCGTCATCGGCAAGGGGGGCGACTCCCTGAAGCGTATTGCCAGCGAAGCCCGTCAGGACATGGAGCGCCTGTTCGACGGCAAGGTTTACCTCGAAATCTGGGTCAAGGTGAAGTCGGGCTGGAACGACGACGAGCGCCTCCTGAAGAGCCTCGGCTACGAATAAGCGATGAACCCGCGGGGCAAGGTCGATGCGCAGCCCGCCTATGTGCTGCACACATTGCCATTTCGCGAGACCAGCCTGCTGGTCGAAGTGTTCACGCGTGACTACGGACGCATTGCATTATTGGCCCGTGGCGCACGTCGACCGCGGGCGGCCATTCGCGGCTTGATGATGGGCTTTCAGCCGCTGGAAATCGGCTGGTCGGGGAAGGGTGATGTGCTGACCCTGATGAAGGCCGAGTGGCAGGGCGGTCAGCCCTTGCTCGGCGGCGAGGCCCTGTTCTGTGGCTATTACCTCAATGAACTGCTGATCCACCTGCTGCCCCGCGAGGACGCGCATCCGGCGCTGTTCATCCATTATGCGGCGACCTTGCTGCGTTTGGCCGACAGCCAGCCCGGACGTGAGCGCGAAGCGGTGCTGCGCGGTTTTGAAAAGGCCTTGTTGCAGGAGTTGGGCTATGGCCTGAGCCTGCGCCACGATGCCGACGGTCGACCGGTTGAACCCGGCATTTTCTACACTTATCTCATCGAGCGCGGGCCGCAACGGGTGACCAGCCGGGAGGCTGCCGCCGGCCCGGTTCTCATCGGTCAGAGCCTGCTCGACCTGGATGCGGACGACTTGAGCGATCCGCGCTCCTTGCTGGAGTCCAAACTGATGATGCGGACCCTGATCACGTATTATCTGGCCGGCAAGGAACTCGAAACCCGCAAGATCCTGAAGGAGTTGCAAGACCCATGATTGAACTCGGAGTCAATATCGATCACGTGGCGACCATTCGCCAGGCCCGTCGCACCTATGAACCGGACCCCGTCTGGGCGGCGGTGGAGGCCCATCTGGGCGGGGCGGACGGCATCACCTTCCATCTGCGCGAGGATCGCCGCCACATTCAGGACGACGATGTGCGTCGCCTGAAGGAAGCCACCCAGATGAAGCTCAATTTCGAGATGGCCGCCACCGATGAAATGGTCGGCATCGCCTGCCGGATTCGGCCGCAGATGGCGATGCTGGTGCCGGAAGGGCGCCATGAAGTGACGACGGAAGGCGGCCTCGACATCGTGGGGCAGGAATCCCGCCTGAAGGACGTGATCGCGCGCCTCGCCGATGCCGGCATCTCGACCAGCGTGTTCATCGATGCCGAATTGCCGCAGGTGGAGGCGGCCGCACGTATTGGCGCGCAGGTGTGTGAAATTCACACCGGCCCGTATGCCCACGCTTTTCACGACAAGGGGCGTGATGCCGAGGCACCGGCCGTGCTGGCCGAGCTGGCCAAGATCCGCCAGGCCGGTCAGGCCATCCGCGACCTCGGCATGCGCTTCAATGCCGGTCATGCGCTGAATTACTACAACGTGCAGCCGCTGGCCCGCCTGGCCGGGGTGCGCGAATTGCACATCGGCCACGCCATCATCAGCCGCGCCGTCTTTGTCGGCTTGCGTGAGGCCGTGCGTGAAATGAAGGCGCTGATGCGCGAAGCCGCAGCGCAAGGCGAATGATCCTCGGGATCGGCACCGATATCGCCGCAGTCGGGCGCTTGCGCGCGCTGTGGGAAAAACACGGCGAGCGGGCGCTGGAAAAAGTGCTGGCGCCCAGCGAGTTGCCGGCTTTTGCCGCGGCCGCCGATAAAGGCCGTTTCCTGGCCAAGCGCTGGGCGGCCAAGGAGGCTTTTGCCAAGGCCTTTGGGACCGGTGTACGGCCGCCGGTCAGCCTGCCTGCCGTGGCCGTCGTGCATGATGATCTGGGCAAGCCGGGCTTCGCCTTTACGGGGCCGCTGGCGGAGGCCATGCAGGGCCTGACCGCCCATCTTTCGATCAGCGATGAGGCCGATTACGCCATCGCTTACGTGATACTGGAGCAACGATGACTTCCCTGCCGCTCGGTCCGCTGATGATTGACATCGCCGGGACCGCTCTGACCGACCTCGATCGCGAACGCCTGTGTCATCCGCTGGTGGGAGGCATCATCCTGTTCAGCCGCAATTTTGCCGATGTGGCGCAGTTGACCGCCTTGACGGCGGAAATCCATGCCCTGCGTTCCCCGCAGCTGCTGATTGCCGTGGACCATGAGGGCGGACGCGTGCAGCGTTTCCGCGAGGGCTTCACGCGCTTGCCGGCGATGCGCCTGCTCGGCCAACTGTATGACCGCGACGTGCCGGCTGCGCTGGGCGCAGCGCAGGCGGTCGGTCTGGTGCTGGCTGCCGAGTTGCGCGCCTGTGGCGTCGATTACGCCTTTACGCCGGTGCTGGATCTGGATTACGGCCCCTCGCGCGTGATCGGTGACCGTGCCTTCCATCGCGATCCGGCGGTGGTGGTCGCGCTGGCGCAGGCCTTGAGCGAAGGGTTGGCGGCCGGCGGCATGGGGACCTGCGGCAAGCACTTCCCCGGCCACGGTTTCGTGATTCCCGATTCTCATGTCGAATTGCCGGTCGACCCCCGGGCACTGCCGGACATGGCCGAGGATCTTCAGCCCTATCGTGATCTGCGTCTGGATGGCGTGATGGCGGCGCACGTGATCTACACCTGCACCGACTGCAATACCGCCGTGTTTTCCAAAATCTGGCTCGATTACCTGCGTGGCCCGCTGGGCTTCAAGGGCGTCATCTTTACGGATGATCTTTCGATGGCGGGGGCGGGTGTCGTCGGTGACATGCTGGCGCGTGTCGAGACGGCGTATGCGGCCGGCTGCGACATGTTGCTGGTGTGCAATGCACCGGAGGCCGTTGCCTCGGTGCTGGCCCAGTGGCATCCGACGGTCGACCCGCTGCGTACGGCCAGAATCGAAGCGTTGGCTGGGCGCACGGGCCTGCCCGTGGATGCGGCTCGACTGGCTGCCGCACAGGCACGGGTTCAGGCGCTGAGCGCAGCCTGAACCCTTTGCATCAGATGCGGTAGCGCTGGACGGTCTGGTTCACGCGCGTGGCCAGGCCTTCCAGTTCGCTGGTGCTGTGCGTCGTGGTTTGCGTCGCACGGCGGGCTTCTTCCGAAATCCGCGTCAGCATGTCGAATTCCCGGGCGATCTGCTGCACGGCCTCCTGCTGATGACGGATCGAGCCGGCAATGTCGGAGACCGTCGTCAGCACATGGCTTGAACTACCCTGGATCGAACTCAGGGCTGCAATGGCATCGCTGGCGGTATCGACGCCGCTTTCGACGCGGGTGACCACCTGCTGCATGGTGCCGACGGCGACCGAGGCGCTCTGCTGAATCTCCTGAATCAGCCCGGAAATCTGCTGGGTGGAGTGGGCTGTCCGCTCGGCCAGTTTGCGCACCTCGTCGGCCACCACGGCGAAGCCGCGCCCCTGTTCGCCGGCGCGGGCGGCTTCGATGGCGGCATTGAGGGCAAGCAGGTTGGTCTGCTCGGCAACGTCGGTGATCACGCTGACCACGGACGAAATGCTGCCGATCTGGGTGCGCAAGGCATCGATATCTTCCGCTGCCGTGTGCACCGTCTCGGAAATGGCGCGAATCTGATCGATGCTGCTGCGGATGGTCTCGCCGCCCTGGCGGGCCTGATCGCCGGACTGGCGGGCCAGCCGTTCGGCATCCTCGGTCCGTTGGGCGACATCGCTGATGTTGACCGTCACGGTTTGCACCGTGGCCGCCACGGCTGCGGAGGATTCGCTGGTCTGGGTCGATACATGCTGGATGTCCTGACTGGCTTCGCGCAACTGGCTGGTCGCCTGGGTCAGAGAGGCCATCGAGTGCGTGATGTCGCGCAGGCTTTCCTGCATCGAGGCGAGTAGCCGGTTGAAGGCAGCGACGGCTGCGCCAACTTCATCCTGCGAGGATTGTTCCACCCGCTCGGTGAAGTCGAGGGAACGCGCCACGCGCGACATGGCGTCGGTCATGGCCGTCAGCGGCCGCATCACGGAGCGATAGAGGATGATGCCCAGCACGCCGACTATCATCACCCCGGCCGTCATGGCAATCATGTACAGCGTGATGGCGCGATTACCATCGGATTCGATTTCCTGCTGCATTGTCTGCTGGCGCTGAAGCAGGGCAGCTTGCTGCTGACCGAGGAATTCTCCCAATGCCTTTTCGGCCGGGATGACCTGGGTGTAGAGCAGCAACTGGGCTTGTTCTTTATGCGCGGCCTTGCCGCTGGTGGTCGCGACCGCCTTGGCATAGCGTTCTGCCAGCGGCTTCAGGCTGGTGGCCAGGTCACTGGAGCCGTCGAGCTTGGCCAGGGCCGTCACGCCGGCCTGGAGGCGCTGGTCTGTTTCCTTGATCTTCTGGACAAAGGCCTGATTCAGGTCCGCGTCGTCCTCCAGCAGGAGGGCGAGCAGCAGGGCACGGGTTTCCTTGAACTGGTCAGAAACCTGATTCATGGCCTGCAGCGACGGGACGGCCTGGTTGGTCACCAGATCAAAGCTGTGCTGCATGCCGCGCAACTTGCTGACACCATAAAGGCCGCCACCGGCCAGGCCGAGCATGGCGAAGGCCACCAGAATGGCGAGACGTTTTCCGATACTCATGAGAGCTCCTTCTCCTCGAAGGGAATGGGGCGGATGCCTGGCGGCATCCGCCCGGGCGCTTAATGGACGGTGTAGACGGCCTTTACGCCGGCCCCGACATCTGCCTTGTCGACATAGCCGATGGCGGCGGGATTCTTGCTGACCTGCTCAGCCACGGCCTTGCCCGAGGGGGCTTCAGCTGGTGCCTTGCCTTTGCCGGTGAACTCGATCTTGGCCCAGTGCGCCTTGGCCTGATCGCCGCTCTTGCCGGTGACGCCTTGGTAGAAGGCATCCCGGAGTGCGGCATTGTCGATGGGCGTGGCGCTGCCGCCGGCCGGAAAGCTGGTGCTGCGACCGAGAAAAATCTGCTCGACCTGTTCCTTACTCAGGCTGCCACTCGGATTCTGTGCGTGCACGATGACAACCTGGGCCTGCGCAGCCCCCATGCCAGCAGCCAGGAGGAGGGCGATGATGTGCGATTTGATCGACATGGGCCTCTCCTTAGAACACGAAGTCGAGCGAGACGGCGAAGGCATTGCCGCCGGCACGGGTCGGATAGGTGGACGACTTGTTGATCAGGAAGCCCTGGGTGCTCGGGTCCTCGATGCGAATATGGTCGTACTGGGCTTTGAGGGCCATGTTCTTGTACACATCCCAGCGGACACCGATGCTGCTCGTGTTCTGGTCGCGGACAGAGGCGTCAGCCAAAGCCTGAATGCCGCCTTGCAATTGCGCAGCATTGCTGGCGCCGACCAGTGGCGTCAGCTGTGAAGCCACGTCGCTGACCTGAATGCGGTTTTTCGTCTTGGCTGCGGCGTAGCTCACGTAGGGGGTGAATTTACCGATGCGGTAGCCACCGAGGATGCTCCAGGCATCCGTGTCGTTGTAGGCCTTTTCCGAGCGCAGCATGACGTATTCGCCGGTCAGGATGATGTTCCCCTGGTCGTACGTTGCACCGATGCCGGTGAACGAGGACTTGGCATCCTTGATTTCCCACTGGTTGCGGATGCGGTTTCCGGTGCTGCCCAGGTTGCTGAGCGTGTCGAAAACCTGACGGCGGGCACCCAGTGCATCATAGGATAGGTCGCCTTCCGTACGTCCCGCACGCAAGGTCCAGGCACCGATTTCGTAGGTGGCATTCACATAGGCCATCTTGCGCACCTTGACTTCGTCGTAGTCGCGTTCATAGCTGGAGCGAATGACGTCGGTGTCTGCGCGGCCGACACCTGCCTGAACGTTGACCTGGCCGCCTGCCAGGCCGAATTTGAACAGCCCTTCGATGACATCGGAGGAGTTGATCGGCACCAGGTTATAGACCTCAACGGCCGGGCGCAGGGCGACGTTGGCGTAATTGACCTGGCGGTAGTCCGAGATCATGAAGAAGGGATGGCCGATGCGGCCTGCCCGGACGGCGATGTTCTCGTTGACGCTGTATTTGATGTTGGCCCAGTCGATGGTCGGGGTCCAGTCGTTGCGCGGTGTCTTCTTCACGACGGATTGGACGGTCGCTTCGAGGTTGGCCATCGGGGTGATGCGCAGTTGCACACCGGCTTTGGAGTCGACGCCGAAGCTCGTCGACGTGGTGCGGCCGACGCCGTTCATCACGTTGGGACCGCCACCGAAGTCGATGTCGTTGCGGTCAAAATGGGTGGCGGCCACAGTGCCGAAACCGGATAGGTGGAGGAGCGTGTTCTCCTGTGCGTGGCCGGTGGCGACGCACAAGCTGCCGATCAGGGTAGCCAGGATGGTGCGGTCAAACATGATGTAAGCCTCTTGTTCTTGGATTGGATTTGTCTCCCGTGGCCCTGCTGCCGCTCACGGTCAGGGTGAGATCGGCGGGCGTGCAGGTGTCACGGCGGGGGGATGCTAGCAGCGCAGGGCGGTGCCAAGCGCGATGTCGCCGGGTATGAGACAAAAAAATCAAACGTTTGTATGATTTTTACAACGCTTTGTCACTTTTATGAAAAATCGCGTCGGGGAGACGGCTTAGAGGCGGAGGCCGGTGAGTCCGGCGAGTTGCTTGATCTGGCCGAACAGGCGTTGTGCCGGTGCCTGTCTGGATGCGCCGGGGCGGGTGCCGGCATTGGTGACGACGCGGTTGCGGCCGTTTTCCTTGGCCAGGTAGAGCGCACGGTCAGCTTCCGAGACCAGGTGTTGGGCCTGTGTCTGGATACTGCTGTCGTCGCCCTCAGCAAGGGACTCGAGCATCGACAGGCCGATTGAGAGCGTGACACGCAGGGCCTGGCCGGCGGTCGACTGGAAATGGGCCGCCTCGATCCCGCGCCGAATACGTTCGGCGACCTCCTTGGCGTGGAGGAGGGAGGTTTGCGGCAGCAGAACGACAAACTCCTCACCGCCGTAACGGGCGATGGTGTCGCCTGCCCGCAGGCTGTTCTGGATCAGGCCGGCGGCTTTGCGCAGGACCTCGTCGCCGGTCTGATGGCCGTAGGTATCGTTGATCCGCTTGAATTTGTCGATGTCCAGGAACATGCAGGCCAGGGCGTGCTTGTAACGCCGGCTCTGGCTGATCTCGACGAGGCAGCGGTGTTCGAAATAACGCCGGTTCTGGACGCCGGTCAGACCATCGGTCAGGCCCGCCTGTTTTAGGCGTTCCTGCGCGAGCATGCTTTCGATGCAGACGGCAATGATGGCGGCCAGCCGTTCCAGCAAGGTGGTGCCGCAATCTGCTCCGTAGCGTTCGGGATTGTCGCTGGCCAGGTGCAGGGCGCCGATCAGGCGGCCATTGCGGACCAGCGGGAGTTCCGCCAGGCTCTGGATGCCGGTCGCTGCGTTGCCGAGCAACGGGCCGTGCCGGTCTGTGTCGAACGGGCCGAGGCGGGGTGCGTAAGGTAGCGGGAAGCTGGCTGCGAGCGGGGCGTCCGAGGGCAGCAGATGAATGGCGTCGCGCCAGGGCGCATGGGCCACTTCGCTACCCAGGATGCGGCGGATTTCCGAACAGGCGTCCACCAGGCTGAGGCGAACGGCTTGCAGGCCAAAGCGGGCCGGGTAGTCGGCCAGCAGGTATTCGAGAATTTCTTCCAGCGAGCCGGCGCCGATCAGCTGGCGTTCAAAGCCGTCCATGCGCTGCATCTTTTCTTCGTTGATGCGGGCGTGCCGCAGCAAGTCGTCCAGTTGCTGGCGCAGCGGGTGGAGATCGGTATCCGGATGTGCGTGCATAGAAAAGGTATCGGCGGAAAGCCTGAACACTTGAGGCATTCTGCCGATAAATTTGCGACCGGAAAAGCGGATGGCATAAAAAAGCCACGCCCGGGGGCGTGGCGCATCGGATGGCGTCCGGGGCTCAGATCAGGCCGAGGGTTTCCTCAACGCCAAGATGCACGTTCATGGCCTGTACGGCGGCGCCGGAGGCACCCTTGCCGAGGTTGTCGAGGCGGGCGACGATGAGCATGCGCTCCTCGGTGCCGAAGACGAACAGGTCGACGCGATTGGTGTCGTTATTGGCTTCGACATTGAAGAAGCCGCCTTCGGTGCTGCTGGCCAGATCGAAGGGGGCGACACGGATGAAGGTCTCGCCGGCGTAGTAATCGGCCAGGATCTGCTGCACGTCGGCCGGGCTGACCTTGCGCGTGAATTGTTGCGGGTGCAGGTAGGCGGTGACGGCGAGGCCCTTGTAGAAGGGGCCGACGATGGGCTGGAAGATCGGGGCGACGGTCAACCCGGTGTAGGCACACATTTCCGGCAGGTGCTTGTGGGCCAGGCCGAGGGCGTAGGGGCGCGGTGCCTTGAGTTGGGTCGCGCTGGTGCTGGCGGCCTGATAGTCGGCGATCATCGATTTGCCGCCGCCGGAATAGCCGGTGATGGAATTGGCCGCAATTTGCGTGTCGACCGCCAGCAAGCCGCTGGCGACCAGTGGACGCAGGCCGAGGATGAAGGCGGTGGCGTGGCAGCCCGGGTTGGCGATGCGCTTGGCGGCGCGGATTTTCTCGCGCTGATCCTTGGCCAGTTCCGGCAGGCCGAAGGTCCAGGCCGGATTGACGCGATGCGCCGTCGAGGCATCGATGATGCAGGTGTTCGGGTTGTCGACCAGGCTGACCGATTCCTTGGCCGCTTCGTCCGGCAGGCACAGGAAAGTGACATCGGATTCGTTGATCAGGCGCTTGCGCTCGGCCAGGTCCTTGCGCTTGTCGCTGTCGATCTTCAGGAGTTCGATATCGCTGCGCTGGGCCAGGTATTCATTGATCTGCAGGCCGGTCGTGCCTTCCTGCCCGTCGACGAAAACTGTGTAGGTCATGGTGAATCCGGTGGGTGGGTTTGAGTAAACCTGAATTTTGGCAGAAAAATGTTTCAGTGATGAAACGTGTCGCAGGCCGGCTGCAGATTATTTGCCGGATCAGGCGCGGGTCAGCCAATTCACGAGGCGGCGAACACGGGGAGCGACGACCAGAACGGTCGGCAAGGCAATCGGCCAGGTGGACAGGAAACTCTTCAGCCAGCGTGACAGGAAGTCGGGTGTCAGGCCCTGGTTGATCAGCAGGACAGCCGCAGACACCACGCTGACCATGATGCCCGAGAGCATGGTGCCGAAAAGCAGGTTGGCGTATTTCGGGTCAAAGCGCATGGAGGCTCCTGAGGGGCGGAGGGGAGGGGCGGAAAGCAAAACGGGCAGCCAGGCTGCCCGTTTTTGTCTGCGTCGCGGCGAATTACTTGCTGCGGCTGCGGTATTCGTCGGTACGGGTGTCGATTTCGATCTTGTCGCCAATGCTGACGAAGGCCGGCACCGGCAGTTCGAAACCGGTGGAAATCTTGGCCGGCTTCATGACCTTGCCCGAGGTGTCGCCCTTGACGGCCGGCTCGGTGTAAATGACTTCACGCACGACGCTGGTCGGCAGTTCGACGGAGATGGCCTTGCCGTTGTAGAACACGACTTCGCACGGCATGTCGGCTTCCAGGTACTTCAGTGCGTCGACCATGTTTTCGGCTTCGACTTCGTACTGGTTGTACTCGGCGTCCATGAAGACGTACATCGGGTCGGCGAAGTAGGAGTAGGTCACTTCCTTCTTGTCCAGGATGACGACTTCGAACTTGTCGTCGGCCTTGTAGATGGCTTCGGACGGGTTGCCGCTCAACAGGTTCTTGAGCTTCATCTTGACGACGGCAGCGTTGCGGCCGGACTTGTTGTATTCGGTCTTCTGAACCACGAGCGGCTCGGTGCCGACCATGATCACGTTACCGGAGCGGAGTTCCTGAGCGGTCTTCATGTGGGAATATCCAAAAGCTGAGAAAGAAAAACGTTCAATTATACCCTTGGTGCGCAAAAATTGACGAGGCGGGTGGCGAGATCGGGCTGTGCCGCCTGCGCTTTTGCCCAGGCTGTTGCATGCGTGCTGAATGCGGGCAGGTTTTCCAGGTAGGCGCGCAGCGGCGTGCGCAGATCGCCCTGGTCGTTCCAGGCGTGATGCAGGTCGATCAGGCAGGCGGCCGCCGCCTCGGGCAGGGGGCGCGTGTACTGCGTCAGAAAGGCGTCGAGCTTGTCGAGGTGCGCGTTGTCATCCTGCTTGTAGATGTGCCAGACAAAAGGGCGACCGGCCCACTGGGCGCGGACAAAGGAGTCTTCGCCTCGGATGAAGTTGAGGTCGCAGTTTTGCAGCAGCGTGTCGTAGGCGTCGAGCGGCAGGAAAGGCAGCGGCAGCAGCGTGAGTTGGCCGACTTGCCACGGACCTTCTCCGCGCAGGTGGGCGCGGACGGCGGCCAGGGGTTTGCCCGGCGGCACGTGGCAGCGGATCGGTCCGGGCGCGTCGGCCAGGGTGGCGATCAGGGCCGCCATGGGCGCCGTCTCGTAGCAAAACAGGCTCATTTCGAGCGTTGACCGTCGGGGCCGGGGTGGGGCGATCGGGAGCGCCGCTTCACGCAAGAGTCCGCCGGTCGACGGCGTGAAACCGGGGAAAAAGAAATGCTTGACCAGCGGCAGGCTGGGGTGGGGCGAGGCCATGCCGTGGCAGGACTCGGCCCAGCTTTCCGCGGTCAGGTATTCGAGGTTGATCCAGCGCGGCGGCTGCGCCCTGGCTGCCATGGCGGCCAGATAGGCGGGCGGCAGGTCGCAGGCAAAGGCTTCGATGACCACATCGGCGGCGCGGTCGAAGGTGCTGTCGGCCCGCCAGTGACGAATGTCCACGCCCGCCTGCTGTTGCTGATCCAGGCTGGGATCGGTTTCCGGCAGGAGCGGGCGGAGGCTGTTCAGGTCGTCGACCCAGAGGCGTACGCGCAGGCCGTGCTCGCCGGCGAGTTGCCGGGCGAGCCGCCAGCAGACGCCGATGTCGCCGTAGTTGTCGATGACGCGGCAGAAGAGGTCCCAGGTAGGCTGCATGGGGCGCCATGCTACCATCGCGCCCCATGACTGCCCCGAATTCACCGACCGCTTTTTCCGATCCCACCACCTGTACGGATTGTCCGCGCCTGGCTGAGCACCTGGCCATGATCCGGCGCCGCGATCCTGACTGGCACGCCCTACCGGTGCCGGCATTCGGCAGCCTGGATGCGCGCTTGCTGGTGGTTGGCCTGGGGCCCGGCGAAAAAGGGGCGAACCGCACCGGTCGGCCCTTTACGGGCGACGTGGCGGGCGAGCTGCTCTATCCCGCCTTGCACCGCTTTGGTTTCGCCAGTGCATCCGAGCCCCTGGGGGCGGACAAGTGGGCCAATCCGGCGATGACGCTCAGCGATTGCCGGATCACCAATGCCGTGCGTTGCCTGCCGCCGGCCAACAAGCCGACGCCGGCCGAAATTCGCCAGTGCAACGGCCATCTGGCGCGCGAACTGGCCGCGATGTCGCACCTGCAAGTGATCGTGGTGCTCGGTGCGATTGCGCATCAGGCGGTGCTGAAGGCACTGGGGCTCAAGGTCAAGGATTACGCATTCGGCCACAACATCGTGCATCGCCTGCCGGATGGCCGCCATCTGGTCGCCAGCTACCACTGCAGCGGCTATAACTGGCGGACCGGCCGCCTGACTCGCGAGAGTTTCGAAGCGGTGTTTGCCGGTGTGGTGGATTTGCTGGCCTGAGGGCGGTCGACCGTCGGAATCCGCCATGTTTGACGCCAAGGCCTTTCTTGCCACGCTGACCGAGTTGCCCGGCGTCTATCGCATGCTGGGTGAGGATGGCAGCGTGCTCTACGTGGGCAAGGCCAAAAACCTCAAGAAGCGGGTCAGCTCCTACTTCCGGGAAAACCTGCCGAGCCCGCGCATCGCGCACATGGTGGGCCAGATCGCGCACATCGAGACGACGGCGACGCGTACCGAGGCCGAGGCGCTGCTTCTTGAAAACAACCTGATCAAGTCGCTGGCGCCGCGTTACAACATCCTCTTTCGCGACGACAAGTCTTACCCCTACATCGTGCTGACGCGCGGCGATTACCCGAAACTGGGCTTCTTTCGCGGCAATCCGGATCGTCGGGCGGATTATTTCGGCCCCTATCCTTCTTCATGGGCGGTGCGCGACAGCATGCATCTGTTGCAGAAGATGTTCCGCCTGCGCACCTGCGAGGACACGGTGTTCGCCAATCGCTCGCGGCCCTGCCTGCTCTATCAGATCAAGCGTTGCAGCGGCCCGTGTGTCGATTTGATCACGCCCGCGGATTACGCGGCGGATGTGCAACTGGCCGCCATGTTCCTGCTCGGCAAGCAGCAGGAAGTGATCCGCCGCCTGACTGCTTCGATGGAGGCGGCCTCGGCCAGCCTTGCCTTCGAGCAGGCGGCGGTGTTTCGCGATCAGATCCAGTCCCTGCATCAGGTGCAGGAAAAACAGTTTGTCTCCAGCAGCAAGGGCGAAGATGTCGATGTCGTCGTCGCCCTGCGCGAGAGCGGGCAAGTCTGCGTCAATCTGGCGATGGTGCGTGGCGGGCGTCATCTGGGCGATCGTCCCTTGTTTCCGAGCAATGCCGGCGAGTCGACCGCCGGCGATGCGCTGAGTGCCTTCCTGCGCCAGCATTACGCCCAGCATCCGGCCCCAGCGCGCCTGCTGGTATCGCCCGCGCCCAGCGAAGACGAGGCCGGTGAGACCGAAGCCATGCTGGCCGAACTGGCCGGGCGTCCCGTGCCGGTGTTCGAGGCGCGCTCGCAGTTGCACAAGGCCTGGGTCGAGATGGCGTTGCAGAACGCCCGTCTGGCCATCCTTGCGCGCAACCAGGCCTCGGCCCAGCAGACCCAGCGCCTGGCTGCCCTGCAAGCCGCATTGGGGCTCGCGGAGCCGGTCGACCGTATTGAATGCTTCGATATCAGCCATACGCAGGGTGAGGCGACGCAGGCGTCCTGCGTGGTGTATCACGGCGGCGGCATGAAGCGCTCGGATTACCGGCGCTTCAATATCCGCGACATCACGCCGGGTGACGACTATGCCGCGATGCGGCAGGCTGTCAGCCGACGCTACGACGCCCTGGCCGGCGGCGAGGGCGTGGCGCCCGACCTGATTCTGATCGACGGCGGCAAGGGGCAGGTCGCTTCCGCGTTTGCCGCGCTTGAAGAGCTTGGCTTGAGCCATCTGCCCATGCTCGGCGTGGCCAAGGGAGAAGGGCGCAAGCCCGGGCTCGAAACGCTGGTTTTCCCAGATGGGCGCGAGCCGCTACAATTGTCACCGGAACATCCGGCCCTGCTCCTGATCCAGGAAATCCGCGATGAGGCTCACCGTTTTGCCATCACCGGCCAGCGCGCCCGGCTTGGCAAGGCGCGCAAGACCTCGACGCTGGAATCCCTGCCGGGTGTCGGGGCGGTCAAGCGCAAGGCGCTGGTGGCCCGCTTTGGCGGGTTGGCCGGGGTCAAGGCGGCGACCATCGAGCAATTGATGGATGTTCCCGGGATCGGCCGCGACTTGGCCGAAAAGATTCACGCTGCCTTGCATTGAGTTCATGCCTTTCAATCTGCCCATCCTGCTGACCTGGCTGCGCATCGTCGCCATTCCGCTGCTCATTGCGGTGTACTACCTGCCGGCAGCCTGGGCGACGCCCCTCGAGCGCGACCTGTTTGCCACCGTGCTCTTCATGGCGGCTGGCTTCACGGATTGGGCGGATGGCTATCTGGCCCGGCGCTGGAACCAGACCTCGGCCTTCGGCGCATTTCTGGACCCGGTGGCCGACAAGCTGATGGTCGCTGCTGCCCTGATCGTGCTGGTGCAGTTGGGGCGGACAGACGCCATCATCGCGATGATCATCATCGGGCGGGAGATCACGATTTCCGCGCTGCGCGAATGGATGGCCAAGATCGGTGCCTCGAAGAGCGTGGCGGTCTCCATGCTGGGCAAGGTCAAGACGGCGGCGCAAATGGTCGCCATTCCCATGTTGCTCTACTACCAGCCGCTGTGGGGGATGGATATGGCGCAGCTGGGCGGGGGATTGATCTGGGTGGCTGCCTTGTTGACCCTGTGGTCCATGGGCTACTACCTGCGCATGGCCTGGCCCGAGATTGCCCGTCGCAGCGCAGAAAAGTGAAGATGGGGTGTTGACAAGATTTAGGGCTCGTCTATAATGCGCGCTCTGTTCGACGCGGGAGTAGCTCAGTTGGTAGAGCGCAACCTTGCCAAGGTTGAGGTCGCGAGTTCGAGACTCGTCTCCCGCTCCAGGTTTTCTGGGGCTTGATCGGCAGATCAGGTTTCATGTAGTACGCAAGATCAAGGTACGGCGCGATAGCAAAGCGGTTATGCACCGGATTGCAAATCCGTGTAGGTCGGTTCGACTCCGGCTCGCGCCTCCAAAGTTTTGCGGGAGTAGCTCAGTTGGTAGAGCGCAACCTTGCCAAGGTTGAGGTCGCGAGTTCGAGACTCGTCTCCCGCTCCAAGTTAAAAAGGGAAAGCACAGTGTGCTTTCCCTTTTTGCTTTTCAGCCCGCCTGATTCAGCGTTTTTCGTCCAGCCAGGCCAGCAGGCGGGCAAAGAGATGCTGCGGATCGACCGGTTTGCTGATGAAATCATCCATCCCCGCATTCAGGCAACGCTGTTTGTCTTCATCGAACGCGTTGGCGGTCATGGCCACAATCGGCGTATGCGCATGCTGCGGCAGGTGGCGGATGGCCTGCGCGGCTTCCAGTCCGTTCAGTCGCGGCATTTGCAGATCGAGCAGAATCAGGTCGTATGCGCTACGTGCAGCTTTCAATACCGCCTGTTCGCCATCTTCAGCCAGATCGGTGCTGAGTCCGGCTTCATTCAGCAGTGTGGTGATGACCTCCTGATTGATCGGCTCGTCTTCTGCGACCAGGATATGTTTGCCTGTACAGGCCTGGCGCAGACGGTGTTCGGGCGCGATGCTGCTCGGCTGCTCGCACACGGTGCCCAGACGTGCCTTGTCGAACCGGGCTGTGAAGGAAAACTGACTGCCTTGACCGGGGGTGCTGTGGATGGCGATGTCGCCCCCCATCATGCTGACCAGACGGCGACTGATCGCCAGGCCCAGTCCTGCTCCGCCATAACGTCGGGCCATCGAGTTGTCGAGTTGCTCGAATGCGTTGAACAGCCGACTCTGTTCTCCTTTTGGGATGCCGATTCCGCTGTCGCGCACCGTGAAAAAGGCGCAGATATTGTGTGCGGTTTCCGACTCCAGGCTGACATCCAGTTTGATGAATCCCGTCTGGGTGAATTTGATGGCGTTACCGAGCAGGTTGATCAGGACTTGCCCCAGCCGTAGCGGATCACCTTCAAGCAGCTGTTCGGCAAGTCGTGGATCAAGGCGGCTTTCGAAGCGCAGCCCTTTGTCACGGGCGTTCTGGGCCAGCATGCTGCAACTGCGATCCACCACGTCACCAATCCTGAAAGGCTTGGTTTCCAGTTCAAATTTTTCCGACTCGATCTTGGCAATATCGAGGATGTCCGAGATCACCTCCAGCAGATGCTGCGAGGCCTGCGCACTTTTGTGCAGGTAATCCATCTGGCGGGTATCGGTCGCGCGGCGCAGGGCCAGTTCGTTCATGCCCATGATGGCGTTGAGCGGTGTCCGCAATTCATGGCTCATGTTGGCCAGGAAGGCACTCTTGGCGCGGGAAGCCGCTTCGGCGGCGTCGCGGGCGCGAATCAGGTCGCCGCTGCGTTCCTTGAGTAGGTCTTCCAGATGCTGACGATGCCGTTCCAGTTCTGCCGCATCCTGCTTGCGTTCCGTGATGTCGTCGTGGATGAGCACGCAGTGGGTGATTTCCCCGTCACGTTCGCGGATCGGCGCAATATGCACCCGCATGCAACGGCGTTGTTCATCCTTGCGTCGGTAATCCAGTTCGCCACACCAGACCTCTCCTTGTCGCAGACAGGCTTCGATGCCTTGGCTCAGATTATCCGGATTGAGGCCTTCGCCAAAGCGTCTGGCCGGCTTGCCGATGATTTCGTTGGCGGCGTAACCGGTTAAATCCATGAAAGCCTGATTGGCGTATTCGATGAGCCCGCCCGGGTCGGTAATCAGGATACCGTTCGGATTCTGGGCAACCGCTTCCGAGAGTTTGCGAACATTGCCTTCGGCGGCCTCCAGTTCGGAAAGGTCCAGATCCATGCAGTAGAGCAGGGCGGGCTGGCCGGGGGCGGCAACCTTGGTGTGGCTGGAAAATACCGGAATCCGATGCCCGTTTTTGTGCATCAGGAGCAGTCGACCGGAGGGAATCCGATGGTTGTTTTCAAACATCTCCCGAACGTCCCGCTCGACCATGGGACGGATTTCCGGCGGAATGATCAGGTCGTACAGACGCCCCCCGATGGCTTCCGCTTCGCTGTATCCGTAGAGGGCGGTGCTTGCCTTGTTCCAGTAGCGCACCGTGCCGTCGGAAGCGTAGCCCTGGATCGCGAGTGATTCCGCATCATCGAAGAGCTTTCGGAAACGCAGTTCGCTGGCCTGGAGCGCGGCTTCGGCCTCAACGCGTTCGGTGATGTCCGTGATGATGGAAAACAGGGCGGGTTCGCGTTCATCTTCGATGCGGGAGGCGCGGACCTCCACCGTCCGGATTTGCCCGTCCGCCAATCGATGAGGAAAAACAAAAAAATCCCGTTCCGCTTGGCGTGCAGATTGAATGGCCTGATCGACATCGCTGCTCGGGAGAATATTGATGTCCCGGATATTCATCCTGGACAAGGTCCCGATCGAATAGCCATAGAAGCGTGCGGCAGCCTGATTGGCTTCGAGAATGTTGCCGCTGGCGGCGCCAATCAGGAGCATCACCGAGGTATGTTGGTCGAACATCGCCCGCAGTTGCTCGGCCTGACGGCGCAAGGCGTGTTCATTGCTGCGTTGTTCCGTGATGTCGTGGATGGCGGTGACGCGGATGACCTTGTCGTCGTGGGTAAAACTCTGCCCGTGGGCTTCGACCAGAATGGCCTTGCCGTCGCTGCGCAGCATCTGACATTCCATCCGGCTGTCTTCTCCGCGTGCAAGTCGCTCGATGACGCGTTCACGACAGTCCGGTGCGAGGGTGTCGGCAATCGGGCGTCCGATCAACTGCGCCCGCGTGTAGCCGAGCAGGTCGCAGAGTTGTGCATTCACATCCGTGTAACGTCCTGCCTCCGAGACGGCAACACCATCAAAGCTGCCATTGGCTAGCGTACGGTAACGCCGTTCGGATTCGCTCAGCGCCGCTTCGAGGGCGCAGGTGGCCGAAATATCGCGGGCAATGCCGAACAACCCGATGATCACGCCATGCGGGTCGTGGATCGGATATTTGCGATTGTCGACCCAGCCGGCGCGGCCTGCCCGGTCGATGGTCCGTTGCTGTTCGCGGGCGACGGCTTCGCCGGCGAAGACAGCCTGTTCAAGGCGATAGTAATGATCGGCATAGTCTTCCGGAAAAACATCGTAATCGGTCAGGCCAATCAGGTCTGACCAATGATCGTAACCCGGCGTCAGTTCCGTCAGACGTTGGCTGGCGGCCGTGAACACGTGGTTGCGATCCTTCACATAGATGTAGTCGTCCGAGTTTTCGAGCATGGCCACGAAAAAATCCGGCAGCTCAGGCCCGGTGGCCGCCAGTTGTCGTACATCCTGCAGTACGACGAGACGCGTATTGCCCTCAGCCCGGATGCTGACGCGCAGGCAACGGATTTTCTGGTCCTGATGGCGAAAGCGCAGTGTCAGGGGGGCATGGCCGGATGTCTCCGGCTGATCGAGGTGTTTTTCCCAGGGCTGGCGGTCGTCGGCATGCAGGCAATCGTGCAGCGTCAGATCCCCCTCAAGAAAGTACCGGGGGGCATAGCCCAGCAAGGCCTCGATGCCTGGATCGAGGTGACTCAGGCGATGTGTTGGGGCGTTTTCAAACCGGAGATGGACGTCCGCCAGGGTGGCCGGGGCATGCTGGTTCATGGGTAAGCCTCTCGGAAGTGGGCCTCGGCAATCTGGAGGAAAGGGCATCAAGACCCTTGGTCAGTTTAGTCCAAAATCATAAAAATGACATTAGGTTGATGCCTTGGTTAGCATGCCTGGGTAGCCGTAGCGGGAAGGTTGGGGGTGCGACAGGCCGTGACATCGGCTGACTGCCCAATGCCTTGTATGGCCATGCCAGTGCACGTTTCCTGATTGTGCTGCCCCCTATTTGCGCTCGCGTAGCGGCGGGGGGCTTGTGCCGAATTTAGCGGGCGAGCAGAGCCTCGAGATGGGCGTCGAGATCGGCTTTGCGCACGAGTCCCATTTTTTGCCCGATCACCTGACCGTGGCGGTCGATGAACAAGGTGTACGGCAGGCCACCCTTGCTGTTGCCGAGGGCTTGCATCAGGGGAATGCCTTTGTCTTTGGCGACAAAAACCGGGTAGTCCATGTCGTAGGCCTTGGCGAATTCCTTGGCCGGTTCGGCCTTGTCCTCAAGACCGATGCCGAGGACTTCCAGTTTGCCTTTGTGGGCCTGGCGGACTTTGATCAGTTCGGGAATTTCTGCTCGGCAGGGGCCACACCAGCGGGCCCAGAAATTCACGATCAGGGGCTTGCCCTTGTAACGCGCCAGCGCTACCGGTTTGTCGTCGAGATCGTTGAGTGTGCTGGCGAACAGCGGATCGGAGCTGATCTGCTGGGCGACGGTCAACGTCGAAAAAACGGTCAAAACGACGGCGCTGGCGAAGCGGGCAAAAGGCTGAATCAAGGCAGGTCACCCCGGCGGAACAGAACGTACCCGATGGTAGCACTGAGCAGGCCGAGTACAGCTGGATACACCAGGGCGAAGACGCGATACCCGGCGGCACCGAAGGTATCCAGAATGACGTAAGCCGAGGGCCCGAGCACGATCAGCTGCGGGTCGAACAGGGCGAGGGCGGCGGTCCGGAAGACCTGCAGCGGATTGGCCAGGGCGATGCCGACGGCCACTTCGGGCGTCACCTTACCCTGGATCATTACGCCGAGCAGGATCAGATCCAGAAACAGCAGCAGGGTGAGCCAGACCAGGAAGGCGGCACCTTGGGCCATGTCGGTGCTGCGGGCGACGGCGGAGATGAGCATGCCGATACCCAGAAAGCAGAGGGCCATCACGGCGAGCAGGCCGGTGTAATAGCCGAACATGCCCCACGGCACTTCGATGTCCTGAATGCTGGCCCAGCCGACGGCGCCGAGCATGGCGAGGAAAACCGGCGCAAAAACGACAATGTAGCGACCGACAATCTTGCCCCAGAACCAGGCACCGAGGCCGACCGGCAGCGACAGCAGGTATTCGAAGACACCGGCTTCGCGGTCGCCGGCCACCGAGCGGACCGTGGTGATGAGCACGAAGATCGGCAGGATGGCCATGGTCAGCTGGATGTAGGTGACCAGCAGGCGAGACAGGCCGATGAAGCCGAGCACGCGCGATTCGGTCAGGCCGAACAGGAAGAGCAGGGCGACGATGCCGCCAAAGACCAGGGTGTAGATCTGGAACCAGCGGGCGCGCATGGATTCGACGATGTCGAGCTTGGCGGTGAGCCACAGTTGCTTCATTTACTTTCCTTTGGCCAGCACGTGCTGGCGCATGCTTGTGAAATCGAGGCTGCCCATTTCCGGATAGGCGACGGCCCCGAAGTTGTAACCCATGGGCGAGGTGCGCGTGACGAACTGGGCGCGGCGCGGGTCGAGCCAGGTGATCTCCTGACCGTTGTTGCGGCTGTCGGCCACCCACATCCGGGTCTCCGGTGCATCCGCCCAGGCGTGCGTATCACGGTGTTCCTTGATCCAGAAGGTCATGCAGCCGATATCGTCAAACGTGAAGGCTTCCTGCTTCGGGCCACCGCGCAGCTGGACGACAAAGCGCCGGTCGGAAATGACCATGCGGCAGCGCGGACAGACATCGCGATCCAGATGGAAGGCGGCCATGCCCTCCGGCAAGCCGGATTTTCCGCAGGCAGAGAGGAGGGCGGCCAGCGGCGTCAGTGCGAGGCCTGTGGCGCTGATTTGGCGCAGAAAATGGCGACGGGCCGGCTGGCACATCTCAGGCTTCCTGCATCGAGATGTCGGCCACCAGCGCAATGTAGCGGGCCACCATGCCGTGGAAGCGCAGGCGATCCGGTCCGGCGATCTCGCCTTCCCAGACCAGCCCGTCCGCCGAGCGGCTGAACTGCCAGGCTTCGATGGCCTTGGTGAAGGCCGGCTCTTCGCGCTTGATCACGATACGGCAGGCAATTTGCCCGGACAGTGAGACATCGTCGGCGACGCGGTCGTCGAGGACCACCTGGCCCATGTCCATTTCGATGACGCGATTGACCAGCGCCGAGACCTCGTCCAGCCGGTGGCTGGAAATGATCATGGTGACGTTCTCCTGACGCTCGGCGAGCAGGTCGAAGAAAATCTTGCGCGCTTCCGGATCGAGGTTGGCTGCCGGTTCATCCATGATCAGCACCTGCGCATCGCGGCCGAGGGCAATGGCGATCAGGAGCTTTTGCTTCATGCCGCCGGAGAGGCGGACGAACTGGCGGGTCAGGATGCTCGCCACGTCGAGGCCGAGGCGCTCGGCGATGGCGTGGATGCGGGCCGGATCGGTCCCGCACAGCGAGGCGGAAAAGTCGATCAGCTGGCCGACCGGCATTTTGAGCGGTGGCGGCAATTGCGGCACAAAGCCGATCTTGCCCAATACTTCGGTGCGATGCTCGCGCGGATCAAGCCCGGCAATGCGAACCTCGCCATCATGTGTGTATTCACCGAGCAGGCAGCGGATCAGTGTGGTTTTGCCGGCACCGTTGGAGCCGATCAGGGCGACCCGCTCGCCGATCCCGATCTCGAGATCGATCCCGTTGAGTACACGGGCTTTGCGGAAGGTCTTGGCAATGTTTTTGAACTGGATCATGACTGCCGATTATAGGGAGGCGGTTTTACGCAACGTTGAATCTCGATCAAAAAAACAGCACGCCGTACCGGTCAGCCGGTGCGGCGTGCGTGGGCGCGAGATAGGGCGAGGCGGCCCGAGGTGACTCGATCAGAGCAGTTTGGAGAGACCTTTGACCTCGTAGGTCAAGGCGCCCGTCGGGCAGGTGTCGATACACAGGCCGCAGCGCGTGCAATCCGGACCGAGCCCCATGTTTTCCTCGCTCGCCCGGCCCTTGATCGTGACATCCAGCACATGCGGCACGAGGCAGACCTTGCGGCAGTCACCCTCGTGGAAGCAGTGCTCGACCTTGTACGTCACCTGCATCGGTGAAATGGCGCCGACCACACCGTAAGTCAGGCCGATCGGGCAGACGTAGCGGCACCAGGCGCGGCGCGACCAGACGACTTCAAAGGCCAGCAGCAGAAAAACCCAGCCTAGCGCCAGACCCGGGCCGTAAATCAGGGCGCGGGACAGGATGCCGGTCGGCGACAGGGTTTCAAAGACGGTGTAGCCGGTGACGATGGACATCAGACCGAAGAGGAGCCAGAAGGCCGTCCGCGTACCGCGGTGGAATTCATGGTCGGTCACCCACTTTTTCTCGACCAGCTTCAGATGCAGCTTTTCGGTCCATTCCGAGAGCAGGTGATAGGGGCAGACCCAGGAGCAGAAGGAGCGGCCACCGAGCAGCACCCAGAGCAGGAACACCGTGAAGGTGCCGATGAAGAGGTTTACGATGATGTGCTTGTGCGCCAGCATGACCTGCAGGGCTGAATTGAGGTCAATCAGGTGGAAACCGACGAAGCGGGAGGCCGTGAGCGAGCCTTCCAGCATCTGAATGTCCAGCCAGAAACTGAGCACAAACAGCAGGTTGACCGCCGCCAGCACTGCCCAGCGGCGGTTGCGCCATTTGTGGCTGACCGCGTGGTGGGCGCGGGCGTGCAGTTTTTCCTTGATGTAGCGATCTTTGTCCTGATATTTCAGCACCATGATCTGCTGGACGGCAGGATTCACCTGGGCGGGCTTTTTCGGGGCGGCCCCCAGCATGCCCATGAACAGTTCGGTAAAGCGGCTCATCGTGCGGCTTCCTTCCAGACGGCCTGGGCATCGACCACGATGGCCGCCGGTTCGGCCGGGCAGACCATTTCGCAGACGCCGCAGCCGACGCAGGGCTCCAGCACGACCGGGGTCATGCGCGTGCTGCCATCCTCGGCCTTGAGCGGACGGAGCTCGATGGCGCCTTTGACCGGACATTCGCGGACACAGAGGTCGCAGAGCGGGAGATCGTAGGGGTGATCGTTGACCGGGATCGGTTTCCAGCGGTCGACGTCCATATAACGCAGTTTTCCGTGGAAATTGCCTGTCCGGGCGGTCCCTTTGAGGCCTTTCCCCTGGACGGCGAGGCAGGCTGCCGGTTCGGCCAGGCGGGCGACGCCGATGCGCTCCTTGAGGTTCAGGGTTGGCTCGGCATCTTTTTCCTTGGCTTTCAGGATGGGCGCGGCAGCCAGCGGGGCTCCGTCACGGATGCCGAGGAAATCCGGCTTGTGATAGGTCAGGGCACCGGTCGGGCAGGCCAGGATGCATTGCACGGCATCGCAGGAAAAATCGCAGGCCTGCTGGCGTGCATCGATGTAGGGGACGCCAACGCCAAAGCCGTCGGTCAGGTCGGCGAGCTTGATGGCCTGCACGGGGCAGACCTGGACGCACTGGCCGCATTTGATGCAGGAAGACAGAAAGTCGGCTTCATTGAGCGCGCCAGGGGGGCGCAGGCGATGCTGGCGGGCGTTGGCCACCGGCAGGTAGCCGAGCATCGAGATGCCGACCATGCCGACGGTCAACCCGACCGATTGCAGGAATTTCCGGCGGGCTTTCTGGCGCTTCTCGATCGAGGTGCCCGGCTTTTTGGCCGGTTTGGGTGTTGATTCGGTGTCGCTCATGACATGCCTCCCTGGACGGGTTTGGCAAAACGCGGTTTTTCATCGACCAGGATCTGGTCCGGGGCGGAGAAGGGGGCCAGACGCTCCAGAAAATCGAGCAGTTCCATGACCGGCGAGCTGCGGAAAAAGCGGGCGACCGGCATTTCCATCCAGATCTGGTCGGCGTAGGCCATCAGTTCGTGTTTCTGGTCGCCAATGCCGTCCTTGTTACGGTCAAAGCCGAGGTAATCGTCCCAGAAGTTGCCTTCCCAGAAATTCTTGGCTGCCGAACCGCTGCGCCCGCCATAGGCGACCTGGGTGAGATTGCCCTCGAAAATGTTGTCGACCATCCGGTTGCCGCCCACTTCGCTGTTGAACAGGATGCCGATCCCGTTGAAGGCAAAGCGGTTATGCCGGATCTCGACGGTCGAGTCCGGCTGGAAGGGCGAGAGGTCGGAGCCGATGCCGATGGCGCAATAGACGATCTCGTTGCCTTCCACGATGGTGCCGGACGATTCCTTGAAACCGATCCCCATGCCCGCGGCGCCGGTGGCGTGCGAAATCACGTTGTTGCGGGCCGCGCCGCCTTCGGTGTACATGAAGTAGACACCGACTGCGTTGTCGTAGAAGCGGTTGCCTTCCACGATGTTCTCGTTGGCGAACATGAAGTGGATGGAATAGCGGCTGCGCTTGCCGAGGTTGTTGCGGAAGGTGTTGCGGTGGGAGTACCAGGCCACCATGTCGCGCGAGTCGATGATTTCGTTCTGCTCGATCAGGTTGTCATGGCTGTACCAGAGGCGGAGGCCGTCGCCGCGCACGCCCAGTTCGCGGTCCTTGGAGCGCACGCTGTTGCCGCGCAGGACGCTGTGGTTGGTTTGCTTGAGGTCGATGCCAAAGAGGCAATTGTCGAGCTTCAGGTTTTCCAGCGTGTTGTGGTTGCCCCGGACATCCAGGCAGGAGTCGTCCGTATCGTGCGAGTCGCCCGAGCCGGTGAGGTGCAGGCCACGCAGGGTGGTGTGGTCGGCATTGACGACCATGACCGTGCCTTTGTCGCCGGCATCGATCGTGACCTGGCCGCCACCTTCGATGGTCAGCGGCTTGTCGATGCTGACCGGGCCGGCATAGGCGCCGGGGGGCGGACGCAGGACCGAACCGGCCGGTGCCTTGTCCACCAGTTCCTGAAAGGGTTTCAGACCATGCACGCGGGGGGCGCGCTCATGCAGCATGTATTGGGGCTTCGGGCGATCCACGTCGGCGCGGGCCCCCATGCCGGCCGGCACCTGCTGTTCGCTCTTGCCGACCGTGATGACGGAAAGCAGGGCGGTTGCCAGGAGCAAGCCGGCCAGTGGTCTGAGCACCGCCATGACTTACTCCGCCTGGCCGTCACGCAGTTGCTTGCGACGCAGCAGCAGGGCGAGCATCAGGCAGGCAAAGATGATCAGCAGGAGGCCGTAGCCCCAGTACGGGTAGGAGAAGGTCGAGAACTGCGCCACCTTGCCCTCACCGAATACGGTGGGCATGAACGGCTTGACCGTGAAGGCGCCCCACGGGTGGAGGTTGTGACCGAAGAACCAGAGCCAGCCGGCGTAGGTGATGACAAAGAAAACGGGCAGCAAGGCCGGGACCAGCGCGAGGACGAGCTGGAAATTGCGAATCTTGGCAACGCCGGCAATCACAATGCCCATGGCTGCGATCAAACCGATGATGACCAGCATGGATACCTGTCGAACGTTGTCGCCCCAGATCTTGATCTTTTCCGGCTCCTTGAAGAAAGCACCGGCTTCCTGCATGTAGTGCTGGACGTGGCTTTCAAGATGGCCGAGCACGAATTGATCGACCACCATCCAGACGGCGACGGCAGCGAAGCCGGCGGTCAACGTGGCCAGACGGGCTTTTTTCGCGGTCATGGCGAAGGCCACCATCATCACGGCGAAGAAACCGAAGAAGAACTTGGCCAGCGGTTTTTCGACCGGTGCGCCGGTGGCGATCGGGAACATGCCGACGTAGTGGTTGATGGTGTTCATTTCATGAACGCAATCCAGACCTTCGGCCCCCTTGTCCACGTTTTTCTGGGCGTCGAGGATGGGGTTGTAGCGTTCGTCGTCGTGAGCGAGGTCCTTCTGGATGATCTCATTGGCCATCCGGGTGCCTTTGCCTGCAGCTTTACAGCCGTTATAGACGCCATCAAAGTGGAAATGGATGCGAATCCCGTCCGGGAAAGCATCCGCAGGGTAGTTCGGGGCGGTCAGGGATACCCACCAGATCGGCGCGAAATAGGCGGCGATCAGGCAGATCAGGGAAATCAGGGTCAGGCCGCTGATCAGCTTGTTCTCTTTATTCATGATGCTGCTCTCTGTTTTTTTGTTACGTCCAGACGACTTCTGGGAGGGTTATCCGGCGGGAGATGATGACCATGCGGTCGCCGGATAACCCGATGCTGCTCAATGTCGGTATGACACCGTTTACTTCTTCTTGGCCGCCTTCGGCTTGCACATGCTGCCCGGCATGACGAGGCTGGACTGGTAGGCGGAGATGGCGATCAGCTGGTCATTGGTGTACGGCTTGATGACCTTGACCATGTCCGGATTGGCATTGCGGCGGTGACCGTCGCGAATTTCGGTCATCTGACGCAGCAGGTACTTGTAGTGCTGGCCGGCGATCACCGGGTAGAACTTGTCCTTCTGGCCTTCACCGTTCTTGCCGTGGCATTCCAGGCACTGCTTTTCATACAGCTCCTTGCCCTGCTGGATCTTGATGGCGGCGTCGGCACCTTCATACTTGCCGTGCTCGACCGGGATGCACAGGCTTTCGATGTAGGCGGCGGCATCGGCCAGTTCCTGCGGATCGGTCAGGGTGGCGGCAAACGGGTACATGGTCGGGTTGTCGCGCGTGCCGGCACGGATGTCGGCCATCTGCTTGATCAGTACGGTAGTGTGCTGGCCGGCGAGCTGCGGGAAGGTGCCGTCCGGACGTCCGGCGCCGGAGGGCAGGTGGCAGGCGCCGCAGACTTCATAGGCTTCCTCGCCCCGCTTCTTGTCGCCCTTGAGCTTCAGTGCCTCGGATTTTTCACCGCCCTCAGCATTCCATTTGTAACCTTTGGATTCGATCCCGTCGGCATGCGGTGCCGGGGGGCCCGCAAAGGCGATGCCGGCGCTCATCAGGCCGACCAGCAGAAGTGATGCTTTCATGTTCGCTTTCCTTTGAACGATGGTGTATCGGAACACCGTGCGCAGATTGTTTCATTACGCATATCAGTGTTCCTTGATATGGGTCATAAGCCCCGGTTGGTGGGGCGTTTCACTTATTTCAGCGTGGACAGATAGACGGCCAGCGCCTTGATTTCTTCGTCGTTCACCAACTCCATGACGCCCTTCATGGCAGCAGTCTGGCCGTTGTTACGGGCGCCGCTCTTGATGTCCTTCATCTGCTGTTCTGCGTAGGCGGCGTTCTGGCCCGCGACCTTCGGGAAGGCCGGGGTCAGGGTCTTCTTGCCGTCCTTGCCATGGCAGGACCAGCAGGTTTTTTCCTGGTAAAGGGTGGCGCCGTCCGGTGCGGCGATGGCCGGTGCAGCAATCACAGCGGCGGCGAGCAGAGACATTACATATTTCATGGTTTTTCCCTCCTGAATGTGAATCGGGGAGCAGATTGACTCTGCTCCCCGATGATTGCCTTAAGTCAGATCAAGACTGTCGGGCGATTTACTTGACCTTCTTGGCGCCGTTCTGCTCAAGGTAGGTCTTGGCACGCAGACCGAGGTCGGCTGCCTTGACCTGGTATTGCCAGACTTGCTCAGCCCACAGGTTGGCCTGTTCCCAGTCCTTCTTGGCGGCTGCGGCTTCGTGCTTGGCCTTGGCGTCCTTGATCTTGCCCAGCTGGTCGGTGGCGTCATCCACCATGTTCACCACATCCGGGAAGTCCTTGAAGTTGACGCTGGTGATGTAACCGACGACGGAGTCGATGACGGCCTGGGTATCGGCAACTTTCTTCAGCGTGGTCTTGTAGTCCGCTTCGGTGTAGTTGGCCTTGGCCATTTCGGTCTTGGTCGGTTTCCAGCCCTTCGGCTTGACGAGCAGGTAACCCATCATTTCAAGGTGCAGGGCAGAGCAGAATTCCGTGCAGTAGTACGGATAGACGCCTTCCTTGTCTGCCTTGAACTTGACGGTCACGGTCTTGCCCGGTTCGACGGAGGCATGCACGTTGTAAGTCGAGACGGTGAAGCCGTGGGTTTCATCCTGAGCACGTTCGAGGTTGGTCAGGTGGACGGTGATTTCGTCGCCCACTTCCGCCTCGATGGTTTCCGGCGTGATGTGCGAACGGATCAGGGTGCCCTTGACCTCGATCTTGTTGCCCTTCTTGGTGGTGACTTCTTCACCGGCACGGACGGCGCCCGGGTGCGGCTTGTCCGTACGGGAATCGGTACCGACCTTGTAGCGGACGCCCGGCTTCAGCTTGGTGGCGTCGATGGCGACGGCGTAGTGCGGCTCGCCCAGCGGCAGCGGCATGTCGTACAACAGTTGCATCTTGTCGTTCGAGATGTCGATCAGCTGGTGGTTCTGCGGGTGCAGCGGGCCAACCGGGACGAAGCGGTCGATGGCCAGCTTGTTCAGCGCGACCAGGTAACGGCCCTTCGGATCGGCGGAGTCGCCTTCCATGGCCATCAGATGGCCGATGTTGTAGTGGACGGAAATCTTGTCCACGACCTTGCCTTCACAGTAGTTCCACTTGGCGACCTGGGAATCGACGTACAGCGAGGTGTAGGCGATACAGGACTTGGAGTCGTACTGGGTGTGCAAGGGGCCGAGGCCGAGCTGAACCTGCTTGTCCAGCGCATCCTTGAGGCCGATGACCGGCACGCCGTACGGGTCCTTGGATTCAAACTTGCCGGACTTGGCTGCGGCCTGAATCTTTTCGAAGGAGTAGACGGAGGTGTGCGTATCCAGCTTGCCGGAAACGATGATGAACTTGCCGTCCGGGGTCACGTCCACGCCGTGCGGGGACTTCGGTTCCGGCACCAGGAAGAGCACGCCTTCCTTGGCGGCGACGTCCAGCGGCAGGACCTTGTGGCCGTTGACGACCTTGGCCTTGCCGGCCTTGACCAGTTCTTCGGCTTTCTTCCAGTTGATCACGTGCAGATAGTCGGTGTCCTTGGCGGAACAACCGGCTTCGTACGGCGGACGGCCTTTTTCGATACCGCCAACGTAACGCTCGGAGCAGAAGGAGTTGGTGAAGGACCAGCCATCGGACGGGCCTTTACCGGCATCGGAGAGATCCTGCCAGTACGGGGGGGCTTCGACGGAGAAGGATTCCTTCGGATTGAGGCGGCCTTCCTTGCGGTCGAACTTCCAGTAGGTGATACCGCCGCGGTACTTCTCGTTCATCTCTTCCAGCGGGACGAACTTCTTGTTTTCCAGCGGGGCCGGGTACTGGGCGGCTTCGATCACGTATTCGGTGTTCGGCGTGACGAAGGCACCACCGTGTTCCGACTTGTAGATCGGGTTGACCACGATCTGCTTGGTTTCGAAGTCGCGCAGGTCGATCACGGCCAGGCGCGGGTTGGCCTTGTCGTTGATGAACAGGAACTGACCGTCATACTTGCCCTGGGTTTCGGAAATGGCCGGGTGGTGCGTGTCACCCCAGGTGATTTCCTTGCCGTCGATCTTGCCTTGGTTGAGCACGGCACGCGAGTTCTCGTCGTAGCCATAACCCTGCCAGGGTTCCGGCGTGAAGACGCCGATGTACTTCAGGATGCGCATGGACGGGATGCCATACACAATGATCTGGCCAGACTGACCACCCGAGCTGAAGACCACGAATTCATCGCGCTTGCCGGTCGGCACGTAGGTCTTGGCGGCAGCGAGCAGATCCTGCTGGCTGAGGCCGCGACGCTTCATGACGTCCTGCAGCGATTCGGCGGACATGGCCGAGGCGGCCAGGCCGGCTGCGATGAGCAGGGCGCTGGTTTTCACTGCGAAATGCTTCATTTGAACACTCCCATATGGTTAGAAGCGGATACTTCCTTTCCCCCATTGCCGCAGTCTTTTGATGCATGGCTGCGACAATTTGCCGCACACTGTATTCCGCATGGGTTGTGAAAGAATTGATGTTTGTTAATTTCGTCTGGCCGGGATGGGCGAAAATGCGACTTTCGTGTTTTCCCGGTATTGCTGCCGTTTTTCGTGAATAAAAAACTTCTGACCGACTTGATCGGTGGCCTGCTGATCGCCTTGATCGTGGTCGTCGGCTACAAACTTTCGCCCATGCTTTTGCCGAAGGCCGATGTGACGGTCATGCCGGATCCCGGATGCTCGTTGCATCGGGGTGCGTGCAAGGCCAGCCTGCAGGACGGTGGCAGCATCGAGTTGAGCAGCAGTGTGCAGCCGATTCCCATGGTCAAGCCGTTTAAGGTGCAAGTGCTTCTGCAGGGCATTGCGGCGCAGCGGGTGGCCGTGGATTTTGCCGGGATCGGCATGAGCATGGGCCTGAATCGGCCTGAACTCGTGAGTCAGGGCAATGGGCGCTATGTTGCGGAAGTGAGTTTGCCGGTCTGCATTACCGGCGAGATGGACTGGCAGGCCACCGTGCTGGTCGAAACGGCCACGGCCAGCATCGCCGTGCCTTATCGTTTCTCCGGTGGAGGTCACTGACATGTCAGAACGCGTGCTGGCCGTGATTGCGGCCCTCCTGGCTGCGCTGGTGCTGGGGCTGGCCCTGTTCTGGCACCCCGCGCCGCCGGAGCGTCCTCTGCCCGTTGCCGCAGGCCCCGCCGGTGGTGCCTTTACCGTGCAGTCTGCAGACGGCCCGATATCGCTGGATGATTTCCGGGGCAAGGTCGTGCTGCTGTATTTCGGCTATACCTATTGCCCGGACATTTGTCCGACTTCCCTGATGTCGACCGCCGCCGGCCTGAAACTGCTGTCCGATGAAGAGCGTCAGCAGGTGCGGACGCTCTTCATCTCGGTCGATCCGGAACGGGATACCCCGGCCCGACTGAAGGAATATGCCGCCTTTTTCGACCCGGGCATCCTGGGTGCGACGGCCTCACCGGAAACCCTGGCCGATGTGGCCAAGCGTTATGGTGTGTTTTATGCCCGCCAGCCCGCCGATGCCGGCAGCGGCTACGTAGTTGATCACACCTCCGAAACTCTGGTGGTGGCGCCGAATGGCAAGCTGGTTGGCCGGATTCCGCATGCGGCAGCACCGGAGGTGGTGGTCGCTGAAATCCGCAAATTATTGATTCACCCCTGAAGGAGTTGTTGTGATGAAAAAGATGTCTGTTCTGCTCTCGGGCTTGTTTGTGGCTGCTGGCGCCTGGGCCGCTGCTGCCGATGATGTGGTCGTGCAGGAACCGTATGTTCGCCTGGCCCCCCCGAATGCCCCTGCGACCGGCGCTTTCATGGTGATCCGCAACACCGGGGCGAAGGATCTCAAGGTCATCAAGGCGGATAATCCGCTGTCCAAAATCACCGAGCTGCATACCCACCTGAACGACGGCGGAGTGATGAAGATGCGTCCGGTGTCCGCCATCGAGATCAAGGCCAAGGGCGAGGCTGTTCTCAAGCCGGGCGGTCTGCATGTCATGATGATCGACCTCAAGGGGCCGATGAAGGAAGGTGACAGCGTGCCGATCACCTTGAGCTTTGACGATGGCAGCAGCAAGGTGGTCGAGGCCAAGGTCGTGCGCCCGATGGTGGCGCCGGCGGCAGCACCGATGGAGCACAAGCACCACTGATTTTTGCCTGTTTTCAGGGGTTGACCGTCGGACGGTCAGCCACCCCATGGCCAGCCGGACATCGCTTTTGCGATGCGCCCGCTGGCTATGTTTTTGCCGGTCGTTTGGAGAGTTTGCGCTGCAGGGTGCGCCGGTGCATCTTGAGGGCGCGTGCCGTGGCCGAGATGTTGCCGTCGTTTTCAGCCAGGACGCGCTGGATGTGTTCCCATTCCAGGCGATCCACGGAGAGCGGTTCATCCGGGGTGTCAAAGCTGCTGTCCAGGGGGGCTTCGTCGTCGAAGGCATTGAGGATGGCTTCGATTTCCACCGGTTTGGCCAGATATTGCACTGCGCCCAGCTTGATCGCATCGACGGCGGTGGTGATGCTCGCGTAGCCGGTCAGGACGACGATGCGGCAATCCGGATTGAGGGCCAGTAAAGGCTGAATCAGGGCAAGGCCGGATTGGCCGGCCAGATTGAGATCGAGTACGACGCGGGCGGGGGGATGGGCCCGTGCCGCTGCCAGCGCGGCAGCGGGGTCCTGCACGCCGCTGGCCGCAAAGCCCCGCCGGGTCAGGGTGCGGACCAGGATGGCGTTGAAGGCGGGATCGTCGTCGATGATCAGGGTCGATTCGGTCATGGCTGGAAGCGGGGAAGCGTGATGCGGGCGAGGGCGCCGCCTGAGTCCGGGTTGCTCAGGTTCAGGCTGCCGCCCAGTTGTTCGAGGGCGCTGCGGGTCAGCATCAGGCCGACTCCGCTGCCATGGGCGTGTGCGCCAAAGCCTTGCTGGCCTGCACCGGCCAGCACCGTGGCCGGAAAACCGGGACCGCTGTCCCGAATGTCGATGTGCAGGCTGTCTCGGGTCCAGTTCAGGGCGATGTCGATGCAGCCCGGGCCGGCGGCCTGGGCCGCGTTGTTGAGCAGATTGAGAAGGGCCTGCTCCAGGCGCGGGTCGGCCGTGATTTCCGGGATGTCGCCCTCGCCCTGGATCAGCAAGCGGCTGTCGGCTTGGGGGCGGATGGCCGTCCAATGCTGGCGGACCTGTTCGATCCAGCGGTCGACATGCTGGCGCGGGCTGTTTTCCAGGCGTTCCGCGCCGGCTCGCCGAGAGAGCCCGGTGATGATCTGCTTGCAGACCCCGATCTGCTGCCGCAGGAGTGCCAGATCCTCATGCCATTGCGCCGGCAGGTCGAGTTGCCGGGCATCGTGGGCCAGTTCGCCGGCGATCAGGGCCATGGTGCCCAGGGGCGTGCCCAGTTCGTGTGCTGCGCCGGCCGCCAGGGTGCCCATCGCCATGACGCGCTCATCGCGCAGCGCCTGTTCGCGCGCCGCAGCGAGGGCGGCGTCGCGTTCGCGGAGCTGCTGCGTCATGCGTACGACGAACCAGGCAATCATGCTTGCCGAGAGGGCAAAGGTGATCCACATCCCGGCCAGGTGAAGACGGGTGGCGCGGGTGGCATCGGGCAAAGGCAGGGGCAGGTAGACGAGCATTAGCGCCGAATAGGCCCCCAGGGCTGCCCCGCCCACCAGGAGCACGCAGCGTGCGGGCAGGGCCAGCGCAGCCAGCGCCACCGGCGGCAGCAGCAGGGAAACGAGCGGGTTGGTCGCGCCACCGGAGAAAAAGAGCAGGGCGCTCAAGACCAGAATGTCGAACAGCAACTGGCTGACCAGTTCGATGGGCGTCGCGCTGGTTGCCTGACGCAGCCGCCAGGCAACCAGGGTATTGATGACCAGCGCGATGGCAAGGATGGCGAGGAGCGGCGGCTGGCTGATCGGAATGTCGAGGCTGGCCGGGCCAATCAGGACGAGCAGGGTGGTCAGCGACAGCACGGCCCAGCGGCTTGCGACCAGTCGGCGCAGGATGCTGAGCTGGTCGGGATGGGCGGTGGGACAGAAGGGAGATGCCATGGGGTCGAATTATGCGTGATATGCGTCAATTTTCTGCGTGCGACTCGATGCGACAATTCGTCGCAGCCGATTCGGAGTCTGATGACATGCTGTTGCCCTTTTTTCGTTCTTCCCTGTTGATTGCCCTGCTTGCCATCGGCCAGAGTGCGTGGGCGGTCGATCTCGATCAGGAGCAGGCCAAGGGTAAGGACATCAATGGCACCTGTGCCGCCTGCCATGGCGAGTTTGGCCAGGGGGGCAAAAAGGGCGAATACCCGCGCATCGCCGGTCAACAGGTCAAACATATTGAAAATCAGCTGAAAAATTTCCGGGCGAGAACGCGGGTCAATATCCCGATGTTCCCGTATACCCAGGAGCGGGAATTGTCGGATGCCGACATCAAGGAAGTGGCGGCCTATCTCGCGGGCATTGAACTGCCGACCAAAATGCCGGAATTCAAGGGGCATGAGGATGCGCTGACCCGCTTGCAGATGGTCGATAAGGTGATGATCATCCCGCGCGCCGAAGGCGATGTGGACAAAGGCGGCGCCCTTTATCAGAAGCAGTGTGCCAGTTGCCATGGCAAGACGGGCAAGGGGCGGGGCATGTTCCCGATGCTGGTCGGGCAATACACCAGCTATCTGCAGCGCCAGGTCGATCTCTTCCTGAAGGGCGACCGGCCCCATGATGAGGACGGCGTGGTCGGCGTGCTCAATCAGCTGAATCCGCAGGCGGTCCAGGACATCCTGGCCTACCTGACCGCAATCCAGGAGAAAGAATGAAATCCCTGATGTCGTTAGTGCTGGGCTTCAGCCTGGCTGGTGCTGCCTGGGCGCATGCCCATGCGGCGAATGTCCCGGACGACATGCCGGACGTGCAGAAGATCCGCTTTTGCGAGCGGGTGCGCGATCATGCCCTGCAGGCTTTCTATAACCGCGAGAATGGCCGCCCGATGAAGTTGTATGAGGAGGATGGCAGCCACGGCCCGCGCATCACCAATCAGATCATCCGGCGCATTTACGCCGAGCCGCAGATTTCCAGCCCGAAAAAAGCCGAGGCCTTTGGGCGGGCGACCTGCAATGAAATGATGGGGACCAAGCAGTCGCCCGAGTAGGGCGACGTGCCGCAGGGTTCCTGCGCTGTCGGCTGACTGGGGTTCAGGCCCCGAGTGCGCAACTCAGCGCTTGGGTCATCCAGAGGTGGTCCTGCACGCCGGCGCTTTCGCGAATGCTGTGCATGGCCCACATGGGCGCGCCCACATCGACACTGGCCACCCCCAGTTGCGCGGCGACAATCGGTCCGATGGTGCTGCCGCAGCCGAGGTCCGTACGGTGCGCGTATTGCTGGCAGGGGACGCCGGCCTGCTCACAATAGCGCATGAAACGGGCGGCGCTCTGCGCATCCGTGCTGTAACGCTGGTTGGCATTGCTCTTGATGACCGGGCCGCCATTGACCAGGGCCTTGTGGCAGGGTTCGTAGGCGGACGGAAAGTTGGGGTGCCAGCCATGCGCCATGTCGGCACTGATGAAGAAACTGCGGGCCCGCATGCGCTGGCTGTCTTCGGCATCGAGCTGCTGGCTGGCGGAGAGCCGCGCCAGGACATCGCTGACAAAGCTGCCGGCGGCACCGGCGGCGCTTTCGCTGCCGACTTCCTCGTGATCGAAAAAGGCGACGATGGCCGTGTGATCTGGCTGGTCGACGGCAAGCAAGGCCGACAGCGCGGCGTGGCAGGAGGCCAGGTTGTCGAGCTGGCTGTCGGCGATGAACTCACGGTCGACGCCCCACAACACGCCTTTTTGCGTGTCGTAGGCGACCAGTTCCCAGGTTTGCAGCGCCTCGGGGGCCACACCCAGTTGCCGGGCAATCGGGTCGCGGAAGCGGCGGTCGGCTTCGCGGGCATCGGCCACGCCGAGCAGCAGGGGCAGTTCGGTCTGCTTGTTGAATTTGAGCCCGGCCTCGTTCACATCCCGGTTCATGTGGATGGCCAAGTTGGGCAGGCGCAGCATCGGGTCCGGGAAGTGCACGAGGCGCGCTTCGGACTCGCCCTTGACCAGGACGCGCCCGGCCAGTGCGAGGTCACGGTCGGCAAAGGTGGCGAGGATGGGGCCACCATAGACTTCGACGCCCAGCCGGATCATGCCCTGTGCGTGCTCGGCCGGCTTGGGCTTGATGCGCAGACCGGGCGAGTCGGTGTGTGCACCGACCATGCGAAAACCGGCCTCGGCGAGCGGTTGACCGCCGGACACGAAGGCGATGATCGAGGCGCCGCCACGCACGACATAGTATTTCCCGCCAGCCTGCAGCGACCAGCGGTCGACCTCGTCCAGACGCTGAAAACCGGCGGCCTCCAGGCGGCGCGCGCAGGTGGCAACGGCATGCCAGGGGCTTGGGCTGGCATCGATGAAATCGAGCAGGTCCCGGGCGTGCGTATGGGCATCGGCAGAAAACGGCATGGGCAATCCTTGATTCAGTCGTCGAGGTGGCGCAGGACAGCGGCGGCCACGCGGGCGTCGTAGAGTTGGGCGATATGGCCGGTGGGCGGCAGTTCGACATCGCGTGCGCCGGGCAGTTTCTGGTTGTCCTGCGGCATCACGTAGTTGTCGTAAGGGTTGCGCAGGCTGATCGTCGGCACCCCGGTTTTTTCGCTGGCCATGTCGGTCAGCCACAGCGAGCCCGGCTCCATTTCCCGCGAATTCTGGCCGAGGCCGAGGCGTGCCAGCGCAGTGCCCTGGTGGGGCGTGGACAGGGTGAGCAGACGGCTGACTTTCTCGTTGCCGTGACGGGCCAGATAGGAGCGGCAGACCAGGCCCCCCATGCTGTGTCCGACCAGCACCACCTGGCGGGCGCCGGTTGCCGCACAGACGGCTTCGATCCGCTCGGCCAGCTGCGGCACCAGCTTGCCCAGGCTGGTGTAGGGTGGGGCCAGGCTGACCGTGGCCACGACATGGCCGGCCGCTTCCAGACGCTTTCTCATGACACGCCAGACACCGCGGCTACAGCCGTAACCGTGCACAAGCAGGATCGGGCGCGGGCTTTCACGCAGGCGGTCAGCGCCCATCCACAGGCGCTCGAAAGGCAGGGTCAGGACAAAGGTGCGCAGGAAGGCGAAGTATTCGATCGCCATCATCTTGAGCATCGCCCCGCTCGACATGCGGGCTGCCGGTGAGCCCAGGGCCAGGCCGAAGACCCAGGTGATGGTGTTGATGCCGGCCCGGACGCCGAGCAGGCCGCCGATGGCGCCACCCAGGGCGTAGCCCCAGTCGGCATGAAAGATCAGCCGGCCAACGGCGAGATAAATCGCGATTTCGAGAATCAGCCAGATCAGGAGGGCAATGGGAACCATGGTCGGTGCGTACGGATAAGTCAGTCTGAAAGCAGGGCTCAGGTCGCCGGTGTCTCGGCCTTGGGCAGCCAGATGCAGGCGCCTTTCGATTCTTTGTCGATGGCGGCCAGGACGCGGTCGTGCTCGGCCAGTTCGGCCTCGCTGGCGCGCCGCACCTGGAGTGGCTTGCGCTGGCGCACCTGGCCGTCGGCGCCGAGCTGCGGTTGCGGCGCGGTGTCGACATCGATCATCAGGCTGTTCTGGCCACGGGTCATGGCCAGATAGACGTCAGCCAGGAGTTCCGTATCGAGCAATGCGCCGTGCAGGGTACGGCTCGAGTTATCGATTTCGTAGCGTTCGCAGAGGGCATCCAGGCTGTTGCGCTTGCCCGGATGAATCTCCTTGGCCATCTTCAGCGTGTCGATCACGCCATGGCAGAGCGTGCCGACCGGGACAAAACCGAGGCGGTCGAACTCGGCATTCAGGAAGCCGATGTCGAAGGGCGCGTTGTGGATGATCAGTTCTGCACCACGGATGAACTCGGCCAGTTCTTCTGCGATATCGGCGAATTTCGGCTTGTCGGCCAGGAATTCCAGGCTGATGCCGTGCACGGCCTGGGCGCCGGCGTCGATATCCCGCTCGGGATGCACGTATTTATGCAGGTGGCGCCCGGTCAGGCGGCGGTTCACCAGTTCGATGCCGGCCACTTCGATGATGCGGTGGCCCTGGCGCGGGTCCAGGCCCGTGGTTTCCGTATCGAGGACGATCTGTCGCATGCGGCTTCCTTACTTCCTCAGTTCTTCGATGCCCCGATTGGCGAGGGCATCCGCGCGTTCATTCTCCGGGTGGCCGGCGTGACCCTTGACCCAGATCCATTCCAGTTGGTGCTGACGGGCCAGATTGTCCAGCATTTGCCAGAGATCGGCATTCTTCACCGGCTTCTTGTCCGATGTCTTCCAGCCATTGCGCTTCCAGCCGTGAATCCACTCGCTGATGCCTTTCAGCACGTACTGCGAGTCGGTATAGACCTTGCCCGTGACCGGGCGCTTCAGGGCTTCCAGTGCGCGGATAGCGGCCATCAGCTCCATCCGGTTGTTGGTCGTTTCCTTCTCGCCGCCCCAGAGTTCCTTCTCGGCGGTGCCGAAGCGGAGGAGGGCGCCCCAGCCGCCGGGGCCAGGGTTGCCTTTGCAGGCGCCGTCCGTGTACAGCTCGACGGTGGGTTCAACTGCCATGGTGTTCCTTGTGTGCGACCGGGGTCAGTGCTTTGGCACGGCCCGGTTTGGGTTGTTTCCATTTTGGGGTGATCAGGCGCATCGCATGCGTGCGCTTGACGGCGCGCAGCATATACACCCCGCCGGAAATCTGCCACCACCGGCGACCGGCATGTTCCATGAAATGCCAGCGTTTGAGCCATTGCGGCTGGTCGACCGGCGGCAGATAGCAACCATAGTTGCTGCGCGCCACTTCGCAGCCGAGCAGTTGCAGCCAGTCCCGGACCCGCAATTGAGAGAGGTAGTGGCCGGTCCAGGGAAATTCGGCCGAACGCCCGAAGAGGCGACGCATCCCCCACAGTGAAATCGGATTGAAGCCGAGGATCAGCAACTGCCCTTCCGGGATCAGGACGCGTTCGACCTCACGCAGAATCTGGTGCGGATCATCGCTGAATTCGAGCACGTGAGGCAGGACGATCAGGTCGATGCTGTTGCTGGCAAAGGGCAGGGCGGTGAATTCGCAACACACCGCCGCGCCGCTTTGTTCGGCGACCGTCTGGCGCAGCGGGATGCGGTTCGTGCGCAGGAAATCGCATTGCGGCAGGCCGATCTGCAGGGCGTTGTAGCCGAAAATATCGGCCACCGTTTCATCGACGCAGGCCTGCTCCCAATCGAGCACATAGCGTCCTTGCGGCGAACGGAGCCAGCGCTCGAGACCGGGAATTGACAAGCGTCCCGGCTGGCTCGATAGTTCCGGCATGTTTGAAATCTCGCTCATTCCCGCATTCAAGGACAATTACATCTGGTTGCTGACGGCAGGCCCGCGGGCCGCTGTCGTCGATCCGGGTGACGCCGCACCGGTGATCGCAGCGCTTGAGGCGCACGGTCTGACCCTCGACAGCATCCTGATCACCCACCATCACGCCGATCATCAGGGCGGTATTCCCGACTTGCTGGCACGCTGGCCGGCGACGGTCTACGGACCTCGAAATGAGTCTATCACAGCCTGTTCCCACCCTCTGTGTGGCGGGGAGACGATCGACGTGCTGGGCCAATCGGTCAGCGTGATGGCGGTGCCCGGCCATACTCGGGGACACCTGGCTTATCGTACCCCCGGCGTGCTGTTCTGTGGCGACACGCTGTTTGGCGCGGGGTGTGGCCGCTTGTTCGAGGGCACGCCGGCGCAGATGGCCGATGCCCTGGCCGCGATTGCCGCCTTGCCGCCAGAAACGGCCATTTACTGTGCGCACGAATACACCGCCATGAATCTGCCCTTCGCGCTGGCTGTCGAGCCGGAGAATGCCCTGCTTCGGGCTCGGGCAACGCGGGTTGCCGCTGCGCGTGCGGCCGGCGAAGCGACCGTGCCCTTGCTGCTGGCCGATGAACTGGCGACCAATCCGTTTCTGCGCTGCCATGTGCCCGAGGTGATTGCTGCCGGCGTGCAGGCCGGCGCGGTCTCGTCGGCGCCTGTCGATGTCTTCGCCGCCTTGCGGGCCTGGCGTAACGTGTTTCAGGCCTGACGCTTCAGAGCGCGGGCGGATCAGGTCCCGCGTTTTTTCATGCTTCGGCGCATGATGATCTCGAGGGTGTCGAGCACCCTTGCCGCGTTGAAGGGCTTCACGATAAAGCCGCTGGCCCCGTTGTTGATGGCTTCCTGGACCGTGTCCTGATCGGCATTGCCGGTGATCATGACCACTTGCGTCTGGGAGCGATCTTTCTTGATTTCGACCAGGGCTTCGAGCCCATCCATCTCTCCCGGCATCACGATGTCGAGGCAGACGATATCCGGCTTCAGCCGGTTGGCCATCTCGATGGCGGTCGGGGCATTGCTGGCTTCACCGATGACATTGTGACCGCCGTTACGCAGGATGCCGCCCAACAGGGAGCGCATCATGTCGTTATCGTCGACGATCAGGACATTCAGGTGTTTCAGGCTCATTTCAGGCCTTCCCCGCGACACAGACCCGGTCACGGCCTTCGTGTTTGGCACGATAGAGTGCCTGGTCAGCAGCACGGATCAAGGTTTCCGGGCCATCGTCCCCGGCGGGCTGCAGGGTGGCGATGCCAATGCTGAGCGTGACGAATCCCAAGGGGGCTTCCGGGTGAGGCAGGTGTGCCTGATGCAGGGCGTGTCGCACTTTTTCTCCCACCATGATGGCGCCGCCGCTCGCGGTTTCCGGCAGGATGGCGACAAATTCCTCACCGCCGTAGCGTGCAGCGGTATCGGAGGGACGCTGCATGTTGGCAGAGAGCAGGGCGGCAACCTGGCGCAAGCAATCATCGCCGGCCTGGTGCCCAAGTGCGTCGTTGTAGCGCTTGAACAGGTCGACGTCGCACATCATCAGGGAAATCGAGGTCTGGTTGCGACGGGCCCGGCGCCACTCGCGAGACAGGGTTTCATCGAAATAGCGGCGGTTCGGGATGCCCGTCAGGCCGTCAATGGCGGACAGGCGCTTCAGTTCCTGGTTGGCCAGGTCCAGTTTGCGGGCCAGCACGACGAGCGAGGTACGCATCTGGATGATGCGCTGCATGGCCCGGATCTTCGCGCCGAGCACGATTTCGCTGACCGGCTTGAGCAGATAATCGTCGCCGCCTGCGGCAATGCCCCGTTCGATGTCTTCGTCCTTGCCCAGGGAGGAGAGGAAAATAATCGGTGTCCAGGTATCACCGTGTTCGTAGTCCCGAATCTGGCGTGCAATCTCGAAACCATCCATGTCCGGCAGCACGACGTCGAGCAGCACGATGTCCGGACTCTCCGATGTGAAGAGGTCAACGGCCTTTTGTCCGGTTTCCGCCTGCAGGGCTGTCATCCCGAAACGTTCGATGAACGTTGTAAGGACCAGCATGTTGGCGCGGGAGTCTTCAACGATCAGGATTTTCATGCCGGCGCCGGATCAGTAGCAGTAGTTGTTGAAAAACATCACGGCGGAGAGAGGGATGCCGAGTGCGACGATTCCCCAGCCTATGCCGTGCAGGAGGGCTTGTTTTTCCTCATGGTACGCCCCGATGCGACGACTGCGGAAGTAGCGCTGAAATTCACCGAGGGTGACAACGGCAGCCAGCAGGAAGAAGATCATGCCGCAAAAGAGGAAAATGATGGGGCCGTTGCTTAATTCACGGCAGGAGGCAACGGAGTGACGCAGGAAACGCAGGACCGAGTCGGTACGAAAGGCAAAACGGGCCACCGCATAGGCCAGGAGGCTAAAGGCGCTGAGCAGGCCGATGACCATCCAGGTTTCTGGGCGTTTCAGTTGTTCAAGGGCGTGCTTGAGGTCTCGGATCAACCACTTCATTGCATGAGCAGGGATTCTGGGCTGTGTTAAATTCCGCCCGAATACACGAAAAACTATGACTAACGGTAGGGTAACATGAGCCACGAAGCAGACGGAAAAATCTCGATTTCCGCAGTGGGGGCGGCACTCCGCTCGCCCAAGGGAAAGCGCTGGGGAAAATGGCTGGCAGGCGGCGTCCTGGCTTTTGGCGTGCTGGGCTATTTTGCTGCCCCGCCGCTCCTGAAGTCGGTGTTGCTCGATCAACTCGCCAAGGAACTGCACCGCGAGGTCTCGATCGAGCAGATCGACATCAACCCCTATGCCCTGTCGGCCCGGATCAGCGGTGTTTCGGTGAAGGCGGAGGGCGGCCACGAGGTGGTCGGTTTTGACGAATTGTTCGTCAATGTTTCCAGCTTCTCGATTTTCCAGGCCGGGATCGTGGTTGACGAGATTCGCCTGCGTGGCCCGCGGATTGCCGTGGCGCGCTTGGCGGACGGGCGCTACGACATCTCCGACCTGCTCGACGAGTGGATGAAGCCCAAGGATGAGCCCGAGAAGCCCTTGCCGCGTTTTTCCCTGAACAATATTCAGGTGCTGGGCGGTAAGCTGGTTTTTGATGACCGCCCGGAAGGCGTCAAGCACACGGTTGACGACCTCAATTTCACCTTGCCGTTTGTCTCCAGTTTGCCGTATCAGGCGGATGTTCTGGTGGAGCCGGCTTTTGCGGCGGTGATCGATGGCTCGCCGCTGGTCTTGAAGGGGCGGAGCAAACCGTTTGCCGGTTCGCACGAAAGCGAACTGGATCTGGATCTGGATCGCCTGGATCTGGCCCGCCTGCAACCGTATCTGCCGGATGGCTTCCCGATCCGTCTGGAGCGTGGGGTGCTGGACTCCGAACTCAAGGTGGTCTTCAAGGAAGTCTCCGACAAAGTATTTTCGCTGGCCATGGTCGGTGCAGCCCACCTGTCCGATCTCGCTGTGGCCGAGTCGGGGGGCGCACCGCTGGTCGGCTGGAAGCGCCTGGATGTCGAGCTGGACAAGGCCGACCTGATCAACCGTGACATCGGTGTCAGCAAGGTGCTCCTGGATGGCCTGGCAGTTCAGGTGGCGGTGAATAAGCAGGGTGAAATCAACCTCTTGAACGTGGTTGACCGTCTGAAAGGGCCGCCCGCCAAGTCCTCCGCACCGGCGCCCGCGAGCGAGGCGGCGCCGGCGGTGCGTTGGTCGCTGGGGGGCTTCGTCCTGAGCAACGCGACCCTGAACTGGCGCGATGAATCGCAGGCGGTGCCGCTGACGGGGGCGATCCGCCAGATCGACGTCAAGGTGGGGGCGCTGAAACATACCCTGGCTGAGCCGGTGGTGGTCGAGGACATCCGCTACCAACTCGATTTTGGCGAGCGTCTGAAGGTCGACCGTGTGCACTTGAAAGACACCCGTGTCGATCTTGCCCAGCATCGTGTCAATGTCGGCGAATGGGCGGTCGGTCCGGTGCGGGCCAATGTGCTGCGGGACGCCAAGGGGCAGTTGGCCTGGCTGCAGCCGCCGGTGCTCAAGGCCCCGGCCAAGGCGGCCCCGCAAAACAAGGCCGTACCGGAAGCGCCGTGGGTGGGTTCGGTGGACAAGTTGGTCATCGAAGACGTTGCCCTGCGTTTCGAAGACAAGGCGGTGTCGCCGGCGGCCATTCAGGAAATCGATGGGTTCAGCATCCGCGGTGAAGGCCTCGGCAATGAGCCCGGCAAGAAGGGCAAGTTGAGCGTTGCCGGCCGGATCAACAAGAAAGGCAGCCTGAAGCTGGATGGCGCCGTCCAATTGATGCCGCTCAATGCCGCCCTGAAGGTTGAAACGGTGGCCGTGCCCTTGCTGCCGGTCCAGCCGTATTTCAGCGAGGCGCTCAATATTGCGCTGACGCGCGGGCAGGTCTCGAACCAGGGTGAAGTCATCGCCAGCCAGGACAAGGATGGCCTGAAAGCCGCCTATAAAGGCTCGTTGACCCTGGGCGACTTTCTGGCGGTCGACAAGCTGAACAGTGCCGATTTCCTGAAATGGAAGTCGCTGTATTTCGGTGGCCTCGATGTCCGTCTGGATCCGATGACGGTGAATGTGGGCGAGATCGCGCTGGCCGATTTCTATTCCCGCCTGATCCTGAACAAGGATGGTCGCCTGAATCTGGCCGATATTGTGCGCAAGCCGGCGGGAGCAACCGAGGTTGCGCCGGTCAAGGCAACAAGCGAGAACAAGCAGGCGGCGGCGAAGCCGCTTGAAACGAAGCCGGCGGAGACCCCGGCCAAGCCGCCACTGCCGATCAAGATTGCGAAGATCACCTTGCAGAACGGCACGGTGAACTTCTCCGATTATTTCGTGAAGCCCAATTACTCGGTCAATCTGACCAAGCTGGGCGGTCGCGTGACCAATCTCTCTTCCGCTGCGGACACCGTGGCGGACATGGAGTTGCGCGGCAGCTACGCCAATTCGGCGCCGGTCCTGATTCAGGCCAAGCTGAATCCGCTGGCCGCCAATACCTATCTCGACCTGAAGGCCGATATTTCCGGTGTCGACATGGTCGGCTTCTCGCCCTATGCCGGGAAATACGCCGGCTACAACATCGAGAAGGGCAAGCTCTCCCTGAATGTCGCGTACAAATTGCAGGACCGCCAGTTGTCGGCAGAAAACCGCCTGTTCATCGATCAATTCACCTTTGGCGAGAAGGTCGAGAGCCCGGATGCGACCAAGCTGCCGGTGAATCTCGCCATCTCGCTGCTCAAGAACAATCGGGGCGAGATCGATCTCAACCTGCCGATCGGCGGCTCGCTGGATGATCCGCAGTTCTCGGTCGGTGGTCTGGTGGTCAAGGTCATCGTCAACCTCTTCGTGAAGGCCGTGACCTCGCCTTTTGCCCTGCTCGGTTCGATGTTCGGCGGCGGCGAGGAGTTGTCCAACATCGAGTTTGCCCCCGGTTATGCCGCCTTTGACGACACCGCCGGCAAGAAGCTGGCGGCGCTCGCCAAGGCGCTGAACGATCGCGAGTCCCTGAAGCTGGAAATCACCGGCCGGGCCGATCCGGAGGCGGACAAGGAAGGCATCAAGCGTGTCGCGATCGAGCGGGCGATGAAGGCCGAGAAGCTGAAGGACATCCTGAAGAAGAAGGGCGAAGGCGTCTCGATCGACAGTGTCGAGATCGCACAGGACGAATACACCGCGTACCTGACCCGGGCCTACAAGGAAGCCAAGTTCCCGAAACCGCGTAACGTGATCGGCATGCAGAAGGATTTGCCGGTGGCCGAGATGGAAAAGCTGATGCTCACCAATCTGCCGGCCACGGCCGAGGATGTGCAGGCGCTGGCGGTGCGTCGGGCCGAGGCGGTGCAGTCCTGGCTGGTCGAGCAGGGCAAGGTGCCGGTGGCACGCATCTTCCTGCTGCCGCCCAAGGTCGAGGTGGCAAAGAACGAGGCCGACAAAGCCAAGAGCAGCGCCAGCCGTGTCGATTTCTCGCTGAGGTAAGGCATGAGCGAGACGATGGGGCTGGCCGTCATGGCCGGCGTGATCGTCGTGTTGCTGCTGCAGGTCGCGCTGCTGTTGCGCGGCGGGCGGCGCCACGACGAGGCGGTGCATTTTCAGGCACTGGGTGAAGCCTTCGAGCGGCACCTGGTGCGCCTGGAGCGCGAGCTGCGCGAGGAACTGGCGCGAGGGCGGCGCGAGGATGCCGAAGAGGCCTTCCGTGACCGCGAGGAGCGGGCGCAGTCCGCAACCCGGCTGGTGCAGGCGCTGACCACGCAGGTCGGCCAGCTGGGCAGCCTGCAGGCTGAGCGCCTGGAGGCCTTTGCCCGCGATCTGAACCGCTTTTCCTTGCTCCTCGATGAGCGTTTCGAACGCCTGAAAATGGGGGTTGAAGGACGGTTGACCGCCATCCAGGCTGACAACGCGCAAAAACTCGATGAAATGCGCCGCACGGTCGATGAAAAACTGCACGCAACGCTGGAGCAGCGTCTGGGTGAATCCTTCAAGCTGGTCAGCGAGCGCCTGGAGCAGGTTCATCGCGGCCTGGGCGAGATGCAAACCCTGGCGGCCGGGGTCGGTGATCTGAAGCGGGTGCTGACCAATGTGAAAACGCGGGGCACCTGGGGTGAGGTGCAGTTGGCCGCGCTCCTTGAACAGCTGCTGACGGCGGAGCAGTTTGCCGCCAACGTGGCCACCCGCCCGGGCAGCAACGAACGCGTCGATTTCGCCGTGCGCCTGCCCGGCAAGGGCGATGCGCCGGTGGTCTGGTTGCCGATCGATGCCAAATTCCCGATCGAGGATTATCAGCGCCTGGTCGAGGCCGTTGATCCGCTGGCGGCGGAGGAGGCCGGCCGGGCCATCGAGCAACGGCTGAAGGCCGAAGCGCGCAGCATCCGCGACAAGTACGTCGCGCCGCCGCACACCACCGATTTTGCGCTGCTCTACCTGCCGGTCGAAGGGCTGTATGCCGAGGCCTTGCGCCGGCCCGGTCTGGCCGAGACCTTGCAGCAGGAGTTCCGGGTCAGCCTGGCCGGCCCGACCACTTTGGCGGCGTTGTTGAACAGTCTGCAGATGGGCTTCCGCACCCTGGCCATCGAACAGCGGTCGGCGGAAGTCTGGGCCGTGCTGGGCGCTGTTAAAACCGAATTTGTTAAATTTGGCGAAGCCTTGGCGCATACTAGAAAAAAGCTCGACGAAGCGAGCAACAGCATCAGCAAGGCGGAGACCCGGACCCGCCAGCTTTCCCGCAAATTGAAGGATGTCGAGGCGCTGCCGGCGGGCGACTCGGCTCGATTGATCGGAAGTGCCGACGATGGCGAAGACGAGTGAACTGGACGCGGCCTATCGGGCTACCAGCTATTGTGTGTATCTCCCCGGCGGGCAGGCTTCCCTGCGCATCGGCGAGCCGAGCCCGCTGGTCGCGGGCTGGCTGGCGGAAAACGGGGCCAGTTGCTTTGCCATCCTGACTGCCTGGAATCCGGGTGGGGAGCGGCGCTCGGCGTCAGAGAATGCGGCGCAGCAGGCGGCACTGGAATGCGATCTGCTCGAAGGCAATTACGAACCCTTTGCCGGCGTCAATGTGCCGGACGATGCGGCCGGGCCGCGTGAGGAAAGCTGTTTTGTCCCCGATCTGGCCTGCGAGGATGCCTGTGCCTTGGCTGAAGATTATGGCCAGAACGCCATTGTGTGCGGCGGCGCCGATGGCGTGCCGCATCTTGTCTGGCTGGAGGATGTGCTGGCATGAGCCGGCGTATCGGACGCTTTGAAGTCCGGCGCGAACTCGGGCGCGGTTCGCAGAGTGTGGTTTATCTCGGTTTCGATCCGCAACTGGAGCGCGAGGTGGCGATCAAGACCTTGCCGCTGGGCGCAACCACGGGCCACAGCCAGTTGCTGGATGAGGCGCGCATGGTCGGGCGCCTGCGCCACCCGAATATCGTGCCCATTTTCGAGGCGGGTGAAGCCGACGGCAGCCTCTATCTGGTGTTCGAATATGTCCCGGGCTGTACCCTGGCCGAGTTCATGCACCAAAGCGGCAGCGTGCCGCCGGTCAAAGCGGTCACGTTGCTGCGCGCCATCCTGGAGGCTGTGGGGTGCGCGCACGGCCAGGGCATCATTCACCGTGATCTGAAGCCCTCGAACATCCTGCTCGACGAGGACGGCACGCCGCGTGTCATGGATTTCGGGATTTCCATCCGGCGCGATGCCGGGGCCACGGCCTCGGCAGTCGGAACGCCCGCGTACTTGTCACCGGAGTACGTGGCCCGGCAGGAAATCAGCGAGCGCGGCGATCTGTACGCAGCGGGCTTGATCCTCTTTGAGTTGCTCACCGGACGCCGGGCGCATGTGGCCGACTCGTTGCCGGCCATGTTGCAACGGATTGCCAAGGAAGACGTGCGCCTGCCGCCCGATGTGCCGCTCGATGCCCGCCTGCAGCCCCTCGTCCTGAAGTCGGTGGCGCGCGATCCGGCCTTGCGCTACCAGACGGCGGGGCAGTTTATCGAAGCCCTCGATCACTACCTCGATCCGGAAACCGAGCAGCCGCTTTTGGCCTCCGGCAGGCAGTCGACCGTCGACTTCCTGCTCCGGCGCATGCGTCACAAAAGCGATTTTCCGGCCTTGTCCGAGTCGGTGACGGCGATCAACCGGATTGCCTCGAGCGACAACGAGACCATCGAAAAGCTCTCGAATGCCATTCTCAACGACTTTGCGCTGACCAATAAACTGCTGCGCCTGGTCAATTCCGCCTATTTCCGGCCGGCTGGAGGGGGCAGCATCAGCACCGTGTCGCGTGCGGTGGTCGTGCTCGGTTTCGAGGCGGTGCGCAACATCGCCGTGACGGTGCTGCTCTTCGAGCATTTGCAGAACAAAGCCAATGCCAACCAGTTGAAGGAAGATTTCCTGCGCGCCACGCTGGCCGGCGTGCTCGCCCGCGATCTCAGCGTGGCGGCGCAAATGCGGGATCTGGAGCAGGTCTTCATCTGCGCCTTGTTCCATAACCTGGGCCGTTTGCTGGCGCAGTTCTATTTCCCGGAAGAGGCGGACGAAATCCGGCGCACGGTGGCGGCCCAGCAGATGCCGGAAGAAAGCGCGGCCGTTCAGGTGCTCGGTATTTCCTTCGAGGAGCTGGGTGTGGCGATTGCCCGCCAGTGGGGTTTTCCGCCGCTCATCGTCGGCAGCATGCGGGCTTTGCCGGGCGGCAAGGTGCCGGCGGCGCGTACGGTGGATGTGCGCATGCGGGTGGTGGCCGGTTACGCCAACGAGTTGTGCACGATGTTGCTGACAACACCGCTGGCCGCCCAGGGCGCGCAGTTGCGTCAGTTGCTGGTGCGTTATGCCGAGGCGGTCGAACTGGACGAGCCGCCTGTCCGTCAAAGCATCGAGCAGGCGCTCGACCAAGTCACCGAGTTCGCGCGCATCATTCATCTCGATGTCCAGCACAGCCCCTTCATCCGTGCCGTCCGCCAGTTCGGCAGTACCCGCGGTGCGTCAGTATCGGAGCAGGGTTTCTCCGGTACGGACGAGGCTTTGGATAGCACCCTCCTGCGCGATGACGGCCTGCTCGGCAATGTCGAACCGGCGACGGAGGCGGCCCACGATGCCCAGGCGATTCTGGCTGCGGGCATTCAGGACATCAGCAACACCCTGGTGGAGGGGTTCAAGCTCAATGACATCCTGCGCATCATCCTTGAAACCATGTATCGGGCGATGGGCTTTCGGCGCGTCATCCTGTGCATCCGGGATGCCAAGGCGGGGGTGATGCAAGGCCGTTTCGGTTTTGGCCCGGATGCGATGGCGGTGGCCAAGGCCTTCCGTTTTCCGCTCAGTTTTACCCCGGATATCTTCCACGCTGCGACCTCGAAAGGGGTTGATCTGCTGATCAGCGACATCGATGATCCGAAGATCGCGGCCCGAATCCCCGACTGGTATCGCAAGGCGGTGCCAGCCCGGGCATTCGTGCTGTTTCCGCTGAACATCAAGGGCAGCCCGGTGGCGCTGATCTATGCCGACCATGACGCGCCGAATGGCATCGTGATGCCGGAAAAGGAACTGTCGCTCCTGCGTACCCTGCGCAATCAGGCTGTGCTCGCCATCAAGCAGGGCGGCTGAACGGGCAGCTGAAAACAACGATGCCCGCACTGGGCGGGCATCGTGTGGCGGATAGGCCGTGGCTTACCAGAGTTGCCACCACGGCACTTTGCGGACCAGCCCGTCCTTGTAGTAACGGCTGTTCGGGTAGTTCTGGCGCATCACGCGCAGCGCATCGTCGCGCAGGTCGGGCATGCCCAAGTTGTCGTAGGCGGTGACCAGCACATAGAGCGCTTCTTCGATGGCCGGAGCATCCGGATAGGTCTTGACGGCATATTGGGCGCGGTTGGCGGCGGCGATGTAGGCGCCGCGCTTGATGTAATAGCGGGCGACATGCACCTCATGGCTGGCCATCGCGTTGACCAGATATTGCAGACGCTGGGTGGCATCCGGGGTGTATTTGCTGTTCGGGAAGCGGGTGACCAGTTCGCGCAGCGTGTCGAAGGCTTCGCGGGCGGCCTTCGGGTCGCGTTCGGTCGGGTCCTGGGTGCTGATGTAAGCGGCAAAGCCCAGATCATCATTGAAGTTGATCAGGCCTTTCAGGTAATACACGTAGTCGACCGCCGGATGGTTCGGGTGCAGCTTGATGAAGCGGTCACAGGCGGCGAGGGCGGAGCCGGGTTCGCCGGCCTTCCAGTAGACGTAGCCGAGTTCAAGCTGCGCCTGCTGGGCGTAGCGGCCATAGGGGTAGCGCGCTTCGAGCTTTTCGAAAAGTTTGGCCGCCTTGTCCCAGGCGCCTTCATTCATCGAATCCTTGGCTTCGCTGTAAAGCTTGCCGGCAGACCAGCCCGCTGTTTCGTCCGGGCCTTCCTTCATCAAACCGCAGGCAGACAGGGTCAACGCAAGAAGGAGGGCGGTGATCAGGCGAAAAAAGGCGGGAACGGCCGGGAATGCGGCTAAACTTCGCATCATGAACTATCCTGTTGAAGAACCCGGCGATTATAGCCGAACTGAACCCCTGCGCCTGATCGTCCCTGAAAGCTGTTCCGGTCGTCGTCTCGACCAGGCACTGGCTGAGTTGTTGCCGCAACATTCCCGTAACCGCCTGCAGGGCTGGATACGCGATGGTCATGTCACGCTCGATGACCAGCCCGAAACCGAGCCCAAGCGCAAAGTGCTGGGCGGTGAAGTCCTCCTGCTCGCGCCGCCGACCGACCCGCGCGATCTCCCCGAACAGCCCGAAGACATCCCGCTCGACATCGTGTTCGAAGACGAGACGCTGATCGTGGTCAATAAGCCGGCGGGCCTGGTCGTCCACCCCGGCAGCGGTAACTGGAACGGCACCCTGATGAATGCCGTGCTGCATCACGTGCCGGGTATCGAAGCCGTGCCGCGCGCTGGCATCGTCCATCGCCTGGACAAGGAAACGAGCGGCCTGATGGTTGTGGCCAAAACGCTGGAAGCGCAGACCGATCTGGTTCGTCAGTTGCAGGCGCGCACCGTGCGTCGTCAGTATCTGGCCGTGGCGGCGGGCGTGATCAGCAAGAACGGCGGGGTGGATACGCCGATCGGGCGGCATCCGACCAATCGCACCAAGATGGCGGTCGTACCGGAGCATCGGGGCGGCAAGCCGGCCCTGACCTGGTATCGCGTGCTCGACAGTTTCCAGTATTGCACCCTGATCGAGTGTTCGCTGGAAACGGGGCGCACCCATCAGATTCGCGTGCACATGGCGTCGATCGGTCATCCGCTGGTCGGCGATCCGGTCTATGGCAAGCACAATCCGCGCTTGCCTGAATTTGGCCGTCAGGCTTTGCACGCCACCCGGCTGGGTCTGGTGCATCCGGTCAGCGGCCTGAAAGTCCAGTGGGAAGTGCCGATGCCGCAGGACATGCGCGAGCTGGTCGATACCCTGCGCTACGGTTGATCATGGCACCGGATTGCTTTGTCCCGGACTGGCCGGCACCGGCCCGCGTGCGTGCCCTGCAGACCTTGCGTACCGGCGGTGTCTCCGCCGCGCCGTGGGATCGCTGGAATCTCGGCGACCATGTCGGCGATGCACCGGGAGCGGTGGCCGCCAATCGGGCACGGCTCAGTGCGCTGTTGCCGGCTGAGCCGGTCTGGTTGCAGCAGGTGCACGGCATCCAGACGGTCGACCCCGCGCAAGGCCTGAAAACGCCGGTGGCCGATGCGGCATTCACGCGGACGCCCGGTGCGGTCTGTGTCGTGATGACGGCTGATTGCCTGCCCGTGCTCTTGTGTGACCGGGCGGGCAGCGTGGTGGCGGCCGCTCATGCCGGCTGGCGCGGTTTGCTGGAAGGCGTGCTGGAAGCCAGCGTCCAAGCCATGGCAACGCCGGGCGATCAACTGCTGGCCTGGCTGGGCCCGGCCATTGGCCCGACGGCCTTCGAGGTGGGCGGGGAAGTGCGGACAGCCTTTGTCGCACGCGATGCCGCTGCCGCGCAGGCCTTCACGCCGGGGACCGGCGACCGCTGGCTGGCCGATTTGTATGCCCTGGCCCGGCAGCGCTTGGCCGCGTTGGGGGTGACGGCAGTGTACGGCGGAACGCACTGTACCTTCAGCGAGCCGGCATCCTTTTTCTCGTATCGGCGCGACGGCGTGACGGGCCGTCAGGCCAGCCTGATCTGGCTGGCCTGAGCGTCATTGTTCAGTCTTTGATGCGCTCGGCCTTGCGGTCGTTTGCGGTATTCGCCGCAGGGGCCGCTGGCTCGCTGCGTTGTGATGCGGCTATTCGACGCTGTCCTTGAGATGGCGGCGGGCCGGTTTGCCATGGCGCTCGCAGGCCATGCACCAGGGCAGGCATTCGCCCAGCAGGGTGCCGGTTTTGTCCAGCGCGCCCTGAAGCCGACGGTCGACCTCGCCCTGATACCAATTTTCGAGCAGCTGCAATCCCGCCTGAAGCGCGGCATCGTCTGCAGACCAGGCTGCCAGACGGGCGCGGGCCTGATGGACGTCGTTGATGAAGCCCAGATCATCCTGAATGCGCGCGGCCTGGCGGGCGTAGTCGGTGAGCATGGCCTCGTCGGCAAAGAGCGGCGAGAAATATTCGCAGCTGTAGCGCAGGTGTTTCAACGCAATACGCAGGCGATGGGCGGCCTCGGCGGTCGGGTTCATGCTCGCCGCCTGATAGTGGCGCACCGCACGCCGATGCAGTTTGCTCAGGCGTTTTTCGACAAAGCGGGCGGCCGGCAGGTCGCGTGACATGTCGAGCAGCAATTGGGCGCGGGTGAAATGCAGGATGGGCTGCGGCGAGATCGAGCCGGCAAAGGCCGCTTCGGCGGCCTGGCGATGGGCCAGCGTCGCCGCCAGCATCTGCTGGACCAGGGCCTGATGCGGGCTGGCTTCCTCGGTGCAGCTCATGGGCTGCAGGATGGATTCGATCATCACGTCGAGATCGCGTGCTTCGCCGGATTGCCGGGCCAGCCCCTTGAGCGTTGCGGTCCATTCGACGGCATAGGCCGGGTCCAGAACTGGGCGGAAGAGTTTGATCAGGGTGTTCATGCGGCGCAGGGTCACCCGGTATTGATGGATGAACTCCGGCTCCTCGGGGTGATTCAGTGCACCATGCAGGTTGGCCAGCCAGCAGCGCTGGGCTTCGCCGATCAGGTGACGATAGGCTTCGAGTGCCGTGAGCTGGCGGTTCAGGCGCAGCTTGCCCGGCCGTTGCGCCTGCTCGGTTTCCTGCCGGAAAAGGCGGAAGCCGCGCTCGGCCTTGCTGACATCCTGCGGCAGCAGCGGCAGATCCTGCCCGAGGGCAATGGCGAAATCGAGCAAATCGGCCGGGCTGCCTTCAGCCAGTTCGAGTTCCAGTTCGGAGATCGGGGCGGCATCGTCACCGGTCACGACCTTGCCGTGATCGATCATGAGCAGGATGCGCACGCCGGGGCGCGGCGTGGCGAGCCGGGTCTGGCGGCGAAAAACGGTGCTGAATACGGGGAGCAGGTCGGCCTGGCGCTGGATGAGCAATGTCTGCACATCCGGGACGTCGACCGTCGAAAAATCGAAGCTGCCGGTGTACGGCTGTTCCCACTCCGGTCGGCTGCTCAGGCCGCCGACCGACTGCGCTGCACATTTGATGGTCTGCAGCATGCGCTCGCCGATCCTTCGGGTGCGGACGGCAATCCGGTTGGCGTGCAGCACGAGATCCGGTGTGTCGTAATAAATGTTGTCGAGCAGTTTTTCCGGACCGTGCGCCGTGCTGGCTGCGATCAACGGATGGGCTTCGACGGCGGCGAGGGCGTCGGCGGGAAAGGCAAGCTTCAGTTCTACTTCGGTGGCCATGCCGGATGCTTTGGGAATGAAACGACCAAGTCTAGCGCAGGGCGGCCTTCGGCATCTACCGTGGACGGCAAGTGGGGTGAATGTAAAGTCCCTGCAACACTGTCTCAATATTCTTCGGGCTCATTGTTTTCTGGAATGGATTCATGCGCCTGATGCGTTGTATGTCGATTCGAGCCAGCCTGATCGTGATGGCGGCCCTGGGAATTCTGGTTGGCCTGAGCCTGCTGGTCGCTGCCTTGCTGGCGTTTTCCGCCTTCCGTGAAGATGTGCGCCAGGTCTCGCAGGATGTGGCGGTGCAGTCGCGTGCGCTGGCACGGGTGAGTGCGGCGCAGGAGGCTTTTCAGATGCAGCAGCGTGGTCTGAACGGGATGGTGCTGCGCAATTTCATGGCTGCCGAGTACGACAAGAGCCGGGTCGAGTTCGACGCCGGTCGACAGGCTTTCTGGCAGGAAATTGCGGCGCTCGAAGCCCTGTATCCGCAAGCCGTCGAGATCCGCAAGCAAGCCGAGGAACTGAATACCCTGTATGACCAGGTGCTCGCCGAAAACGAGCCGGGCATGCCGAAATACAGCGTGATGGTGGATGCGGCGATTCGCGAGGCAGACCTGCCGCTCCTCAAGGCGCTGGCGGCGGCCTTTGCCGACATCAGCGCCGGGACCACGCGCGAAATGGCCCGCTCGGCCGAGGTTGCCGATGCGCGCTATCACGCTACGGTTGCCCTCATTCTCGTGGTCGGGCTGGGTGGTGCGTTGCTCTCCCTGGTGCTGGCATTCCTGCTGGGGCGCGGCATCCTGCAGCGCCTGGGAGGGGAGCTCGGCATGGTCATGGCGGCCACCGAGCGGGTTGCTCAAGGCGACCTGACGCACAGCCTGGATGCTGGCCGCCTTGCCGCCGGCTCGCTGGTCGCCTCGATTGCCGCCATGCAGGCCCGCCTGCGCGACCTGATTGGCGAGGTGAAACGCGGGGCCACGCAGACCGCCTCCAACGCAGATGCCATGCGCCTGTCGGCGCAGGAAGTGGCAGGGGCGACGGCCGAGCAGAGCGATTCCGCTGCGGCCATTACCGCCGCTATCGAGGAACTCACCACAGCGATTGCCGTGATGGCGGAAAGTGCGGGTAATGCGGCGGATGCCAGCCGCAGTACCCGCGAAACCGCCGTGCGCAGCGGGGAGACCATCCACGCGGCGATCGCCGAGATCGGCAATATTGCGCAGCAGGCGGGGGCTTCCTCGGACGCGATGGCGCAACTGCAGGCCCACACGCGGGAAATTGGGCGCTTTGCCGGCGAAATCAAGGAGATTTCCGAGCAAACCAATCTGCTGTCGCTCAATGCCGCCATCGAAGCGGCGCGCGCCGGAGAGGCGGGGCGGGGCTTTGCGGTGGTGGCGGACGAAGTGCGCAAGCTGGCCAGCCATACCTCGGAGATTACCCAGAAGATCGATCGTCTGGTCACCTGCCTGAATCAGGCCGCGGCAGAAACCATGACCGCCGTGGCGTCGACCGTCGAGCGCGCCCAGCGCGGGACGGACCTGGCCTCCACGGCCGAATCGGCCATCGTGCAGATCGAAAGCTATTGCGAACGCTCTGCGCTGGCTGCGGGCGAAATCGTCGAAGTGCTGGCCGAACAGCGCCGTGCCGCCGAGCAGATCGCCCAGAGTACCGAGCGCATGGCCCAGATGATCGAGCGGGGGGCGGAGGCCGCAGCGCGCTCCTCCGATTCGGCTGGCGAAGTGGCGGACTTGGCCGGACGCTTGCAGGCCCAGACGCTGCAGTTCGCGGTCTGATCAGGCTTTGCAAAGGTTGCCGGCAGGGGCAAGGCGCACCTGCCGGCTGTCCGCATTCAGGAGTCCGGTGGGTGGGCGTATAATGCCGGACTTTTGTTTTTCGGACGTCTCGTGAATACCCTTTCCTGGATCATTACGGTTTCCCTGGCCGGTGGCCTGCTCAGCGTGCTGGCTGCGACCGGGATCGGTGTGACCCTGGGGGCGCATCGGGTCAATGTCCTGATTTCCTACGCGATTGGCGCGCTGCTCGGTGCCGCCTTCCTGGAAATCCTGCCGCATGCGCTGGAGCATGGCGATCCGCATCACATGACGATGATGGTGCTGTTCGGCATCCTGGCCTTTTTCGTTCTGGAAAAACTGGTGCTCTGGCGGCATTGCCACCACCATCATTGCGAAGCCCATGAGGCGCACGCGCCGGCCCACGACCATGGGCGCTCCGGCATGCTCATCCTGATTGGCGATACCTTCCACAATTTTGTCGATGGCATCCTGATCGCGGCCGCCTTCATGGAAAACACCGAACTCGGCATCGTCACGGCGCTGGCCATCATCGCGCATGAAATCCCGCAGGAAGTCGGGGATTACCTGATCCTCCTGCACAGCGGTTACAGCCGTGCCAAGGCGCTCGCCTTCAACCTGCTGTCCAGCCTGGCCACGCTGATCGGCGCCATGCTGGCTTACTTTGCGCTCTCCGCGCTGACCGACTGGATTCCGTCCCTGCTTGGCCTGGCGGCTGCCAGCATGATCTACGTGGCGGTGGCTGACCTCATTCCCAGTCTGCACAAGCGCACCGAGTTGAAGGCCACCCTGCAGCAGGTGCTCCTGATCGGTCTCGGTGTCGCGTCGATCGCGCTCGTTCAGACCCTGGTCGGCGAATAACACGCCATTCCGGGTGGTCCGGACGGGCTTCCCGGCTTTATTCCGTACTGTTCTTACCCTGCTCGCGGGCGCGTTGCTCCAGATAGGCGCGGCGCTGCCGGCGCACCTTGCTGCCAGCAAAATAAAGAATCAGGCCGCAGGGCAGGGCGCCGTAGAACAGAAAGGAAATGATGCCCGCCACAACGGTGGGTTCATTGGCAGCCACCAGCAGGGTGACGTACAGCCAGCCGATGACGATGATGAGCGCGAGCGACATGTCGGTCCGTAAATGAAGATGTCCTGATTTGTAACCTGCGGGACAGGCTTCTGAAACAATGTGTGTGCGCCTTTTCCCACGGCTGCAATTATGCATGCAAACGCATTGACAGCCTCGGGGTCGGTATGCAGAATCCAAGAGCTACAACCCCGACATCACAAAAGAGAAGCCCATGGCGCAGCAGGGATCGAACAGCAACGACGCATTTCTTGGCACGGCCATGCAGTTCATGCAGGCAGGCCAGAACATGGCGCAGCAGTTCATGGAATTTGTCAGCAAGGCCGGTAATCCGACCCTGACCCAGCCGCCGCCGGTCGACCCGCAGGCGCTGACCGAATTGCAGAAAAAGCTGCTCGATCAGCAGATGTCGCTCTGGCAGTCCGTGCTCGGCAAGCAACAGGGACGGCCGGAAAGCTTCAAGGTGGCCCCGGAGCCGGGTGATCGTCGCTTCTCTTCTGCCGAATGGCGCGATAGTCCGCTCTACGACTACATTCACCAAGCCTACCTGCTCAATACGCGTTATCTGAAGGATCTCGTCGAGGTGATCCCGGCGGCGGACGACAAGGCCCGCAACCGCATGCGCTTCCTCGCCCGTCAGGTGGCCGATGCGATGGCCCCGTCGAATTTTGCAGCGACCAATCCGGAGTTCATCCAGCGGGCGCTCGATACGCAGGGCCAGAGCATCACGGACGGGATCAACAATCTGATCCAGGATTTCGAGAAAGGCCGCATTTCGATGACCGATGAATCGGTCTTCGAGGTCGGCAAGAACATCGCGACCACCGAAGGTGCCGTGGTGTTCGAAAACGAGGTGATGCAGCTGATCCAGTACGCACCGCTCACCCCGAAAGTGGGCACGCGCCCGCTGCTGGTCGTGCCGCCCTGCATCAACAAGTTCTACATCATGGACTTGCAGCCGGACAACTCGCTGATCCGCTACGCCGTGGCCGAGGGTAATACCGTATTTCTGGTCTCCTGGCGCAATCCGACCGAAGATCAAGGCCATCTGACCTGGGACGACTACCTTGAGCAGGGGCCGATTACCGCCCTGCGCGTCATTCAGGAGATCACCAAGGTCAAGCAGCTCAATGCACTGGGTTTCTGCGTTGGCGGCACCATCCTGACCTCTGCGCTGGGCGTGCTGAAAGCGCGTGGCGAGAGCCCGGTGGCTTCGCTGACCCTGCTCACGACCCTGCTCGACTTCACCGATACCGGCGAAATCGGCCTCTTTATCGACGATAACGGCCTGGTGGCCCGCGAGTCGACGATCGGCAAGGGCGGTCTGCTGCCGGCGCGCGATTTGCAGAACACCTTCTCGTTCCTGCGTGCCAACGACCTGGTCTGGAACTACGTCACGAGCAATTACCTGAAAGGCCAGAAGCCGCAGGCCTTCGACCTGCTGTACTGGAATTCAGACTCGACCAACCTGCCGGGGCCGTTTGCCTGCTGGTACATGCGCAACCTGTACCACGACAACAGCCTGCGTGTGCCGGGCAAACTGGAGATGTGCGGCGTCAAGCTCGACCTCGGTACGCTCGACATGCCGGTCTATCTGCTGGCCACGCGCGAAGACCATATCGTGCCCTGGCAGTCCGCCTATCAGAGCACCCGTATTCTGGGCGGTGATGTCCGCTTCGTACTCGGTGCATCCGGACACATCGCCGGCGTGATCAACCCGGCCAGCAAGAACAAGCGCAGTTACTGGATCAATCAAGATGTGAAAACCGATGCAGCGGGGTGGTTGACCGCTGCCGAAGAAAAACCGGGCAGCTGGTGGCATGACTGGTCCGCCTGGTTGAAACCGTTTGCAGGAGAGCAGCGGTCGCCGCGCAAGCCGGGGAATACCAAATACAAGCCGATCGAACCGGCACCCGGACGTTATGTGAGAGAACGCGCGGTCTAACAAACTCTGAGGAGGGGGAAGACACATGTCGCGAGTAGCATTGATTACCGGAGGGATGGGCGGTCTTGGCGAGGCCATCTGTATCAAGATGGCCGCCCTGGGCTACAAGGTTGTCACGACGTATTCGCCGGGCAACGGCAAGGCAGCCGAATGGCTGAAGAACATGAACAACATGGGCTATGGCTTCAAGGCCTACCCGTGCGATGTGACCGATTTCGACTCGGCGAAAGCCTGCGTCGACGCCGTGACGGCGGAAGTCGGTCCGGTCGATGTGCTGGTCAATAACGCGGGCATCACGCGCGACATGACCTTCAAGAAAATGACCAAGGGCGACTGGGACGCGGTGATGAACACCAACCTCGACTCCGTCTTCAACATGACCAAGCAGGTCATGGACGGGATGACGGAGCGCAAGTGGGGCCGCGTCATCAACGTCTCCTCGGTCAATGGGCAAAAGGGTGCCTTCGGGCAGACCAACTACTCTGCCGCGAAGGCAGGCATGCACGGTTTCACCAAGGCGCTGGCGCTGGAAGTGGCGCGTGCCGGGGTGACGGTCAACACCATTTCGCCCGGATATATCGGCACCAAGATGGTGACCGCGATCCCGCAGGAAATCCTGGATTCCAAGATCCTGCCGCAGATCCCGGTCAGCCGCCTGGGTAAGCCGGAAGAAATCGCCGGACTCGTGGCCTACCTCGCGTCCGACGAAGCCGCCTTCGTGACGGGGGCGAATATTTCCATTAACGGCGGTCAGCACATGTTCTGACCGGTGGTTTTTTAGCAGTCAAATCAACAAAAGGAAGGAAGTAATATGACGCAGCGCGTTGCTATCGTTACCGGTGCCATGGGTGGTCTGGGTACGGCTATCTGCCAACAACTGGCCAAGGCCGGCCACAAGGTGGTTGCCGCTTACCATCCGCAATTCGACAACAAGGAAGAGTGGCTGAAGGAAATGGCTGCTGCCGGCTTCAACGACCTCGTCTGCGTCGGCGGTGACGTTTCCGTCCTGGAAGACTGCCAGCGCATGGTTGCCGAAGCTGAAGCCGCTTGCGGTCAGGTCGACATCCTGATCAACAACGCCGGCATCACCCGCGACCGTATGTTCGCCAAGCTGGAAAAGGATGGTTGGGATGCCGTGATCGCCACCAACCTGACCTCCCTGTTCAACATGACCAAGCAAGTCTCCGCCAAGATGGCCGAGCGTGGCTTTGGCCGTATCGTGAACATCTCTTCCGTCAATGGCGTGAAGGGTCAGGCTGGCCAGACCAACTACTCCGCCGCCAAGGCTGGCGTCATCGGCTTCACCAAGGCCCTGGCTGCCGAGCTGGCCAACAAGGGTGTGACGGTTAACGCCATCGCCCCGGGCTACGTGGCCACCAAGATGGTCATGGCCATCAAGCCGGAAGTGCTGGAAACCATCGTTTCTTCCGTCCCGATGAAGCGTCTGGCCAAGCCGGAAGAAATCGGCTTTGCTTGCGCCTACCTGTGCGACGAGCTGTCCGGCTTCACCACCGGCGCCACCATCAACATCAACGGCGGCCTGTACTACCAGTAATCCGCCCGTCCGCATCTTCGGATGCCGTGATGTGGAAAGCCCTGAGCAATCAGGGCTTTTTTGCTTTGTAAACGAGGTTGACCGGAGCTGACCATGAAACTCTATCTTGCCGGGCCGGATGTCTTCCGGCCGGATGCCTTGGCCTGGGCGGACGCTGCACGGGCTCAGGTGGCGGTGGCGGGGCATCAGGCGCTGGTGCCGCTGGACAATGAAGAAAGTACGGCAGCCGGTATCTATCGCGCCAATCTGGCCTTGATTGCCGAGGCGGATGCCGTGCTGGCCAATCTCAATCCGTTTCGCGGCCTGGAGCCGGATTCGGGAACCTGTTTCGAGGTCGGCTATGCGCTCGCGCTGGGCAAGCGGGTCGTGGCCTATCTGGCCGATGCACGGCCGCAGGCCGAGAAACTGCTCGCGCCGCTGGGACCGTTCAGCGAGCGGGACGGGCGCTTGTACGACCGGACGGGCTGGGGCGTCGAGCATTTTGGCCTGCCGGTGAATCTGATGCTCGGGGCGTCGTGTACCGTGGTCGAGGGCGATCTGGGTCAGGCGCTGGCGGCACTGAACGCTGCGTGAGGGCGGGGTGGCGCGCATGCCGTTGGGGGTGATGCCGCCATAAAGCGTCTTGATCCGCTGCGGCGCCCTGCCTGTTTGTGTGGCAGATCAAAGAATGCCCCCGGGCCTTCGGGCATCGTCTGGCTGTCTTCATTCTGCGGATTTTTCCATGCAGGCCGAGCTTGATTCACCGCCATGCGCGCTCCTGACTGCGCCCGTTACGCCCCCTGTTGAATCCGGGCGCGTGCCCGGCAATAAAGGCATCTGGGTCGGGATCTGCTGCGAATTCGTGGAGTTCCTGGTCCTGTTTGCCGTGTACTTCATCGCCCGGGCTCATTTTCCCGAGGCCTTCGAGGCGGGGAGCGAGCGGCTTTCCCGTGTTTCCGGCACCCTGATCACCGTGCTCATGCTGACCAGCAGTTTTTGCCTGGCCTGTGCGGTGCATACCGTACGCGCGGGGCGGCGGCGTGCCTCCGTGGCCTGGCTGGGGGCGGGCCTGCTCATTGCCCTGGGCTATCCCGTGGCCAAGGTGCTGGAAATTCAGTGGAATCTCGCTCACGGTATTGATGGTGAGGCAGGGATTTTCTTCACCGTGTATTACTACCTGACCTTCAACCATCTCGTGCATGCCGTCTGGGGCATTCTGGGCATGATCTGGGTGATGCTGCGCCATGTCTTTGGCGCATACAGCGCAGAGGATCATGCCGGGCTGGAGGCGCTGGCGTCCTACTGGCACGCCACCGATCTGATCTGGCTGGTCATTTTCCCCTTCTTCTACGTGCTGGTGTAAGCCATGAGTGTCCTGACATCTGATCACACTGCGTTGCGGCCGCTGGGCTTTGCCTGGCTTGCCCTGCTGGGACTGACGGCGCTGTCGCTGGGGCTGGGCATTCACTGGCACGGCCAAGGCGGTTTGCCGCTCATCGTGGCCGGTATCCTGTGGCTGAAGGGGTGGCTGGTCGTGCGCTATTTTCTCGAAGTGGGCAGCGTGCATCCCTTCATTCGTCGGGTATTGCTGGCCTTCATCGCCATCACGCCGCTCTGTCTGGCGCTGACCACGCTGTTTGCAGCCCAGTTTGCGCGCTGGGCGAGCCTCTAGGGCCCGCCCGGCCCGTATCAGCTTTTACCGGCGACCGTCAGCGTCTCGCGTCGCGTACTGCTCAGCCGGTGCCAGCCGAGGATGCAGCCGCTCAGACTGAGGCCGATGCCGAGCAGGGAGAGTAGGATGATCAGCGCATCGCGCAGCATCGGACGGTCGACCAGCCCCGGCAGGTCAAAACGGTGTAGGCCGTGGTTGAGCCAGCGATACGCCAGATCGTCCTGATTGCTCACGGTTTCAATGCGTCCACTGCGCGGGGCGATGTAGAGCACGCTGCCCGCGGCATCGCCCAACTCGACCCGGGCAGCCGGGAAACTGCGTGGGTGATGGCGCAGGGGGTAATGCCGGCTGTCCGGGCTGGCCAGCCAGCTGGCCGAGGCCAGCGGTACGCCCAGCGCATCCGTGATCTGGGCCAGGCTCAGCGCGGGCTGCGCCCCGGGGGGCAGCCCCACATTGATCTGCTGGATCCGGCTGTCCTCGATCTGACGATCCACCCGGAGCAGCGTTTTGCCCAGCATCAGCCACTCGATCTCGCGGCTCTCCGGCGTGGGGGCGGGCACATCGGTCAACCCGCTCATCGCCAGCGTGGCGGCGCGGCCCGGCTTCTGTGGGGCGCTGCCCAGGCCGAAAGGGGCCATCGACAGCCAGCCGCTGAACAGCCAGGTCAGCAGGATCAGGCCGCCGCTCAGACCGAGCAGGTGGTGCCAGCGTTTCCAGCCATGCCGGTAGGGCGTGCAGCGCTCGTTGCGGTAACGACGGCGCAGCCGCAAGCGTTGCAGGCCCAGCCAGAGACCACTGAAGGCGAGGAGCAGGGCGGCCCCGCTGCCCCAGAGCACGACGTTGCGCCAGAGCGGCGTGTTGGCACGCAAGGGCGTGATGTAGAGCCAGTGGACCACGCTGCCCAGCCAGTTCCAGGCACGTTCGCCGGGCGCCGTGTCGAGCGCTACCTCACCCGTGCGGGCCGAGACGTAGTAGGCGCGGCCATCACGCAGCTGGACCAGCCAGAAGGGGCGTAGTGCATCAAAGCGGCGATAGAGGGTCCATTGGTCCTGGGTGAGCGTGCTCACCGTGGCAATGCCGGTTGGGCCGGCATGGGGCAGGACGACACGGCTCGCCAGAAGCGCATCTGCTTCCGGTGCGATCCGGCCATCGCGCGCATCCACTTGCCACCAGCGTTTTTCTGCCAGAAAACGGTAGGCCGGCGTACCGCCGGCCGCCGTCAGGCGGATGGCCTGGGGCGCACCGGACAGGCCCAGGGCCTGCCAGGCGGTCGCCGGGGATACCCGCACGCTGTCCGCAGCCAGTGGCGGCAGGCCGGCCAGACGCTCGGCATCATCGAGTTGCGGTCGGGCCACAAACAGCATGACCAGGCCCGAGATGAACCAGAGCAGCACCATCAGGCAGAGTCCGATGCCCAGCCAGCGGTGGCTGAGGTGCAACAGGCGCAGGTAAGTCCCCTTGGCCATCTTAGAACTTCATCTCGGCCACCAGCTCGAAGCGGCGGGCTTCGCCCAGGATCATCTGGTTGTTGTAGGTTCGCGTGGCGTAGAGCTTGTCGGCCAGGTTGCGGCCGAGCAGGCGCAGCGTCGTCTTGCCATCGACCTGCCAGGCGATGCTCGCATCAGCCACCGTGTAGGCGCCAAGTTGCAGGCTGTTGGCGTTGTCGGCGTAGTTCTTGCCGACATGGCGCAGGCCGAGCGAGGTTTGCATTGCACCCAGGCGGTAGTGGCCCCAGAGGTTGGCGACAAAGGTCGGCACGTTGGCCGGCGTGTTGCCGGCGCGCGAGACGCCGACGCCGCTCACGCGCTCGATGAGGTGCGTGTATTCCGCCTGCAGACGCGTGACGTTGCCTTCAAAGCGCCAGTTTGGCGAAGGCGTGAGTGCGGCGGCGAGCTCGATTCCTTGCGAATACTGGCTGCCACCCTGGATGGAGAGGGCCGAGTTGTTCGGGTCGCGGGTGACGATGTCGTCCTTGTCGATGCGGTAGAAGGCAGCGCTCCACTCACCCAGGCCGTTGCCCAGCTTCTGTTTGAGGCCGACTTCGACCAGCTTGCCGCGGGTCAGCTTGAAGTCCGCATTGGCCAGATTGAGCGAAATCATCGAGGTCACCGGATCGTGGCCGGTGGCGTACTGGGCGTACACGCTGGTATCGCGGGTCAGGAAGTGGGTCAGGCCGAGACGCCAGGCATTGCCGGTCAGGCTGCGGCCAAAGTCGGTGCCCGAAACCAGTTCGTCGCGATAGATATTGGCGCGGTCATGACGGAAGCCGGCCAGCAGCAGCCAGCGTTCGTCGAACTGCCAGGCATCTTCGGCATAAAAGCCGTGCAGGGTGCTGGCGGTGTCGAATTTGGCCAGGGTGGCATCCGGGCTGAACCACTGACCATGTGCCGGATTCTGGATGCTCACGCTGGAACTGCCGCCATAGGGGGCGTTGTTGATGTGCCGGAAACTTACCCGGGCCGCCTCCCAGCCCAGCACGGCGCGATGGCTGCCGTGCTTCAGGCTGGCCTCAAGGCGGTTGCCGGTCTGCGCGAGCTCATGCTGGATGTGCAGGTAATCGCTACGGTCGACGCGATGGGCGGCGGTATTCAGCGTATAGCTTTCGATGTTCATCCAGCGGCGCTTGGATTCGAGGTGATACAGCTCGTTGCTCAGGCTCAGGCGATCATTGACCTGCCATTCGACGCGGGCGCGCAGACGCGTGTCGGCGTAGCGGATCACGGCGTCGTCGGCGTTGTAGTTCTCGCGGCGCAGTTCCGGCAGGATGCGGCCGTTGTCATGCGGCGTGCCCCAGTAGCGTTCCGGGCGATTGACGCTGTAATCGGCCGTCAGGTCCACGCGCAGATCGCTGCTCGGCTGCAGGCGCAGCCGGCTCATCAGCTTGGCTTCCCGGGATTGGCCGAGGTCGCGGTAACCATCGATATCGGTGCCGTAGGCGTCGATCCGGTAGCTGGCAATCTCGCCCAGCCCGCCGGTGGCGCCGACCCCGAGGCGCTTGACGCCATCGGTGCCGACGGCGGCCATGGCTTCCTGGCTGGCGGTCCGGCTCGGTTCCTTGCGGATGGCGTTGATCGTTGCCCCCACCGTACCGCTGCCAAAGACCACCGAGGCCGGGCCATGCAGCACTTCGACGCGCTCATAGCCCCAGGCGCTGCCCGGATAGTTTTGCGTGCCGGCACCGGTCTGGATCCGGATGCCGTCTTCGGCAATGCCGACCGAGTTGGTGCCGGTGTAGCCGCGTGCGGAGAAGGACAAGCCCCCCGTCCCGCCGGAGCCGATGTCGGTGATCCCGGTGGCGCGGGTGATCCCCTCGCGGATCTGGAAGTCGCCGCGCTCCTGCATTTGCAGGGCATCGACCGTGCTGACTGCGGCCGGCAGTTCGCGCGCCGTGATGCCCGTGCGGCTGCCGGTCGGCGTGGCCTGATCGAGATGCAGGCTGGCGGCGTTGCGATGAGCGCTGACCTCGACGGTCGACAGCGTGGTTTGGGCAAAAACCGGCAGGCTCGTGGCCAGGGCGACGGCGGCCGCCAGGCGGTTGGGTGTGAACAAGGGGTAGGGCAGAGTGTGCAACATGGTCTTTCCTCAAAAGGACCGTCTGCACGCGCAAAGATGATCGGCGACGACCTGTGGTCGACGCATCGCTGTCATCCTCCGCATCCCCGCAGACGATCCATTGCATACGCTGTACCGATGGCTCGGACAGCACGAATGCAGCAGGCCGGTCTCCGGGCTTGCCAGTCTTGCCGCATCGCCTTCCCACGTCATCCGCGCGCGTCCGTCCGGACGCCACGTCATGTCGCAGTGGCAGGTGAATCGTCGATTCACCGTGATGCAGCCGCACTGGCTTACCGTTGCGGGGGCAGCCGAGGCATTGCAACCCCAAGGGGGCGCGCACCTCATTCCCGTTTCACCCGTTTTGTCACCAAAACAGGCACCTGATGCAGTGTGGATACCCTGAGTCGCCACCCGGAAGGTATCCGGTTCTGTCTGGATGGCGTACTGCGTTGTCCCCCCGTGCAGGAAGGACAACTGCGGCGGCATCATACGTTTTGCCGCCGGGATGGGCAACCCATGCTCAAGCCGCACGCTGTGCCGGGGCGGGGAAGAGGCGGTGGAGCAGGGCGGCGGCCGGACTGGCCTGCGGTGCGGGCCAGTCGGCGCGGAGGGCGGGCGAGAACTGCACGTCCGCCGGCAAAATCAGGCCCATGGCCGGGTTGACCGCATCCGCCCGGAAACACTGGGCGTAGCCGGTTTCGGTTTCATGCACGATGACCGAGTTGAGACGCACCGCGCCTTCGCCATTGCGGTGCGGCGTATGCTGCAGCACATGGTCGATAAGTACGAAGAAGACGCGCGCGAACTGCTCGGCACTCGGTGAAACGGGCAGGATCAGCCAGCGCTCGGAAAACTGCTGCGCGGCCGCCAGATAGGCCGGATCGTCACCGGCCCAGACGCTGATGGCATGGTCGAAGGCATCGATCAGCCAGTTCGGCCCCTGCTTCAGGAGGCCGAAGTCATAGACCATCTGGCCGTGGTCCAGCGTGTCGGCTTCGAGCAGCAGGTCGAGCTTGTACGAGTGGCCGTGGATCGAGTGCGAGCAGCGCCGCGTGCTGCAGCCGCGCACGATATGGGCATGCTCGAACTTGAAGCGTTTGCGGATCAGCACGGATCAGCCGGTGCGCCGCTGTCGCGGACGCCGCAGAACATCTCGAAAGCCTGTTCGATCATGCCTTGCGGCACGTCACGCACGATGAAAACGAGGCGGCTCTTTCGGTCGTTGTAGGGCGCATCGCTCGGCCAGGCATCAAGCATGGCGTAGGGGTACATGACCTGCTGGACGCACTGGATGACGCGCGGCTTGGGGTCGCCTTCGATGTTCAGCAGGCCCTTGATCCGCAGGATGCGTTCGCCCACGGTGTCGAGCAGGGTGCGGACGGCATCGGCAAAGAAGACCCATTGCAAGGGCTGATCGAAGGTCAGGGCAAAGCTGTAGACGTGCGCATCGTGGCGGTCGACATCGTGGTGGTGGTGATGATGTCCGTTGGCCTGGCGGCGTTCTTCTCGGACTTTTTCTTCGGCCAGCCAGTTGGCGACATCGGCTGTCTTGTTGCCAGGGTCGTACAAGCCGCAGTCGGTCAGTGAGGCGAGGGCGACTTCGCCGCGCCGCACATAGATCTGGGGGGCGGAGGGGTTGAGGCGGCGCAAGGTGCTGCTCACCGCTTCAAGTTGTTCCGGGCTGGCCAGGTCGCATTTGCTGAGCAGCAGGCGGTCGGCCATGGCCACCTGCTTGACCGGCTCCGGCTGGCGTGCCAGTTGTTCCAGGGCGTGCGTGCTGTCGACCACGGTGACCACGCCATCGGTGCGGAAACGGTCGGCCACGAAAAAGTCTTCCATCAGCGTGAAGATCACCGGCGCCGGATCGGCCAGGCCGGTGGTTTCGATGATCACACGCTCGATCGGCGGCAGTTCGCGGCGCAGACTCTTCATGAACAGCTCGGTCAGGCTACGCGTCAGGTCGCTGCGCACGGTGCAGCAGATGCAGCCGGAGTCGAGCAGGACCATGTTTTCGTCGATTTTGCTCACCAGATGATGGTCGACCGCCACGCTGCCGAATTCATTGATGAGTACCGCCGTGCGCGCCATCTCCGGCTGGCTGAGCAGGTGATTGAGCAGCGTGGTCTTGCCTGCCCCGAGAAAACCGGTCAGCAGGGTCACGGGAATGCGGCGGTCGTTCGAAGCCATGGTGATCGATGCGTGGTGAAAGATGCAATGTTATAACATATCATTTGTAATCACCAAGCCCGCCCCTCTACAATGACGCCCATGACTGCCGAAGCCTCCTGCGCCCAGACCGGCGCCGACTACCTGGCGCGTGCCGCCTTGCGCTGCAAGGATCAGGGCGTCCAGCTCACGCCCATCCGGCGCGACGTGCTGGCCCTGCTGCTCGAACACGACAACGGCCTCAAGGCCTATGACCTGCTGGCCCGCATCAAGACGCTGCGCAGCAATGCGACGCCGCCGACGGTGTACCGCGCCCTCGATTTCCTGATCGAGCAGGGCCTGGTGCACAAAATCGAGCGGCTCAACCAATTTGTCGCCTGCCGCCACGAAAGCCATCAGTTGCCCGGCCTCTTTCTCGTCTGTACGGGCTGCGGCAGCGTCAGCGAACTGCATGATCACGGCTTGATCGACACCGTTCAGCAGCAGCTGGCCCGGGTCGGCCACCGCTTTGACTGCCAGGAGATCGAACTGGCCACGCGCTGTCCTGACTGCCAGGCCAAACACGCCACCTGACGAGAAAAATGCCGTTTGCCGCTGTTAGCGGCGCGGCCGCTTTGAGACAATCCTGTCTTTGTCCGTTTCTCAAGCGATTGCCACCATGATCCAAGGCCAGTACCGCTATTCCATCCTGCAAGTGCCGGAAGCCGTGACCCCGCTCAAATTACGCGGCCACCTCCGCAAGGAAATCGAGGCCGTGCAGGCCACCGCCAAAAACGAAGAAGACATCATCCTGATCCGCCTCTTCGTCCTGGAAAAAGTGCTCTTCGGTCTGGGCCAGAAGAAGGTCGACAGCATCCTGCATGGCATCGTCGCCAAATGCCCGAACATCCAGCGCATTGAACTGGAACCGCTGTCCCGCCCGCTCAGTGCTGAAGAAATGCAGGAAGCCGCCGAGGACGCGCAAGCCAACCTCGAAGCCCTGACCCAGCGCGTGATGGCGACCAAGGGCCTGGGCGCGCCGACCGCCTGAGGCGCGATCTGGTCGCAGCCTGAAGCGTGTTGGAGCACAGGCGGGCGCAGGCCTCGCCGGCCTGCGATCTCCCGCCGCCCAGCTAAACCGCCCTGCGGAAGATGTGCTGCCCGCGCCGATACCGGCCAAAAAAATGCCCGGCTTGTGCCGGGCATTTTGCTGCCTGAACGGACGTTGACCGTCGGACTCAGCGGCTGACCACCGGAATCCGTACCGGGATGCCGCGCACACCGGTCTGGGGGGCGGCGTGCACGCCCGATTGCGTACCGGGGGTGCGACCCTGCTTGAAGTCCTCGATCAGTGCCTGACGACGCAGCTCGGCCTGCGCTGCATAGCGCTCGCGCACCGGGCCGTAACCGCGAATATCGGCGGGCAGGCTGGCGAGGGCCACGGCGGCGGCGTGGTTGGCCGGGCTGAGTGCCTGTTCGAGCTGGGCGAGCAGGGCTTCGTAGTCGGCCAGCAGTTGCCGTTCCAGCTTGCGGTCGCGGGTGTGGGCAAAAGGATCGAGCGCAGTATTGCGCAGGCGGCGGCAGCGGGCCAGCAGCCCGAGCAGCGGTGCGGCCCAGGGGCCGAAGCGGCGCTTCTTCGGGGTCTCGCCGTTGAGTAGCGGCGGCGCGAAGTGATAGACCACGCGGAAGTCCCCCTCAAACTGCGCCGCCAGCTTGGCCTGGAAGGCCGGGTCGCGGTGCAGGCGGGCGACCTCGTATTCATCCTTGATCGCCAGCAGCTTGTGGTAGTTGTGGGCGACGGCGACGGTCAACGCCTCGCTGCCCGGCAAAACCCGCTGTTCCGCCGTGCGGATGCGCTCGACCCATTGGGCGTAGCGAGCGGCGTAAGCCTCATCCTGATAGTCGACCAGATGGTCGGCGCGCTGGGCGATCAGCGCAGCCAGCGTCGGTCCTTCCGGCTGGGCGGCAGGCGCTTCGCCACGGGCCAGACGCAGCACTTGCGGCAGGTCGACCGCAGCCAGACGCCCCCACTGGAAGGCGCGGCTGTTCGAGGCGACGGCGGCACCGTTGATCTCGATGGCGCGCAGGATGGCCGCAGCCGAGAGCGGAATCAGGCCGCGTTGCCAAGCCAGGCCGAGCATGAAGGGGTTGGTCGCAATCGCATCGCCGAGCAGGGCGGTGGCCAGGGCGGTTGCGTCGAGGAACTCGATGTCGCCCTGCGCCAAGGCGGCTGCGATGCGCTGCTGCATGCCGCTTGCGCCGAACTGCGGATCGGGGTTGGCCTGCACGTCACCGCTGCGAGCCTGGCGGGCAAAGCCGCGCACGAACTCGCTGGTCATGCCCTCGGCGGTATTGACGATGGCGCGCGCGACACCGGCCTGCAGCTTGGCCAGGGTTTCGTCGCCGGCCGAGACCACGAGGTCGCAGCCGAGCAGGGCATCGGCCTCGCCGGCGGCGATGCGCGCGGCGTGGATCGGGCTGCCGTCGGCGGCAATCCGGATGTGCGACCAGACCGCGCCGCCCTTCTGCGCCAGCCCGGCCATATCCAGGGTGCTGACATTCTTGCCTTCGAGGTGGGCGGCCATGCCGAGCAGGGCACCGATGGTGACGACGCCGGTACCGCCGACGCCATTGACCAGAATGTTCCAGGGCCGGTCGAGCGCCGGCAGCTGCGGTTCTGGCAGGGCGGCGAACAGGTCATCCGCCGTGCTCAGCGCCGCCTGCTTGCGCAGCTGGCCGCCCTCGATGGTGACGAAGCTGGGGCAGAAGCCTTTGACGCAGGAAAAGTCCTTGTTGCAGCTCGATTGCTCGATCTGGCGTTTGCGCCCGAACGGCGTGTCGACCGTCGCCACCGAGAGACAGTTGGACTGCGCGCTGCAATCGCCGCAGTTGTCGCAGACCGCTTCGTTGATCACGGCGCGTACCGCCGGGTCCGGGAACTTGCCGCGCTTGCGGCGGCGGCGCTTTTCGGCGGCGCAGGTCTGCTCGTAAATCAGCGCGGTGACGCCGGGGATCTCGCGCAGTTCGCGCTGCACGGCATCGAGCTCATCGCGGTGACGAACCTCGGTGCCGCTGGCCAGGCCGACTTCGGCGGTAAACAGCTCAGGGCGGTCGCTGACCACAATGATGCGGCCAACACCTTCGGCTTGCAGCTGGCGGCTGATGATCGGCACGCTCAGGGTGCCATCGTGCGGCTGGCCGCCGGTCATCGCCACGGCGTCGTTGAACAGGATCTTGTAGGTGATATTGGCCTTGGCTGCGACGGCGGCGCGGATGGCGAGCAGGCCGGAGTGGAAATAAGTGCCGTCGCCGAGGTTGGCGAAGACATGCCGGCGCTTGGTGAAGGGTGCGCGGCCCAGCCAGGCGACGCCTTCGCCGCCCATCTGGCAGAAGGCCGTGGTGTGCTCCGGCGAGAGCCAGGTCGCCATGTAATGACAGCCGATCCCGGCCAGCGCCTGCGAGCCTTCCGGGACGCGGGTCGAGGTGTTGTGCGGGCAGCCTGAGCAGTAATGCGGCGTACGCACGATGGGCACGCTGCTGGCGGCGAGCGCGGCTTCCTTGTCGTTCAGGAAGGCGAGGCGCTTTTCGATGCGCTCGGAGGTGTGAAAGCGGGCAATGCGCGCCGCGATCACCCGCGCGATCATCGCCGGGGTCAGGTCGGCGGCGGCTGGCAGCAGCCAGTTGCCGTGCGGCAGCGCCCATTCGCCCTTTTCGTCGAACTTGCCGATGACGCGCGGGCGGACTTCTTCCTTCCAGTTGTAGAGCGCTTCCTTGATCTGGTATTCGAGCAGCTGGCGTTTTTCTTCGATGACCAGGATTTCGTCCAGGCCTTCGGCAAAGCGGCGGATGCCTTCCGCCTCCAGCGGCCAGACCATGCCAACCTTGTACAGACGGATGCCGATCTGCGCGGCCAGCGCCTCGTCGATGCCGAGGTCGTCGAAGGCCTGGCGCACGTCGAGGTAGCTCTTGCCGCAGGTGACGATACCGAGGCGCGGCGCCGGGCTGTCGATCACCGTGCGATCGAGCTGGTTGGCGCGGCAGTAGGCGAGCGCAGCGTAGAGCTTGTGGTTGATCAGGCGGGCTTCCTGGACCAGTGGCGGGTCCGGCCAGCGGATGTTGAGGCCGTCTGCCGGGAGCGGGAAATCGGTCGGAATCTTGATGTCGACCGCAAAGGGATCGATGCGCACCGTGCCCGAGGTTTCCACGGTATCGGCCAGCGCCTTGAAGGCGACCCAGCAGCCGGAATAGCGCGACATGGCAAAGCCGTGCAGGCCGTAGTCGAGGTATTCCTGGATATTGGCCGGCGCCAGCACCGGCATCATCATCGCCTTGAACACATGCTCGGTCTGGTGCGGAAAGGTCGAGGACTTGGCTGCGTGGTCGTCGCCGGCGATCACCAGCACGCCACCGTGGCGGGCGGTGCCGGCGGCGTTGGCGTGGCGGAAGACATCGCCGCTGCGATCCACGCCCGGCCCCTTGCCATACCACAGCGAGAACACGCCGTCGTAGGCGGCCTCCGGGTCAAGCGCCAGTTGCTGCGTGCCCCAGACGGCGGTGGCGGCGAGGTCTTCATTGACCGCCGGGTGAAACTGCACCTGATGCTCGGCCAGCACCTTGGCGGCGCGGGCGTATTCCTGATCCACCGAGCCGAGCGGCGAGCCACGATAGCCGGTGACGTAGCCCGCGGTGTTCAGGCCCTGCGCTTCGTCACGCAGGCGTTGCAGCATGGGCAGGCGGACCAGCGCCTGCGTGCCGGTCATGAAGACGCGGCCTTTCTTGACCGTGTATTTATCGTCGAGGCTGACCGTTTGCAGCGGGAGATCGTTCGGCTTCATGCGGCACCGCCTGTCTGCAGGGTGAGCGGGCAGGGGCGGTGAAGCGGGGCGGGCGGGTAGATGGGCATGATGTCTCCGTTTTTTTATGCGTGTGCGGCAAAAGGCCGCCTGCCCACAGGGCAAGCCCTGTGCCACCTTGAAACTTCTTTTTAAATCAGTGTGTTGGGGAAGCTACTCGATCGCCTGTCCGGATGGGTGTATTGATTTCGTGACAAACCGGGGTGGTTGTTGTTATAAAATCGTTACATCGTATTAGATTCATTACACCATGCGTATTGATGTGCGCTACCGCGACCGGGTGGGCCTCGGCGAAGCCGTGTTGATGGTGATTGCCCGCCGCCAGCTCAATGTCAGCCAGATTGAAGTGGAGCCGGAGCACATCTACATCGACGTGCCGGCGCTGGAGCAGCTGCGCTTTGATGACCTCTCGGCCGCCCTGCGCGATGTGCCCGGCGTGCTCGCCGTGACGGTGGCGGAAATCCTGCCCGGGGTGCGTCGGCGGCTGTATCTCGAAGCCCTGCTCGCCGGGATGAGCGATCCGGTGCTTGCGGTCGATGCCGAAGGGCGGGTGGTGGTGGGCAACGCGGCGGCAGCGGCCTTGGCCGGATTCAGCGCCCATACGCTGGTCGGCTGCCGCTTTGGCGAGCTGTATGCCGCGCCCGAGCTGGATGCGGAACTGGTGGCTGCCGGTTTTTCCCTGCCTGCGCGCGAAGTGTCGCTCTGCGGCCAGACTTTCCTGCTCGATGCCCGGCCGCTGGCCGATACCGAGGCCGTGCGCGACACGGGGCCGGCGCCGGTGGCAGGGGGCTTGCTCACCCTGCTCGCACCCAGCCGCATCAGCCGCCAGTTTTTTGCCTTGCAGCATGCCGATGCGCCCGGGTTTGACCGCATTCTGGGTGAGTCGCCGGCCATCCGCGACCTGCGCCAACGCGCCGCCCGCGTGGCCGGGGTCGAAGCCCCCTTGATGATTCTGGGCGAAACCGGCACCGGCAAGGAACTGCTCGCCCACGCCTGCCATGCCGCCAGCCGGCGCAGCAACGCGCCGTTTCTCGCCCTCAATTGCGCCGCCGTCCCGGAAAACCTGGCCGAGAGCGAGTTGTTTGGCTACGCGCCCGGCGCTTTCAGCGGCGCCCAGCGTGGCGGCAAACCCGGCCTGCTGGAGCTGGCGGCCGGCGGCACCGTCTTTCTCGACGAAATCGGTGAAATGTCGCTCTACCTGCAGGCCAAGCTGTTGCGTTTTCTCAACGACGGCACCTACCGCCGCGTCGGGGGCGAACGCGAGCTGCATGTCGATGTGCGCATCATCTGCGCCACCCACCGCCCGCTGGAGCAGATGGTCAGCGAACGCAGCTTCCGCGAAGACCTCTACTACCGCCTCAATGTGCTCACCCTGCACCTGCCGCCGCTGCGCGAACGCGGCGATGACATCCTGCTGCTGGCCGAACAGGCCATTGAACGCGCCGCCACCCAGGCCGGCAAGGCCCGCTGCCGCCTGACCCCGGATGCCGTGGCCGCGCTGCGTCAGGCCGCCTGGCCGGGCAATGTGCGCGAACTGCAAAACGTGATCTTCCGCGCCGTCACCCTCAGCGACCGGCCCTGGCTCAGTGCCGCCGACCTCGAACTCGCCGGCACCGCCGTTGCCCCGCCGCCCGCCAGCGACAGCGCCGCCCCGACAGAGATCCCGCCGGATGCCGACTGGGATACCCTGATCGGCCAGCGCGAGCGCGACATCCTGAGCAGCCTTTACCCGCGCTACCCCTCCAGCCGCAAACTCGCCGCCCGCCTCGGGGTCTCGCACACCAAAATTGCCAGCAAACTGAAAAAATGGGGCCTTGGCTGAGGCCCATGGCCTGAACGGCAGGCCGACCGGATTGGGGTTGTTTCAGACGGTCGACCGTCTGAAACCCCTTAAAACCAGGTCGGACCTGCTTAGCGCGTGGCCGACACCGCCTCCTTGGCCGCCAGCCCGAGCAGCACCACGCCCACCGCCCGGTCAAACCAGACCAGCCGACCGCGCAGCCAATCGAGCACCCGGCGCGACGAAAACAGCAGCGCCACCAGCGCAAACCACAGGAAAGATTCCGCCACCAGCAAGGCCGCCAGGCCCAGCGTCTCGGCACTGCCCAATTCCGGCCGCAACACCTGCGACAGGATGGAACCGAAATACAGCATCGCCTTCGGGTTCAACAGATTGGTCAAAAAGCCGGTGACAAACGCCTTGCCCCGCGCCGCCGGCGCCGTGGCTTCCGGCAAGGTGCCGCGCGAACGCAGGCACTGAATGCCCAGCCAGCCCAGATACGCCGCACCCACCCCGCCCAGCACGCTCGACACGCCCGGCAAGGCCGCCAGCACCACCGACAACCCCAGCGCGCAGACCAGCACATACACCCCAATCGCCGCGCACACGGCTGCCGCCGTCCACAACCCCGCACCCCGCCCGCCCACAATCGCCGTGCGCGTCACCACCGCAAAATCTGGCCCCGGCGAAATCAGGGCAACGGCGTGAATGGCAAGAACGAGGAGGAGGGCGTCGAAGGGCATGGGGCGGGTAGTGGCGAGCAGGGGGGTGAGGGAGGAAAGGGGGAGTGGCTGGAGGTCAGCCTTTGCGGTCATTCTGGCTGATGACAAACTCGGTCGGCAATACGGCGGTAAGCTGCCGCTCAGGGAGCGGTCACGCTGAACGGCAGCAGGGCATCAAAACCCGCTAAGGTTTGCGGCAGCCTCAGCTTCATCCAAGACGGAATCAAGCCCTGTATACAAAGCGTTAAGAACTTCATGGGATTGAAATACGCGGTTTCTTTTATAGGTATTGTTTGGACGAAGGATATCGAGTTCGAGCAAGTCGTCGATCGCATCGTTTGCAGCAGGGAAGGTCACTTCCAGTCGTTTGGACACCTCGGTCACCGTGACGACCGGTTGACCGATTAATAAATCGACGACTTTCCAGATGGTGGCGTGTTTTCTTCTCTTTTTTGCCGCCAGCTGTTGATTCCATCCTGCTTGAATGGAACGCAGATGCCCGAACAGCTGGACAGTGTGCCTTGCCGATGCAATAGAGCACTCCAGGAAGAGCTTGATCCAAGGCTCCCAGTTCAATTTCATTTGAACACTTAGCAGGGCCGCGTAGTAATCCTGTTGACGTACTTTGAGGAAAGTCGCCAGATGAAGCGGGGGTTCTCCCGCCGCATGAAGCATTAGCGGAAGGAGTAGCCTGCCTGTTCGTCCATTGCCATCCAGGAAGGGGTGTATGGCCTCAAATTGGACATGAGCGATTGGAGCTCTCATCAGAACGGAGACTTCTTTCACTTCCCCTGGTTCGTATTGGAGGAGTGAAACGAGGTCACCCATCAACGGCGGTACCAGCTCTCCGGGCGGTGGAATGTAGTGTGCAGTCTCTAACCGGGTACCAATATAGTTCTGTCGATCACGGGGGATTCCCGGTGTCGCACGGGGTTGCCCCTTCATAAGTATGGCGTGGATCTGATTGATCAGTCCGTTGGTCAGCGCAGATTGCCCGCGAGTCGTAACCTCCTTGAGGCCGTACATGAAGGCCCGAACGTAGGAAAGTGTCTCTTCTGCATCCTCGTCCTCAGGCGAGGAAGTTGAGCTTGCTTCTATTTCATGAATGAGAAGGCCATCAAAACCGGTATGGGTCCCTTCAATCTGACTGCTGTCCACCGCCTCCCGTCTGTTGAGCATGTGGAATACGAGGCTCGCCATCTCGGGGCTTGCTTTGATCGTTGCCTTTAGCGTTTCCAGTTCTCGTCGTGCGAGCACAAAGAGTGCAGCACAGCCTGGTACGGGCACCGACGTTGGGACGGGTTCTGGAACAACAGCAAAGCAACCCGAGCGACCCGGTATCGCTCGGCAGGTTTGTTGTAAACGAGGGTGAAGGTCAGACTTTCTCATGAAAGGGATAATAGCCTTTTCCTTGTTAAACGTAATATTCGAAAGTATTAACAAGAAAAGGTTTGTTAAAGCATTTGAGCACCGTCAGCAGTTGAACAGCAGCTGACCGATACATTGCGCCCCGAACCAAGCAGTAGATCCAATGGCCGGATTGGCCGATTCTCCCCCCTTCCCGACGGTCGACCGTCCGAAACAGCCATTTTTCCCATCAGTCCTCCCATTCCGTCTCCTCACGTCCTCCTTCCGTGCGATGGTAGGTCGCTGCATCGACTTCGATCCAAGGCACGTCCTTGTCTTCGCACCAGTCCTGAGCGTAGGGACGGGGGGCGGCTTCGAGCATTTCCGGGCGTTTGGGGAGCATGCCGTGTCCGAGCAGGCGGGAGATGGCGATTTCGCGCAGGTATTGCGAGAGCGGAATGCCAACGTGGTTGGCCAGTGCCTGAAGGTCGTCGCGCAGACGTCGGGCGACCCAGAGTTTCACCGGGGCCACGTTTTTGCCCAGTTCCGGTACCCAGTAGGTGGTTTTACGGACTTTGCGCCGGGCGTCGGGGTTGACGCGACTTAATACCGCCGGGATGTCCCTGAATGCGTCGTTTGTCTGGGTGCGCAGCACCTGGACGACGTAGATGCCATAACAGTGGGTGGCAAAAAACTCCCGCAGCATGGCGCTGAAGCTGTTTCCCGAGTACAGCGCGTATTCACGGATGGCTTGGTTTGCGGGTTCGGGTAACCAGAATTTGAGCGCGGTATCGTGCTGAGACAGGTCGCTGAGGTCGCCGAGGCCTTCGAGCATCTTCTCGAAAGTCAGCGGGCGCCGCGCTGGCGCCTCATTCTGTTGATCCCGCGGGGCGTCCGGGGGATTTTCTGATGCATCTTTCTTTGCGAACAAGGGCCACATGACAGTACAAAAGTAGGGGAATTCCGGGAGCACACCGGCGGGCTGGCTAAACTTCGATTATAGGCCTGGCTAAACATACCAATGTGCTGAAAGGAGATGTGAAATGACTGCTCAAATTGCTGAAAACCTCTGCTTTGAGGGGCATTCTGTCCGGATGTCCGGTTTTCCGCTGGAGACGTATTTCGCCTTTGGCGGGCGTCGCCCCGAGATCGGCTTTGATTGCGCCCTGAGTGGTGCGCTCTGTCGTGGCTATGTGGGTCAATGGGAAATCGCCCATGATCGCCTGTATCTGGTCGGGCTGCGCGGCACCTTGTGTGACGGCACGCCAGCAAGCCTGGCCTCGGTTTTTCCCGACTATCCGGATCGTGTCTTCGCGCATTGGTATGCCGGCGAGTTGCGGATTCCGGAGGGAAAGCTGCTCAGCGCTACCCCGATGGGTTTGACGCTGCGCTATGAGCGGGTGGTGGTGCTGAGCATCTGCAACGGCATGCTGATGGCCCGCAGGACGTGCATCCAGGGCAAGGACCCTGCTGCGCATGGGCCGGCGGCCTTCGATTTTGATGTACAGCGACGGATTCCGGTGCTGCCCAAGCGGAGAACGGCATGAAGGCTTGTGTGGTGGGGTATATGGCAACGGGGGCATTCGTCGTGGGCTTGTTTCTGATCAACAACCATGCAAGACAGCGTGCCGGGGATGCGCCGATGCACGCCGATACCTTGCATCGGTCTCACGCGTCCTGGCTCGATTGCCTGGATGAGGTGCTGATGGCGCTCGTTGGTTTGATCGGGGTTGGCCTGCTGTGGCCATTTCTGGTGATCAGGTTGATCTACGAAGATCGGCGCACCGCCCGTCCGGGGCCGATGTCCGCATTCACCGTGCCCGACGATTTCCTGATCTGCGAGGTGGCCGTGGCGGACATCGAACTTTGGGAAACCGTCGACGATCCGCTTGGTGCGGCCCCGCGTGTGCCGTTTGGCCATTTGAATCCGGCCTGGACGGCATTCAAGGCGGAAGCCGGAACGGCCGGGCTCTGGCGCTTTTATGGCCGGGCGGTGGGCTTTTTTGGCGTTGAGTGGTGTTATGAGGGCTATGTCGCCTTGAAGGCAGACGGCACGCGCCCGTATTTCATGACGCGCAAGGGCGAAGTGGCATCGGCTTAGCCGAAGATGAGGCCACGACAAGCAGGCACACCGTAACACCGTGCGTGCCGTGGGCGTGCTGCCGAATTTGCCCCTTCCCGACGGTCGACCGTCCGGAAGAGGCTTTTTCATGCGTCATCCTCGCCTCGGTTCCACAGTGCAGTTCGGTTGAGCGCGGGTGTGCGGCGCGATGCGGCCGAGCCAGCCTTTCAGCCGATTGCCCACGGCAGCCAGCGTGCTGTTTGGGGGAAGGATGATCAGTTGGCTGGGTTGCTCGGCAGAGAGGGTGATCCAGCCGCCGTCGGTGAGGGTGTGGCTGCTTTCCGGGATGAGGGGCTGGCGCGGGGCGAGGCGCTGTTCTGCCAGCCAGACAAGGCCGAGGTACAGGGTGACCTGGCCCGAGATCAGGACCAGCTGGGTGCCGCGTTCGGTGAGCAGGTCCTGGCGTTGGCCACGGTCGAGCTGGAGGGTGAGGGAGGCGGTGCGGGCCATGATGTGCTCCTGTGTTGAGGTCTGCACATCGTAGGCAAACGACGGTTTGGGCATCAGGCACAGGCGGGGGCGCTTGGGGGCGAAACAGAAGCGTGTTTTTTTCAACTGTTCTGGTCCAAAATCCGGGCATCTATATCTGTCTGCCGCGCAGGCGCCGGGCGATGATGCGGGAATGAACATGCCGACTCCTCTCTACCAGCGCCTGGCGGCGCATTACCGCGATGCCGTGGCGGCGGGCAGCCTGACGCCGGGGGCGCGCTTTCCATCCGTGCGCAGCCTGATGGCGCAGCATGAAGTGAGTTTGACCACGGCCTTGCAGGTGTGCCGCGTGCTGGAGCAGGAAGGCTTGCTCGAGGCGCGGCCGCGCTCGGGCTATTTCGTTTGCCATCCGGCCGGTCGACCGGCGCTGCGCCTGAACGAGCCGGAGGCCCGTCCGCTTGATCCGGCGGCTTATGTCGGCATGCATGCGCGGGTTTCGGAGTTCATTGCGCGCGGGCGGCAGCAGCCGGTGAAGGTGAATTTCTCCGGTGCCCGCGGTGCGCCCGAGCTGTATCCGGCCGAGGCGCTGCGTCAGGCGGCGGGCCGCGCCTTGCGCGAGGACCCGGAGTTGTTCGTGCGGGCCGGCCCGGTGGCCGGCGAGCCGGTGTTCCGTGAGGTGCTGGCCAAGCGGGCCCTGGCCAGCGGCATGGTGATCGCGCCGGAGGAGATCGTCGTCACCCAGGGCTGTATCGAGGCGCTCAATCTGGCGCTGCGCGCCGTGACCCAGCCGGGCGACATCGTGGCGGTGGAGTCGCCGACCTTTTACGGCCTGATGCAGGTGCTGGAGAGCCTGAGCCTGCGCGTACTGGAAATCCCGACCAGCCCGCAGACCGGCATTTCGCTGGAGGCGCTGGAGCTGGCCGTGCATCACGGCAGCAAGATCGCCGCGCTGGTCGTGGTGCCGTATCTGCAAAACCCGCTTGGTTCGGTGATGCCGGCGGTCAACCAGGCGCGGCTGGTCAATTTCTGTGCGGAGCAGGGCATCGCCCTGATCGAGGACGACACCTACAGCGCGCTGCTTGACGAGGACGTGCCGCAACGCGCCCTGAAAGCGCTGGACCGGACAGGCGGGGTGATCCATTGCGCCTCCCTGCACAAGGTGCTGGCACCGGGCCTGCGTCTGGGCTGGATGACGGCGGGGCGCTGGCAGGCGCGGGTCGAGATGCTGAAGTACGCGCAAAGCCGCCATAACGATGGTTTGCCGCAATACGCGGCAGCGGCGGTCATGGGCAGCAGCCAGTACGACCGTCATCTGCGCCGCCTGCGGGCAACCTTGAATCTGCAGCGACGCCAGGTGAGCGATGCGCTGCTGCGGGCCTTTCCGGTCGGCACGCGCTTCAACACGCCGCCGGGCGGCTTGAGCCTGTGGGTGGAACTGCCGGACCGGCGCGATGCGCGGGCCTTGTTTGCGGCGGCGCTGGCCGAGGGCATTCTGATCGCGCCCGGCGTGATGTTCTCGAATGTCGAGCGCTACGCCACCTGTCTGCGCCTCAATTGCGGCAACCCCTTCACGCCCGAGGTGGCGGCGGCGGTGCAGCGTCTGGGCGAACTGTGCCTGACGCGCTGCCGCCCCGGTGCCGTGGGGAGCGGCGCGGCAGGCAGTGCGGCTTAGCGCATCACTTTGAGGAGTTCGACCTCGAAGGTCAGCGTGGCGTTGGGCGGAATCACGCCGCCGGCGCCGCGTTCGCCGTAGGCGATCTGCGGCGGGCAGGTGAGCAGGGCCTTGCCGCCTTCACGCATCTTGGAGACGCCCTCGGTCCAGCAGGGGATCACGCGGTTGAGCGGGAAGGTGGCGGGCTGGCCGCGCTTGTGCGAGCTGTCGAATTCGGTGCCGTTGGCCAGGGTGCCACGGTAATGCACCTGCACGGTGGCGGCCGGGTTGGCCTGCTCGCCCTTGCCGTCCTTGAGCGACTGATAAACCAGCCCGGACGGCAGGGTTTCCGCCGGTGCGGCTTGGGCAGCCGGGGCGGCGAGGATGGCGACGGTCAACAGCGCAAAAGCGGCGTTTTTCAGCAACATGGGGTGTCCTGTCTTACAGTGGAGAAAGCAGCGATTATCCACGACTCCCCGGCAAGCGGGTAAAGTGCTGCCCCGCGCCGTTTTTACGGTGGTTTGAGCGAGTGTGCCGTGATGACTGAACAAACCCTTGAGCGCATTGCGCTGTTTCTCCGCGATCTCGGCCAGGCCCTGCACGTCAGCGGCGCGCCGGCGCACGACCTGGAGCGGGCGCTGAATGCCGCCGGGGCGCGCCTCGGGGTCAAGGTCGAAGGCTTTGCCGTGCTCACCTTTCTGGCGCTCACCGTGGTCGCGGAAGGCCAGCGGCGGCGCGTCGAAATGCTGCGTCTGCCGCCCTACGATTTCAACATGGCCCGCCTGATCGGCCTGCGTGAGCTGTGCGCGGCGATCCGTTCGGCGGAGGAACTGGATGCGTACTGTGCCCGGCTCGATGCCCTGATGCGCCAGCCGGCGCCGTGGTCGGGCTGGCAGTTTGTCGGCATGGGCTTTCTGCTCTCGGCCGCGGTCGCCTTGCTGCTGCGCGGCGGCTGGGTGGAAATGGCTTGCGGTGGCGTGATCGGCACGCTCTTCGTCGCCGCTTACCTGCGCTGCGCCCGCCTGCCGCAACTTGGCCCCGCCGTGCCGGTGATCCTCTGTGCCGGGGCGGCGCTCGTCGCCCACGGGCTGGCCTGGCTTTTTCCGGCGCAGGCACCGTTCGTCTCGGCGGTGGCCGGCGTGGTCTTTTTGCTGCCCGGATTCATGTTGACCGTCGCCATGTCGGAGTTGGCGACCCAGAACTACCTCGCCGGCACCGGCCGCCTGACCGGGGCGTTCGTGCTGCTCTTCCTGATGGGGGCGGGGCTGGCCATCGGCACGGCGCTCGCTCAGGCCGTGTTGCCCTTCCAGCCGCTCGGTACGCAGCCGGGGCTGCCGGCCTGGGTCATCTGGCCGGCCATTGCCGGGCTGGGCATTTCCCTGCTCGCGGTGCTGCAGGCGCCGTGGTCGTCCGTGCATGTCTCGGCGGGTGCCTGCCTGCTTGCCTGGGCCGTGTATTCGCTGGGTGAAGCGGCGCTCGGCAACGTGGTCGGCGCCTTCTTCGGCGCCCTTGCGGTGGCCGTGGCCGGGCACCTTTACCAGTTTGCCAGCGGCCGTCCGGCGGTGCTCGTGCAGATTCCCGGCCTGATTACCCTGGTCCCCGGCAGCATGGGCTTCCGCGGCCTGCACGCCCTGATGTCCCACGACAACGCGATCGGCATCGGCCTCCTGACCGACATGCTCCTCACCGGCGCCGTCCTCGCCGTCGGCCTTCTGCTGGCCGACAACATCATGCCGCTGCTCACCGCACGCAAGACGGACGACGCAACCTGAGTGGCGTCAGGCCGGGTGGGAAAACCGGCTGTTTTCAGCGGTTGACCGTCGGCGGAGGCGTTTACCCGGGACAGCCCAGCGCCCGCTGCGCGATCAAGCTGCCTGGCGGACGGTTTCCGAGGGGAGTTCGCCAAACAGGGCGCGGTATTCGGCGGCGAAGCGGGGCAGGTGCCAGAAGCCCCATTTGTAGGCGATGTCGCGGATCTGCTGACCGGGTGGGAGCGGCAGGCGCAGGGCGCGGCGCACGCCGTTCAGGCGCAGGGAGCGCAGATAGGTCACCGGATTGGTGGCGAGCACATCCTGGAAACAGTAATTCAGCATGCGCCGGCTGATGTTGAGCTGGGCGCAGAGATCGGCCACGGTGATCGGTTCGCTCGGGTTGCTCATGGCGTAGTCGACGGCCTGGCGCACCACCTGGCAGCGCCCCTTGAACGAGCGCGAGGGCAGGGGGGCGTGCGTGGCGCTGGAAAGCACTTCGGCCACATGGCCGACGATGGCGGAACTCATTGCCCGTTGCACCTGCGGGTAGCGCAGCAGTTCCGGTTCGAAGCGTACCGGATCGAAGATGGAGAGCAGGCAGTTGCGCAGCTCCGCCATCTGCGCCTGTTCGGCCAGCATCACGGTGGGTGATTTCGGGAAGATCTGCTCGATTTCGCAGCAGGTGTCCGGCTGGAGGGCGGCGATCAGGGTTTGTTCCGGAATCGCTACGGCGACGACGTCGAAGTCGGCCGGGGCGGAGAGGGTGAATTCCTGGTCACTATGAAAAGTGAGCATCGAGTCCCGCGAGAGGAGCTGCTTTGAGAACAGGCCCGGTGTTTCCATGGCGACCGGGATACCCAGCACATAGGCGTTATCCCAGGAGCTGCCGCTTTGCGCCACAGCGCGGTTGGTCTGCTCGCGGAAGATTTGCAGCCCCTTGAACCAGATGTCCGTCACCGTGCCTTCGAAATGACCGGGCGAAAGCTGGTCATAAGTCTGGTTCCAGGCCTGGAGCGCTTCGGCATGCTCGTCCGAGTCATGCGTGATGCGGTTCAGGTAGGCGTAGGGCGAGGGGGCGGTACTGTTGGGCATGGTGTTTCCGGCAACGCGAACATCAGATTTCAGTGTGGTTGAGAAAGCTGACCACAACTTGACTAACACCTCGCAAAATTACAGTAAGAGGAACTGATTTACCTAAAAGATAAGTAGTTTTTCCGATTTCGGATATTGACCGGCGGTCGACCGCCATTTCGTTTCCGATTTTGGATAACGCCTCCGCACCCCCTGCGCCAACAATCCTTCTCATCCGCCGCGCCTTGATTCGCAGTGGAAAAACAGACCCAGATCATGAGAGGAGATAGCAGGAGATGCCCAAGAGAGTCCTGATGACGTTGCTGATCGCCGCCTTGGGCGCGACAGCCTTGCCGGCGGCAGCGGATCTGCCGCTGGACAAGATCACGGTGGCCGAGATGCCGCCCGCCCATCCCTACCGCCTGTATTACACCGATGTCGCGATCACCCATCTGCCGGACGGCAAGATGACCCTGATCGACGGACGCAACCTGAAGGTGGAGGGTATGGTGTCCACCGGCATGTTCGGCCAGACCACGCTGTCGCCGGATCGCAGCGAGCTATATGTGGTGACCACCTATTACAGCAAGCTCAATCGGGGCGAGCGGATCGAGGAGATCCTGGTTTATGACGCCAATACGCTGAAACTGAAGGAGGAGATTGCCTACCCGGCACGCCATGCCCAGGCCTTGCCGTATCGCGGCACCCTGCGGACCTCGGCGGATGGCCGCTTCATCTATGTGCAGAACGCCACGCCGGCCACCTCGATCAGCATCGTCGACCGCAAGGCAGGCAAGATGGTGGCCGAGATCGCCACGCCGGGCTGCTACATCGTCTATCCGGCCCAGAGTACGCAGCGCCTGTCCACCCTGTGCGGTGATGGCACCATGCTCACCATCAGCCTGGATGAAAACGGCCAGCCGATCGGCAAGCAGAAGAGCGCCCGCTTCTTCGATCCGGATGAGGATGCCTTGTTCGTCTCTGCCGCCCAGGATGGCGATCGCTATCACTTCGTGTCCTTCAAGGGCAATCTGGTGACGGTGGATGTGAGCGGCGAAAAGGCCCAGCCGCAAGCAGCCTGGCCGCTGGCCAGCAAGGTCGAGCAAGGGCAGGGCTGGCGTCCGGGCGGCTACCAGCCGGTGGCCCTGCATCGCGACAGCCAGACCTTGTATGTGGCGCTGCACCCGAAGGCCTATGAGGGCAGCCACAAGGACCCGGCGCGCGAAGTCTGGGTGTATGACCTGAGCGAGAAGCGCCGCCTGGCCCGCGTCAAGGTACCGGAAACCACCGGACTGGCCGTCAGCCAGGGCGCCGCCCCGCGCCTCTTCGCCTACGACACCGGCAAGGCTGCGATCACCGCCTTTGACGGTGGCCGCAAGCTGAAGCAGGTGGCGACCAAGGCCGGGTTCGGCGACACCCCGACCCAGCTGGAGACCCAGTGATGGATGCCCTGCAAAGCTGCCTGAGCGACCCGGTGCTGACGCGTGGTCTGGCCGCCGTCCTGGCCGTGGTCCTGCTCGTCGGTGCCTGGCAGAAGCTGCGCGACATGGTGGTGTTTGCCGGGGCGGTCGAGAACTACCGGCTGCTGCCGGAGGCCGCCGTCCTGCCCGCCGCCTGGGGCATTGCCCTGCTCGAAACCGCAGCCGGTTGCCTGTGGCTGATCGACGGCGCCAGCGCCGCCGCCTCGGCGGCCACCGTCCTGCTGCTGCTCACGGTGACGGGGGCGGTCGGGCTCAATCTGATGCGCGGTCATCGCGACATCGATTGTGGCTGCGGCGGCCTCTCCAGCCAGCCGCTCAGCGCCGGGCTGGTCGTGCGCAACCTGATCCTGCTTGCCGCTGCAGTACTGGCCGGGCAGGAAGCCGGGGCACGCAGCCTGGAGTTGTCCGACTACCTGACCACCGGCGGCCTCGTCCTGGCGCTGCTCGGCCTCTATGTCTCTGCCAATCAATTGATGGCCAACGCACCGCGTGTTGCGGTCGTACGCCGCTGATCCCGAAAGGAAATTCCCATGCAAGACGCACTCTTCATCTCCAGCGCCATGCTCTGGCTGGTTGTCCTCGCCCTGGTCGTCGTCGTGCTCGCCCTGGCACGCCAGATTGGCATTCTTTATGAACGCATCGCGCCGATGGGCGCCCTGATGATGGATCAGGGCCCGAAAGTCGGCGAACTGGCGCCGCGCTTCGAACTCGACAGCCTGAATGGCCGTCGCATGGTGGTCGGCGGGGCCCGTGGGCGCAGCCAGCTGCTCTTCTTCCTGTCGCCGACCTGCCCGGTGTGCAAGAAGCTGTTGCCGGTCCTCAAGTCCATCCAGCGCGACGAAGCAGCCTGGCTGGACGTTTCGCTGGCCAGTGACGGCGAACTGCCGACGCACAGCGAGTTTTATCAGAAGGCGGCCCTGCAGTCCTTTGACTACGCCCTCTCTACCGACCTCGGCATGACCTACCGCATCGCCAAGCTGCCGTACGCCGTGCTCATCGGCGAAGACGGCCTGATCCGCGGCAAGGGCCTGGTCAACAGCCGCGAGCAGCTGGAAAGCCTGTTCGCCGCCAAGGAGGCCGGTGTCGCTTCGATCCAGGAATACGTTGATCAACGCGCTTGAGACGCGCATCCCCCAGGAGACCCAGCATGAAATGGTTTGATGATTTTTTTGAAAGCAAGAGCCGGCGCGTCGCCCAGTCGTCGTCCCGACGCAGTGCGCTGATCACCATCGGCAAGCTCTTTGTCGGTACGGCCGCCGCCCTGCCGGTCCTGCCCTTCGACCGCGTCGGCAACTCGGCGCACGCGGCTGAAGGCAAGAAAAAAGTGGTTGAGGACGATACTTCCTGCGATTACTGGCGTTACTGCGCCCTGGATGGCTTCCTCTGCACCTGCTGCGGCGGCACGATTTCCAGCTGCCCGCCGGGGACCGAGATTTCCAAGGTGACCTGGGTCGGGACCTGTCGCAATCCGGCCGATGGCAAGGATTACCTGATCAGCTACAACGACTGTTGCGGCGTCGCCTCCTGCGGCCATTGCGGTTGTAACCGCAACGAGCGCGAACGTCCGGGCTACCGCCTGGGCGTCCATAACGACATCAACTGGTGCATGGCCAATACGAGCAATTCCTACAATTGCACGGTGGCGGCCATCGTCGGTGTCGGCGACGCGAGGAACTGAACCATGGTCCGGCATTGCCTTGCCCTGGGAACCGGCCTGTTGTTCGCCGGCAGCTTGCTGGCTGCGGACGGAGCGGCGCTCTATGCCGCCCATTGCCAGGCCTGTCATCAGCCGGGCGGTGTCGGCGCGCCGGGCATTGCTCCGCCCCTGGCGGGGCATGTCGGCCGCTTTGCCGCCAGTGAGGCGGGTCGCCAGCATGTGTTGCGCGTTCCGCTGACCGGGATGGTCGGCAGCATCACCGTCGATGGGGTTCGCTACAGCGGCAACATGCCGTCGTTTGCCAGCCTCTCCGATGCCGAACTGCAGGCCGTACTCAAGCATGTGCTCGGGACGCTCGACGGGGTGGCCGACCTGGCCTGGCTGACCCCGGCCCGCGTCGCCGAGATGCGCGCAGCCGGCGGTTCGCCCAACGATACCCACAAACAGCGGGCCCGGCTCGCCACGGGGGGCTGAGCATGCGTGCCGGGATCTTCAAGGTAACGCTGCTGAGCCTCGCGCTGCTGGCGGGGAACAGTTGGGCGGGGGGCGGTTCGCCGCAGGTCAATTACATGCTGCATTGCTCCGGGTGCCATGGTGCCGAGGGCGCGGGCAGTCCGTCTGATGGCATTCCAGACATGCGCGGGGCTTTGGGGCATTTCCTCAAGGCGCCGGGCGGGCGCGAGTTCCTGATCCAGGTGCCGGGCACCTCGCAGGCCAGTCTTGGCGATGCCGATGTGGCCGTACTCATGAACTGGATGTTGAAGCGTTTCAGCCCGGCCGAAGTCCCGGCCGGAACGCCGCCCTACACCGAAACCGAGGTCCGTCGTCTGCGGGCGGCCCCGCTGGCTGATGTGCCGGCGGTACGGGAACGCATCGTGGCGGCATTGAAAGCCCAAGGTATTTCGATCGACTAGTCCCCGCATTGAACGGGGCAACCACCATTCTCGACAGGAGGAAGACATGATCCAACACACCTATCAAACGCGGGGCGTACGGCCACTGGCCGTGGCCATGATCAGTCTGTTTGCTGCCGGAACCGCGCTGGCTGCGGTCAACGAGCAGGAGGCGGCACAATTGGGCAAGGAGCTGACGCCGGTCGGCGCCGAGCGCGCCGGCAACAAGGACGGCAGCATCCCGAAATGGGAGGGCGGCCTGCCCAAGGGCAAGCACAAGCTGGGCGATGCCCGCGTCGATCCGTTTGCCGCGGACAAGCCGCTGTTCTCGATCGATGCCAGCAACGTCGATAAGTACAAGGACAAGCTCTCGGCCGGTCAGATCGAACTGATCAAGACGCGCAAGGGCTATCGCATGGACATCTATCCGACGCACCGCAGTTGCGGCTACCCGGACAGCGTGTATCAGCAGACCAAGGCCAATGCGACCTTGGCCAAGCTGACCGGCGATGGCAAGGACAACCTGGCCCAGGCCGTGGGCGGCGGTTTCCCGTTCGCCATCCCCAAGAGCGGTGCCGAGGCGGTGTGGAACCATCGCCTGCGCTGGCAGGGTGAAGGCCGTTTCGAGTATTACCAGACCAACTTCATCAACCCGGATGGCACCTTCTACGGCCTGGCCCAGGATCAGGTGGTGATGACTCCGTTTGCCTCGCCCAAGGCCAAATCCATCGAGGACGTGGGCGGCGTGCAGATGAAGCTGCTCAACCTGGCGACGGCCCCGGCCTCGCGCACGGGCGAAATCATCCTTGCGCATTATTTCCTCGGCAAGTCGAACGATGCCTGGATGTACTTCCCGGGCCAGCGCCGCGTGCGTCGCCTGCCGGCCTTCGAGTACGACAATCCGATCCCGGGCTACGAAAACCTCGAAACGGCGGATCAGTACCCGATGTTCTCGGGGGCGCTGGATCGTTACGACTGGAAACTGGTCGGCAAGCAGGAAATGTACGTCCCGTACAACAGCTTCAAGTTCGTCGCCAAGCGACCGGTCAAGGAAGTGTACGAAGGCATGTATCCGAAGCGCGACCTGATGCGCTACGAGCTGCACCGCGTCTGGAAGGTCGAGGCCACGGTGAAGCAGGGCATGCGCCACATGTTCGCCAAACGCACTTTCTACCTCGATGAAGACACCTGGATGCTCCTCGCCGCCGACCAGTACGACGCGCAGGGCAAGCTGTGGCGCGTCATGGAGGCCTCGCTGTATCCGGCGGTGGAACTGGGCGCCTGCGTCAGCCAGGAATTCATGTCCTGGGATCTGACGGTCAACCGTTACATGGCCGAGAATTCCACGCAGGAATCCAAGCACACCGACTGGCTGGCCGGTCAGGAAGGGCGCATCGATCCGAAGCGCTTCGAGTCCGACGAACTGCGCCGCGCCGGCGACCGCTAAGCCGCTGACTGAGGGGAAAAACAATGCACACGATTCCAATGCACCCGAAGCGCAGCGTCTGTCTGGTCCTGGCCGCCCTGGCCCTGGGGGCGGCCGCACCGGCCCATGCCTTCAAGTTTGATCTCGATAACGGGATCAGCGGCAGCCTCGATTCCACGATCTCTCTTGGCGTTCAGCGTCGCATGCAGTCGCCGGACAGCAGCATGGTTGGCCGTGACAACGGTGGCACGGTGCCGACCTCCGGCACCTTGGGCGGGCTGGTCAATGGCGACCGTACGACGTCCAATCCGGATTTCAACTACACCAATGCCGACGATGGCAACCTGAACTACAAGCGCGGCGACATCGTCTCGTCCGTGCTCAAGGGGACCCATGAATTGTCCATCGGCGAGCGCGGCAACTGGGCTGCGCTCGGCCGGGTAACCTGGTCGACGGATTTTTCTGCAGCCAATACGGCGCGGACGCCGCTTGACGACGATGCCAAGCGCGCCATGCGTCAGAACATCTCCCTGCTTGATCTCTGGGTGTCCAAGGATTTCAAGCTGGGCGACAACTCGGCCAAGGTCAAATTGGGTAATCAGGTGATCAACTGGGGTGAAGACATCTTCATCTTTGGCGGGATCAACACCATTCACGCCTTCGATTTGCGCAAGGCGCACATTCCGGGCACCCAGGTGAAGGAAATCCTCATTCCTGCACCGATGGCCTCGCTGAGCACCGCACTCGGCGCCGGCTTCTCGACCGAGATGTACTACCAGTTCGGCTGGAACGGATTCAAGCTGGATCCGGCCGGCACTTACTGGTCGACCGCCGACTTCCTTGGTCGCGGTGGCGGTCGCGGTGCCTTCATCCCGAGCAGTCTGAACGTGGGGGCAAACGGCGACTTCGATCCGACGCGCGGCCGCAGCATGGCCAACGTACAGGCTGCCGGCGGCCTGATTCCGGTCGAGAAACAGACGCCGTCGAACAGCGGCCAGTACGGGATGAATCTGCGCTACAAGCAGCCGGGCGCCGATACCGAATTTGCGGCCTACTACATCCGCTATCACGACAAGCTGCCCTTCGTCGGCTTCAAGGTCAATCCGAATGTCAGCAACGCCTTTGGCGGTGTCGTGGCCGTCGAACAGTACGGGGAGAACAAGGATCTCTTCGGCCTGTCGATGAACACCAAACTGGGCGATTGGGCCTTTGGTGCCGAGCTCTCCTACCGTCCGCGCGAAAGCGTGGCGATCGACCCGACGGTGCCGACCGCCGGCCGTTACAGCCTGGCGGCGGGCAGCAACAACTACACGACCGCCACCGGGGTGTACAACGGCTACGTCAACGAGAAGAAGTATCAGGGGCATGTGACGGCCTTCACCTGGCTGCCCAGCGAACTGACACGGGCGCTCGGCGCGGCGGACGGCGCCTTCCTGGCCGAAGTCGCGGTGACGCATTTCCCGGGGCTCAAGCTGAACGGCGAAATCCCGTACCTGCTCAACAACTATGAGCTGCCGACCAAGACCTCCTGGGGCTACGTGATGGAGGTCAGCCTGACCTACGCCAACGTCTTCAATTCGGGCTGGACGGCGACGCCAATCGTCGACTTCTACCACGACGTGAAGGGCACCAGCCCCAACACGATCCCCTTTGTCGAAGGGCGCAAGGCCATCGCCTTTGGTCTGAACTTCGACTACCACAACCAGTGGAAGGTCGGCTTTGGCTACAGCACCTTCTTTGGCGGCGGCAACCTGAACCTGATGCGTGACCGCGACGTGGCCACGGCGACGGTTTCCTACACCTTCTGACCCCGTGTCCAGGGCGGTCCTGCTTGTCCCGCACACGGGATCGCCCGCCCGACGCCCCCTGAACAGACTATGAGGTTTCACGAGTCATGGTAAGCATCGTTGGATTCGTCAAACGCCTGGAAGACTTTTTCTTCCGCTACCGGCGCAGTACGCTCGCCGCCCTGATGGCCCTGACGGTCGTCATGGGCCTGCTGGCATCGCAACTGCACATGTCGGCCGGCTTTGACAAGCAACTCCCTGTCGGACACGAATACACCGACACCTTTTTCCAGTACCGGACCCAGTTGTTCGGTTCCAACCGCATCATGGTCGTCGTGCGGGCGCGCGACGGCAATATCTGGACGCCGGCCTCCCTGCAGAAACTGCATGAAGTGACGGAAGCCGTCCTCTATCTGCCCGGCGTCGATCGGCGCTCGGTGCAATCCTTGTGGACGCCCAATACGCGGGTCTATGAACTGACCGAGGAGGGCTTCCAGGCCGAGGATGTGATTGGTGGCAACGTTACGCCGGATGCCCTCGATGCCGACAAGATTGTCGCGATCCGCGACCGGGCGGCCCGCGGCGGTTACACCGGCAGCCTGGTGGCGAACGACGGTAGCGCGGCCATGATCGTGGCCGATTTGCTGGAGGAAGACCCCGGCACCCACGAAAAACTCGACTATCTGGCCCTGGCTGGCAAGCTCGAAAGCGATCTGCGCGGGCGTTTTGAGACACCGACGCATGCGGTCGAGATTGTCGGCTTTGCCAAGCAGATCGGCGACATTGCCGACGGCGCACGCGGGGTCGCGGTGTTTTTTGCCCTCGCCACGCTGTTGACCGTCGGGGCCGTGTATTGGTACTGCCGCTCGCTGCTGCTCACCCTGTTGCCGATCGGTTGCTCGATGGTGTCGGTGGTCTGGCAGTTCGGCACGCTGACGCTGCTTGGTTACGGCCTCGATCCGCTCGCCATTCTGGTGCCCTTCCTGGTCTTTGCAATCGGGGTCTCGCACGGCGTGCAGCAGATCAACGCCATTTCCAAGGCGGTGGCCGAAGGGGCAGATTCGATGGGCGCGGCGCGGGAGAGTTTCTCCAGCCTGTTCATCCCCGGCACGCTGGCGCTGGTGACCGCCTTCGTCGGCTTCATCACCCTGGTCATGATCCCGATCCCGATGATCCGCGAGTTGGGCATCACCGCCTCGATCGGGGTTGGCTACAAGATCGTGACCAACCTGATCATGCTGCCGCTCACGGCATCCTATTTCAATTTTTCGCGGGACTACGCCTTGCGCCTGGAAAGCCTGCAGGCCAAGCGCGGCGAGCTGATCCAGCGGCTCGGCTTCATTGCCGACATTCACCATGCGCGCCTGGTCCTGGCCGTGGCCGTGGTGCTCTTCGGGGTCGCGGTGTGGCAGAGCCATGGGCGGCACATCGGCGCCCTGCAGCCCGGCGCGCCGGAACTGCGTCCGGATGCGCGCTACAACCTGGATACGGAGAGCATCGTCAAACGTTTTGACCTCGGCATGGATGTGCTGACCGTGGTCTTCGAGACGCCGAACGATTCCTGCAACAGCTTCCCGGTGCTCAACTACATCGAGCAATTTACCCAGCACATGAGCCAGGTGCCGGGCGTGCTCTCGGTGCAGTCCTTGTCGGCCCTGGCCAAGTTTGCCAATGCCGGCCTCAACGAGGGCAATCCCAAGCTCATCGCCCTGCCGCGCGACAGCAAGGCCCTGCAGGTGGCGGTCGGTTATCTGCCGGAGGCGGGCGGCCTGTTCAACCGAGCCTGCACGATGATGGCGGCCAATATCTATCTGGCCGATCACAAGGCGACGACCATCGAACCGGCGGTGGCCGCTGTCAAAGCCTTCCGCCAGCAGTATGACCCGAGCCCGCTCGGCATCACCCTGCGCCTGGCCTCGGGCAACGTCGGCGTGCTGGCGGCGACCAACGAGGAAGTCGAAGCCCGCGAGCTGCCGATGATGCTCTACGTCTATCTCGCCATCGTCATCCTGGTTCTCGCTGCCTACCGCGACTGGCGGGCCATGCTGGCCTGCTGCATGCCGCTCACCCTGGCCACTTTCCTCGGTTACTGGTTCATGAAGGAGCTGGACATCGGGCTCACCGTGGCCACCCTGCCGGTGATGGTGCTGGCCACCGGGATCGGCGTCGACTACGCCTTCTATATCTACAACCGCCTGCTCATCCATCTCTCGCACGGCGAGACCATGAAGGTGGCACTCGAAGGGGCGCTGCGTGAAGTCGGCGTGGCCACCATCTTCACCGCCATCACCCTGTCGGTCGGGGTGGCGACCTGGGCCTTCTCCGACCTCAAGTTCCAGGCCGACATGGGCATCCTGCTGACCTTCATGTTCATGGTGAACATGCTGATGGCGATCACTGTGCTGCCGGCCTTTGCCGTGAAGCTGGATGCCCTTTTCCCGCGCCGCGGTCCGGTCAAGGCACCGGCCATCGGCCACTGACGGAGCGATTGAACATGTCTGTACGTTTGAAACATCTCGCCCTCGTGGGCTGCGCCCTGAGCCTGCCGCTGGTGGCGCACTGGGTGGTGGCCGGCGCCGGTCAACCGGCTGCGGCGGCCTATTTCCGCAGCGCCCCCGTGCTCAACCAGGCGAGCAAGGCGCCAGTCTATGCCGCGACGCTGGCCGGCGAGCGCGCCGTGGCCGTGGGTGACTACGGCAGCATCATTCTGAGCGACGACGGCAAGACCTTCCGTCAGGCCAAGGTACCGACCCGTGCTCCGCTGACGGCAGTCCATTTCGTTGATGCCCGCCAGGGCTGGGCGGCCGGCCACGACGGCACCATCCTGAGCACCCAGGATGGCGGGGAAAGCTGGCAGATCCAGCGCGAAGCAGCGGGCCAGGATCAGGTCCTGCTCGCCATCTGGTTTGCCGATGCCCGGCGCGGGCTGGCGGTCGGGCAGTTTGGCCTCGCCCTGCGTACCGAGGATGGTGGTCAAACCTGGAATGAGTCGCCGCTCGTTGATGGCGAGGCGGGGGAGCGCCATCTGCTCGCCATCATCCCGGGCCGTGACGGGCTGGTGCTGGTGGCTGCCGAAGCCGGCGGCGTGCTGCGCTCGATCGACCAGGGCCGTCACTGGCAGGCCGTCCAGACCGAGAACAAGGGTTCGTTCTGGACCGGCATCGAACTCGCCGATGGCAGCCTGCTGCTCAGCGGCATGCGCGGCAACCTCTACCGCAGCGACGACCGTGGGGCGCATTGGCGTCGTGTCGAGAGCGGAACCCAGCAATCGCTGACCAGTGTGGTGACGCAGCCGGATGGCACGGTGCATTTTGTCGGGCTGGGCGGCGTCAGTCTGACGAGCAGCGATGCCGGACGCAGTTTTACCCTTGCCACACGCGTTGACCGTCAGGCACAGACGGCGGTCGTACGCCTGGGCCAGACCAATCTGGTGTTCGGAACCGGCGGCCTGCTGGCTCAGCCGTAAAACGGCACGCAATGAATCAGGAGCGAGAAATGCAGGTCTATCCGATGTATATCGATGGTCGCCCGCTGACGCTGTCGGCGCGACGAGAAGTGATCAATCCGGCCACGGGCGAGGCATTTGCTGCCGTTTCCGAGGCCGGGGCGGCAGAGGTCGATCTGGCTGTGGCCGCAGCACGCCGGGCCTTTCCGGCCTGGCGTGATCTGGCAGACAGTGCGCGTGAGCAGGCGGTGATTCGGCTGGCCGAGGTGCTTGAAGCGGCGATGCCGGAACTGATGGAACTGGTGACGCTGGAAACCGGCAAACCACTGCACGGGCTGAATCAGGTTGGCGCCGGGATGGAGGTCGGTGGCGCCATTGCCTGGACGCGTGCGACCGCTGCCTTGAGCTTGCCCGTTGAAGTGGTGCAGGACAACGCGGAGGCGCGTATTGAGATTCATCGCCGCCCGCTCGGTGTGGTGGCCTCGATCACGCCCTGGAACTGGCCGTTGATGATCGCCATCTGGCACATCATGCCGGCGTTGCGGGCGGGCAATACCGTGCTGATCAAGCCATCGGAGCTGACCCCGGTAGCCACGGCACGTTTTGTTGAACTGGCCAATGCCGTATTGCCACCCGGTGTCTTGAATCTGGTCACAGGGGGCGCTGAGGTGGGGGCTGCCATCGCCAGCCATGCCGGGATCGACAAGATCGTGTTTACCGGCTCGACCAACACGGGACGCCGGATCATGGCCAGCGCGGCGGGCAATCTGAAGCGACTGACTTTGGAACTGGGCGGCAATGATGCTGCCATCGTCCTGCCGGATGTTGATCCGCAGACGATTGCACCGCAATTGTTTGCCGCTGCCTTCCACAACAATGGACAGACCTGTGCCTGCCTGAAGCGCCTGTACGTCCATCGCAGCCAATACGACACGCTGTGCGCGGCCTTGGCTGATCTGGCTCGGAGTGCAGTGGTGGGGGATGGGCGGGCGGCAGGGACGGAGCTCGGGCCTTTGCAGAACCCGGCGCAACTCGCGGTGGTGGAAGCACTGGCCGCCGATGCCCGCGCTCAAGGCGGTGTTGTTCTGGCTGGCGGACACCGTCTGGCGCGTCCCGGTTATTTCTATGCGCCCACCATCGTGAGTGGCGTGAGCAATGGCTGCAGTCTGGTCGACGAAGAACAGTTCGGCCCGATCCTGCCGGTCATCGTCTATGACGACATTGATGAGGCCATCCGTCTGGCCAATGACAGCCCGAACGGTCTGGGCGGCTCGGTCTGGTCGGACGATCCGGCCCGCGCTGCCGAGATCGCCGCCCGTCTTGAGTGCGGTAGCGCCTGGGTGAATACCCACGGTGCCATTCAGCCCGATGCCCCCTTCGGCGGGGTGAAACAGTCCGGAATCGGCGTGGAGTTCGGCGTGCATGGCTTGGCCGAATACACCTCGATTCAGACCCTCAAAATCATGAAGAAACCATAATCCGGCCGCGCCGGGACCACTACCAAGGAGACACAGATGAACGCCCCCCACACTTTTCCCCCGCTTGCTGCCGACCTAAGTGCCGCCGCGCGCGAGTTTCTCGCCCGCGGGCATCATCAGATGCTGATTGGCGATCAGTGGGTCGATAGCAGCAACGGCGCCCGCCTCGATGTTCTGAATCCCGCTGATGAAAGCCGCCTGGCCACGGTGCCGGCTGCCACGTCTGCCGACGTCGATCGCGCCGTGGCGGCGGCCCGCGCCGCCTTCGAGGCGCCCAGCTGGGCCAGGCTGCGTCCGGATCAGCGCCAGCGCCTGCTCTTGCGCCTGGCTGATCTGATGGAGGCTAATGCCCGCACCCTGGCCGAGATCGAGTCGCTCGACAACGGCAAGTCGGCGGCCGTTGCCGAGGCCGTCGATGTGGCCCTGTCGGCCAGCTATTTCCGCTACATGGCCGGTTGGGTGACCAAGATCGAAGGCAGTACGCTCGATGTGTCCATTCCCTTTGCGCCGCAGAACGAGTTTGTCGGCTATACCCGGAAGGAGCCGGTCGGCGTGGTGGGCGCGGTCGTCGCCTGGAATTTCCCGTTGCTGCTGGCCTCCTGGAAACTGGCCCCGGCGCTTGCCACCGGCTGTACCGTGGTCCTGAAACCGGCGGAGCAGACGCCGCTGACCGCGCTCTATCTGGCGCAACTGGTGCTCGAAGCCGGTTTCCCGCCGGGCGTGGTCAACGTCGTGACCGGTGACGGGCCGTCGGTCGGGGCGCCGCTGACCCGGCATCCGGGGGTGAATAAAGTCACGTTTACCGGGTCGACCGAGGTCGGCAAGCTGATCGGCAAGGCCGCGATGGACAACATGACGCGTGTGACCCTGGAACTCGGCGGCAAGTCGCCGGTCATCGTGCTCGAAGACTGTGATCCGGGTGTCGCTGCAGCCGGGGCTTCGCAGGCCATCTATTTCAATCAGGGCCAGGTCTGCTGTGCCGGTTCGCGCCTTTATGTGCACAAAAAGAACTACGACCGCGTTGTGGCCGATCTGGCCGACCATGCCAAGTCCCTGAAGATCGGCCATGGCCTCGATGCCAGCAACCAGCTCGGCCCGCTGGTCTCGCAGGAGCAGATGGAGCGCGTGTGCGGCTATATCGACATCGGGCGTCAGCAGGGGGCCGAAGTGGTCGCCGGCGGGGCGCGTGCCGGTGAGCGCGGCTATTTCGTGCAACCGACGGTGCTGGCCGGCATCGATCAGAAAGCCCGCGTGGTGCAGGAAGAGATTTTCGGGCCGGTCGTCGTCGCCATGCCCTATGACGATCTCGATCAGGTGGCGGCCTGGGCCAACGACACGCCCTATGGCCTGGGCGCCTCCATCTGGTCGAACGACCTCTCCCGCGTGCATCGCCTGATCCCGAAGATCAAGTCGGGCACGGTCTGGGTCAATTGCCACAACATGCTCGACCCGGCGCTCCCCTTCGGCGGCTACAAGCAGTCCGGCTACGGCAAGGAAATGGGCCGCGCCGCCCTGGATGCCTATCTGGAACAAAAGTCGGTGCTCATGATGGTGTAAGCACCGCCGATGATCTCCCTTGTTGTGCCGGGCTCAGGCCCGGCATTTTTTTGCCCGAAGGATTCCTGTCGGCTCTGGCTAACCATGGCAATCGCCTTCTGGCACAATGATCGTCAAAGGAGGAAGCGCGATGGCAGTGAATTCCCTGGTCAGTAAATTGCGGTCCCTGATGACGCCGGAAAGCGAACGTGCCGGGCTGACGGCCAAGGGCCTGGAGCGCCTGCGGGTGCAGCTGCGCGACTGTGCGGCGGGGCAGGGCGGGGAGGTGTCGGCGCGGACGCGGGCGGCGCGGCTGGCCGAGACGTATCTGGGCTTGAACGATGCCGGGCGTCAGGCTTTCCTGAAACTGATCGCGCTGGAGTTCGGACCGGACCCGGCGCGGGTGGCCGAGGCGCATGCGGCCTACCAGAAAGCGGTCGGCACGCCGGATCAGTGGAAGGCCGAAGCGGCCCTGCGCGGGGCCATGCGTTCTTCGCGCATCCGTATCCTGACCCAGTTCAATGCCATTCCGCAGGGCGTGAAATTCCTCGTCGATCTGCGCGCCGATCTGCTGCGTTATCTCGAGCAGGACAAGGAACTGGCTGTGCTCGACCGCGAGCTGGAGTCGCGCTTGTCGGCCTGGTTCGATGTCGGTTTCCTTGAATTGCAGCGCCTGACCTGGAATACGCCAGCCGCTTTGCTGGAAAAGCTGATCCAGTACGAGGCGGTGCATGAAATCCGTTCCTGGACCGATCTCAAGAACCGGCTCGATTCCGATCGTCGGCTGTACGCCTTTTTCCATCCGCGCATGCCGGCCGAGCCGCTGATTTTCGTCGAAGTGGCGCTGACCGATCACCTGACTGGCAACGTGCAGGAACTGCTCGATGAACAGGCGCCCGTGTTTGACCATCGCAAGGCCGATACGGCGATTTTCTATTCCATTTCCAATACCCAGGTCGGCCTGCGCGGCGTGTCTTTCGGCAATTTCCTGCTGAAGCGGGTGATCGATGACCTGAAACGGGATTTCCCCCGCCTGGAAAATTTTGCGACTCTTTCGCCGATGCCCGGTCTCGCCGCCTGGGTGCGCAAGCAGCCGCAGGTGCTGGCCGAAGCGGGCATCGATTTGAGCCTCGAAACCCTGTCGACCGCCGCCTGGTCCGCCGACAAGACGCAGGTGCGCGCCCTGCGCGAGCCGCTCAGTCGTCTGGGGGCACGTTATCTGGCGACAGCCAAGCAGAAGGGGGACGAAACGGGCGCCCCCTTCGACCCGGTATCGCGTTTCCACCTTGGGAATGGGGCGCGTGTCGAACGCCTGAATTACCTTGGGGATACTTCGGAAAAGGGCTTCCGCCAGTCCTTCGGCCTGATGGTCAATTACCGCTATGCGCTTGAAGACCTGGAGGCCAATCTGGAGGCGTTTGCCGCGGAAGGGCGGATTGCCATGTCCGCCACCGTACGCCGTCAGGCCCGCAAGGACTGATCCGGATGTCGGCCGGGGCTTACATCCGCCCCAGCTTGCGATACAGCGTATTGCGGCTGATGCCGAGCTGGCGGGCCGCCAGCGAGACATTGCCGCCGGCCGCTTCCAGCGCACGCTGGGCGGCTTGGCGGCCGATTTCATCGAGACTGTTGCCCGCCAGGCCTGACAAGGTTGGCTCGCCGGGCAGGGCGACAGCTGCAAACTGAGGGGCGACCGGGGAGAAGGCTGCGGGCGGGGCGGTCAGCGGTGCCTCGAAAAACTCTTCCGGCAGATGGACTTCGGTGATTTCGGTTTCATCGTCATCGAGCAGGGCGACGGCCACCCGGATCACGTTGAACAACTGGCGGATGTTGCCCGGCCAGGGGTAGCTGCGCAGCAAGGCCAGTGCGTGGGGCGAGAAGTGAGCCGGTTGCGGTCGGTCCAGGGTTTCCTGCGCCGTGATCTTGCGGACCAGCACATCGATATCGCTGCGTTCACGCAGGGCCGGCAAGGTGACGCTCATCCCGGCCAGACGGTAGTACAGATCCTCGCGGAAGCTGCCGCGGGCCACTTCCTCGCGCAGTTTGCGGTGGGTGGCGCAGACCAGTGAAATATCGACCTGAATGGCACGCGTGCTGCCCAGTGGCGTCACGCTGCGTTCCTGAAGGACCCGCAGCAGGCGGGCCTGCAGATTGAGCGGCATGTCGCCGATTTCGTCGAGGAACAGCGTGCCGCCATGGGCCTGCTGGATTTTCCCGGGGGCGCCTTCCTTGCGGGCCCCGGTGAAAGCACCGCCCTGATAGCCAAACAACTCGGACTCGATCAGGGTTTCCGGGATGGAGGCGCAGTTGAGGGCGACAAAGGGCTGGTCGGCACGGGGGCCGCTGTTATGGAAGGCCTTGGCAAACATTTCCTTGCCAGCGCCGGATTCCCCCTGGATCAGGATGGGGATGTCGCGGCCCAGCATCTTGCGGGCGCGATCGATGGCCAGTTGCAGGCGGGCGTCACCGGTGCTCAGGACATCCAGCGTGAGCGTCGGGCGTGTATTTTCCCGGCTGGCCTCGGCGCGACGCGCCAGAGGCGTGCTTTGGGGTTCGATGACGCGCCCCCCCACAGACGGGGCGGGTAGCTGGCCTCGCAGTTGGACACAGATCTGTTTGTTGCCGATGCGGACCTGGGCGTGGTTGCCCGGATTGAGACGCAGACGGTCGACCAGTTGGGGCAGGCTGTTTTCAAAGACCATGGAAAAGTCGCGCCGGAGGGCGTCGACCGGGCGGATGCCCAGAATGCGACAGCCTTGGGCGCTGATCGCCTGAATCTGGCCATCCGGCGTGACGGCCGCAATCCCTTCCTTGAGGCTGCCCAGGTAATCTGCCTGTTCGTGAAAGCAAACGAGGATGTGCTGGGCATGGGTGCTCTCGAACAGACGTTTCTCGATCATGGCGGAAGAGAGCCGGGCCAGGCCGAGGGTATGGCGTTGTTGTGTGCGGTAATCGCCGGAAATATCGAGGACGCCGATCAACCGCCCATCCGGCCCGAAGATCGGGCTGGCGCAGCAGGTCAGGAAGGCGTTTTTCTCCATGAAGTGTTCAGCACCCAGCACGGCAATCGCTTGTTCTTCGGCCAGTGCGGTGCCGATCGCGTTGGTGCCGCGCAGATTCTCGTCCCAGGAGGCACCGGCCGCGAGCATGACGCGGTCAGCCCGACTGACGAAGTCGGGGTCGCCCACGGTTTCAAGCAGGAGACCGCTGGCATCGGCCAGGATGACCATGCTCCCCGATTCGCGAATCTGGTCATAGACGTGCTCCATGACCGGACGCCCGAGGGTGAGCAGGGCGCGGTGGCGTTCCTGCTCGGTTTTCAGGGCCAGGCGGTCAATGGCCTCGCTGGCGACGCCATGCGTTTGTTCATCCAGTCCGAAGCGTCGGCAACGCTCCCACGAACGGGCGATCAACGGATCGACCAGCCCACCGGGCAGGTCGCTGCCCCGTTCGAAAAAGAGCTCGCGCGCTTCGAATATGTGCTGGTCGTGAACCTCTGCCAGCTGCATGCCTTGTCTCATCTCGCCTCCTGGATATATTCCAGATGTATTTGTTTTTATTGGTGTTGTTTCATAACGTAACACCTGCCCCGTTTCGAAGCAATTGCACCAAAGTCGGGGTGCACCCATTGAGCAAGGGGTGTGCCAGAACCGTATGTTGTGTTTCCAAAAAGGAAGGAATACCGGTCGGTAGGGGGTGGCACAGCGTTTGCAGAGGGGTGGTCACTGTTTCATCTCAATTCATCATAAGGAGACAACCGTGACTCACCCCTTCCGCAAGCTTACCCTCATCGGCGCCGCCTTGACCGTTGCCGTGGCAACGACCCAGGTTCTGGCGCACGGGGATGTCGTGCCGCAGGCTGTCGATACGACCGGCCTCAAGGCACTGGGGGCCGAATTCCTGGCCAGCAACCCCTACCGTAAAAACGCCACCGCCATCCGGATCGGGGATTCTGCCTTTAACCAGAACTGTGCCCGCTGCCATGGCCTGGGCGCCATCTCCGGCGGGATCGCGCCGGATCTGCGCTATCTGCCGCTGGGCGACGAGGGCGACGAGGTTTTCCTGCAGCGCATCCGCAAAGGTTCGGTGCGTGACGGCCGCGTCTATATGCCCCCGTTCGAGGGCACCCTGAGCCAGGAAGCGATGTGGGCGATTCGTGCCTGGCTGGAGACGGTCCATGAAGAATGAGCGCCGTCTCTGGCTGAAGGGCCTGGCCGCGCTTCCCCTGGCGGCCGCCTTGCCGGCGCGGGCCGACGGGCTCACGCGTGTTCGTCAGCAAGGACGCTTGCGGGTGGCGGTCTACCGCGATTTCGCGCCCTATTCGATGAGCGGCGGCAAAGGGGTCGATGCGGACATCGCGCGTGCCTTGGCCGCCCGTCTCGGTGTCGCGGCCGATGTGGTGGCCTATACCGCCGATGAGGACATGAACGACGACCTGCGCAACATGGTCTGGAAAGGGCATTACCTCGGTACGCAGCCTGCCGATGTGATGATGCATGTGCCGGTCGATCGCAAGCTGGCCGAAGCCAATGACAAGGTCCGGATTTTCGGGGCCTATCATCGCGAAACCCTGGCCATGGCGCGTAATCCGGCCCGTGTGCCGACGGCGCCGCAAGGCTCCGCAGCCGTGGCCCTGGAAGCCTTTACCCGTGAAAAAATCGGTGTCGAGACTGCCACGATGGCGGATTCCTTCCTGCTGTCCGTGCTGAATGGCCGTCTGCGTGAGCAGGTGGTGCATTTCAAGAATGTGGGCGAGGCAGCGACAGCACTCGCGGCCGGCCGCATTGCGGCTGTCCTGGCGCCGCGCGGGGAGTTGGAAGCTGCGGTGGCCGGTCAGGCCGGCGTGGTGCTGGACGCCTGCCGCCTGCCTGAGCTGCCGACCGATGGCTGGCCCCTCGGCATGGCCGTGAAGGTCGAAGAGGATGCCCTGGCCCATGCTTTGGGCGACGCCCTTGCCGACCTCAAGCGGGATGGCAGTCTGGCCGCCATCTTTGCCCGTTACGGCATTACCTACATGCCCGCCTGAGAGGTTCGTCATGCGTCGAAATACCCTGTGTGCAGCCTTGTTCGCCACGCTGGCCTGGCCGGTCTGGGCTGAACTGGCTTATGTTCCGAACGAAAAATCGGCCACGCTCAGTCTGATCGATACCACGCGTGATGCCGTGGTGCACACCGTCCCGGTCGGGCAGCGCCCGCGAGGCATTGCCGTCGGGGCTCAGCATGTCTATCTGACGGATGGCAAAAGTGGCAGCCTGATGATCGTCGACCGCAAGCGGGGCGAAACGCTGGACACGCTGCGCCTGGGCGATTCGCCGGAAGGGGTCAGCCTCTCACCGGATGGAAAACTGCTGGCGGTGGCGATCGAGGATGACAATGCAGTGCACCTCGTCTCGACGGTCAACCGTCGGGAAGTGGCCAAAATCAAGGTGGCCGGGAAAAATCCGGAACATGCGGTGTTCAGCCCGGACGGTCGCTGGCTCTATGTGAGCGCCGAGGAGGCCGAACAGGTGGACGTGATCGACCTGCGTAGCCGGCGTCAGACGGCGACCATCCCGGTTGGTAAGCGCCCGCGCGGGATCGGTTTCCTGCCCGATGGGCGTCTGGCCTATGTGGCATGCGAACTGGCCGGCAAGGTCTACGCCGTGGATACCCAGACGCAGCGCGTCGTGGCCGAGATTGCGGTCGGCCAGTATCCGAACGGGATTGCCGTGCATCCGGATGGCAAGCGGGTTTTTGTCTCCAATGGGCGGGATGGTTCCGTGATGGCCATCGATGTCGCGACGCAGCAGGTGAGTGCGACGGTCACCGTCGGTAAGCGGCCCTGGAACATGGCGCTGACGGCGCTTGGCGACAAGCTCTACGTCGCCAATGGCCGTTCCGGTACGGTGTCGGTCATCGATACCACCAGTTTTTCAGTCCTGAAAGACATTGAAGTGGGCGAATTGCCTTGGGGAGTGGCCGTCCGATGAGTCTTCAACGTTATCGTTTGCCGGCCATGCTTCTGCACTGGGCCCAGGCCGCGCTGATTCTCTGGCTGCTCTGGCTGGGCTGGACCATGGTCGATCTGCCCAAGGGGGCTGAGCGCAGTGCGGCCTACAACCTGCACAAGTCGCTGGGGCTGCTTTCCTTGCTCGTCGTGGCCTGCCGTCTCGGCTGGCGCTGGCGGGGCGCACCGCCGCCCAGTCTGGCGCACGGGAATTTGGCGCGGGTGGCGACCTGGGTGCATCGTGGCTTGTATCTGTTTTTACTGGCAGCGCCGTTGGCCGGTTTTCTGGCCTCGTCCTTCACGCAGTATCCGGTGAAATTCTTTGGCTGGCCGTTGCCTCGGCTGTTTGCGCCTGACGAAACCTGGAATGCCACGTTCAAGTCCCTGCATTTTGCCTTTGTCTGGGGGGGCTGTGGCTTGTTGCTGCTTCATCTGGCGGGCGTAGTGCGTCACCAACTGGCCGGGCAGCCAGTGCTGCAGCGCATGTTGCCCGCTCGCCTGTTCAAGAAATGAACACCTGCTCCATCGTGGAGCAGATGTTGCCGGCGTGGTCAGGCTGCTCGGTGCAAGGTGCTGCGCTTGAGGTAGCGTAAAAACTCTTCAAGCTGCAGGGGCCGGGAAAAATGGAAGCCCTGATCAGCATGGCAACCATGCGCGGCGAGAAAGGCCTCTTGTGCAGCGTTTGCTCAGGTTCATCATTTTTATCAGGAGCAACCATGTCGATGCGGTATTGATCGCCGGCTTGGCTGGCATCCTGCCGCAAACGCTTGTAGTCGCTCAAGCGGCCATCAGCGATCTTCAGGCTCGGGGCTTGAAGCCCTTGTCTGAGGCTGATTTGCGTGCCTTGTTGCCGGGCAATACGCTGTACCACGTGAACGCAGCGAAGGGCATCAAGGTGCCGTTGTTTTATGCTCAGGGCGGCAAACGTTATGTTCGCTTGCGCGGAGAGGTGCTGGAGAGCGCCTGGCGCATCGAGGGTGACCGTGTTTGTGAGTACAGCGTTGTCCTGAAGCGGGATGTGTGCCGCAGTCTGTACCGTTTTGAGGGGGGCGGTGCCGTCTGTGACGAGGGGCGTCCGCTATGCGACTACGGTCTTGAGTGGGCGGCTGGCAACCCGGAAGGCTTGGGGCAATGACGCCAAGTGCTTTGTTGCAATGCAAAATCAAAGCCGGATTTAAATCGGTTTCGGATTGTTGAATTATCCGTTACAAGGCGTTACCAAATAGTTTTTGTGTATTGTTGCGTCGCACAAAAAACTCGTGAATAATAGAACCCATGTCTCCTCCATCCTCTTTATTGGAATGGATTTAAGCCCGCGTTCAACGTGGGCTTTTTTTTGTCCTGATTGGCCGCAGCGTTACAGCGACAAAATCCACTGGATGGCGGCTTTCAGATCGTCATCGCTGATCTTGTCCGGATCGTGCGGGATCATCGGGACCTCGCCCCAATTACCGGAGCCGCCCTTGCGGACTTTTTCGAACAGTTTGCCCGGGGCCTTCGGGTCGTTACGGTATTTGGCGGCCACGTCGCGATAAGCCGGACCGACGCGTTTTGCATCGACCACATGGCAGGCCACGCAACGGGCTTTCTTGACGATGGCCTCGCTGGCCTGGAGCGGTGCGGCGCTCAGGCAGACGGCAGCGAAGCTCAGCATGCTCAGTTTTTTCATGATTCGGGTCTTTCTAGAGAGTCAAACCAGTCCGGCGGCCTGGAGTTCTGCCCATTCCGCATCGGTGAACAGGCGCGATCGGGTCAGGAAGGACTTGCCGGTACTGCCTTCCAGGGAAAAGTTTTCGCTGTGGCCGACCGCCACATCGATGATCAGCTGGGTGTGTTTCCAGTACTCGTACTGCCCGGCGCTGATGTAAAACGGTACATCCCCGATATCGCCCAAATGCACGTCGTAGGCACCGATCGTGAGATCGGTCGGCAGGTAGCAGTTGGGCGCACTGTTGTCGCAGCAGCCGCCAGACTGATGGAACATCAGGGCGGGGCCGTGCTGTGCCTTGAGTTCATCGATCAGGGCCAGTGCTGCCGCAGTGGCGATGACACGTTCAACCATACGAGTCTCCTGTTTCCGTAAAAAAGAGGGGGCGGTTGCCCGCCCCCGAAACATTGCCCGCAAGCATCGAAACCTGGGCAAATGGAGGAGATGGCTGGTCGCCGGGCAAGGCGTCGTCGCGTCCAGTCGGGCGCGACGACCGCACCGGCGGTGAAGGGATCAGAAGAAGCCCAGCTTGGTCTCGGTGTAGGAGACGAGCAGGTTCTTCGTCTGCTGGTAGTGGTCGAGCATGACCTTGTGGGTCTCGCGGCCGATACCGGATTCCTTGTAGCCGCCGAAGGCAGCGTGCGCCGGGTAGGCGTGGTAGCAGTTGGTCCACACACGGCCGGCCTGGATGGCACGACCCATGCGGTAGGCGACGTTGCCGTTGCGGCTCCAGACACCGGCGCCGAGGCCGTAGAGGGTGTCGTTGGCGATGGCCAGCGCTTCGGCTTCGTCCTTGAAGGTGGTCACGGCGAGTACCGGCCCGAAGATTTCTTCCTGGAAGATGCGCATCTTGTTGTGGCCCTTGAACAGCGTCGGCTGGATGTAGTAGCCGCCTTCGATGTCGCCACCGAGGTGAGCGCGCTCACCGCCGATCAGCACTTGTGCGCCTTCTTCCTTGCCGAGGGCAAGGTAGGACTGGATCTTGTCCATCTGCAGCTGCGAGGCCTGGGCACCGATCATGGTTTCGGTATCGAGCGGCGAGCCCTGCTTGATCGCGGCCACGCGCTTGAGGCAGCGCTCGATGAAGGCGTCGTAGATCGATTCCTGGATCAGGGCGCGGCTCGGGCAGGTGCACACTTCGCCCTGGTTGAAGGCAAACAGCACCAGACCTTCGATGGCCTTGTCGAGGAAGCCGTCGTCCTTGTCCATCACGTCGGCAAAGAAGATGTTGGGCGACTTGCCGCCGAGTTCCAGGGTGGCCGGGATCAGGTTGTTGGCAGCGGCCTGGGCGATGACGCGGCCGGTGGCGGTGGAGCCGGTGAAGGCGATCTTGGCGATGCGCTTGCTGGTGGCCAGCGGCATGCCGGCTTCGCGGCCGAGGCCATTGACGATGTTCAGTACGCCCGGCGGCAGCAGGTCGGCGATCAGTTCCATCAGGATCAGGATGGAGATCGGGGTGGATTCGGCCGGCTTCAGGACGACGCAGTTGCCGGCGCCGAGGGCCGGGGCCAGCTTCCAGGCGGCCATCAGGATCGGGAAGTTCCAGGGAATGATCTGGCCGACGACACCGAGGGGCTCATGGATGTGGTAAGCCATGGTGTTTTCGTCGATTTCCGAGATGCCGCCTTCCTGCGAGCGCAGGCAGCCGGCGAAGTAGCGGAAGTGGTCGACGGCGAGCGGGATGTCGGCGTTCAGGGTTTCGCGGATCGGCTTGCCGTTATCGACGGTCTCGGCATAGGCCAGCAGTTCGAGGTTGGCTTCGAGGCGGTCGGCAATCTTGAGCAGGATGTTGGAACGGGTCGTCGCGTCGGTCTTGCCCCACTTCGGGAAGGCGGCGTGGGCGGCATCCAGGGCCAGTTCGATGTCTTCGGCGGTGGAGCGGGCAGCTTGGGTATAAACCTTGCCATTGACCGGGGTCAGGACGTCGAAGTACTCGCCCTTGACCGGCGGCGTCCACTTGCCGTTGATGAAGTTGTCGTATTTTGCCTTGTAGGCAATCTTGGCGCCGGCGGTGCCAGGGGCTGCGTAGATCATGTTTGTCTCCATCTGGTATTGAGTGTTTGCGAACAGGTCGAGCCGCACGCAGCGCCGAAGGGAGGGAGTCGGAGATCCGGCACCGCGCTGGCTCGTGCCACCTTATTCGCAGGGGGCGTGCCAGCTTGGAGAAAAATGTGATCGGTATTTATAAATACCTTTTAAATCAATGTTTTAAAATTTCATCCTTGGGTGTTTGACGTTTTCTGCCGGTGCGCCTGACAGGAAGCAGCTGTTCTGTCTGGAGCAGTTGTTCAGATTTGGAGCAGCACTGCTCCATGGCATTTCAGCAGTCCACAGCAAAACGCCCTGCCGGGCGTGTCCGGGCAGGGCGTTGGGGGTGAAATGCGCCGAAATCGGCGCTCAATCAGGCAAAAATCAGTTCAGCACAGCCCACTTGCCGGCATTGAACTGGTACAGGGAGATGCCGCCAAAGCGGTTGTCGCCCTTCGGATCGAAGGCCACGGTGCCGGTGACGCCCTTGAAGTTGACCTTCTGCAGTTGCGGCAGGTATTTGGCTGGATCGGTCGAATTGGCCAGCTTCATGGCTTCGATCAGCGCATTGGTGGCATCGTAGGCGTAGGGGGCGTAAAGCTGCACATCGGTGTTGAAGCGCTGCTTGAAGCGGGTCTTGAACTCGCTGCCACCCGCCATCTTTTCGATCGGTACGCCGGCCTGGGTGCAATACACATCGGCGGACATGGCCTGGGCCGCGAGCTTCAGCATTTCGCTGGTGCACACGCCGTCACCGGACAGGAACTTGACGTTCAGGCCCAGTTGCTTGATCTGCTTGAGCATTGGTGCGCCCTGGGCATCCATGCCGCCGTAGAAAATGGCATCCGGCTGCTTGCTCTTCAGGCGGGTGAGCAGGGCGGTGAAGTCGACGGCCTTGTCGGTCGTGTATTCACGGGCAATGACCGTGACGCCCAACTTCTTCAGGTTGTCGGCGAGGGCATCGCCCAGGCCCTGGCCGTAGGCGGTGCGGTCATCGACGATGGCGATTTTCTTGGCCTTGAGCACGTTGACCGCATACTTGGCCATGGCTTCGCCTTGCTGGAAGTCATTGGCGATGACGCGGTAGGCGACCTTGAAACCCTGTTGGGTCAGCTTGGGGCTGGTTGCGGACGGGGTGATGGCGGGAATGCCACCCTGTTCGTAGATCGAGGCAGCCGGAATGGCGGCGCCGGAAGTCACGTGACCGACCACACCCTTGACGTTGGCGTCGACCAGACGCTGGGCAACGACGGTGGCCTGACGCGGATCGGCCTGGTCATCCTCGGACATCAGTTCGAAACGGATCTTCTGGCCGTTGATGGTGACGCCCTTGGCATTCGCATCGTCCAGCGCGAGGCGGGTGCCGAATTCCTCATCCTTGCCGACGTGGGCGATCGGGCCGGTCAAGGGGCCGGCGAAGCCGATTTTGACAACGGTTTGAGCCAGGGCCGTGGTGGACGCCAGGGTGCCGATACAGGCGATGGCGAGGGCGATTTTCTTCATGCTGTGTCCTTTTCAGGCAAAAGGGTGCCGCTTGGGCGGCGAACTTCAAAAACACGATTTTTGTTCAGTTTTTCGCTAATTTGATTGTTAATTGATTGGTTAAATCCTGCTTTCGTGCAATATAGTTTCGTTTTTCTTTTATTGAACGAAATATGGTTGCAAACCAAGGGTTTTCCCTCGATTCCGTCGATCTTGAAATCCTGCGTCTGCTGCAAGCCGATGGCCGCATGTCGAATGTCGCGCTGGCCGAGCAGGTGAATCTGTCGCCGCCGGCTTGCCTGCGTCGTGTGCAGCGCCTGGAGCAGGCGGGGGTCATCGACAGCTATGTGATGCTGGTCAATCAGGAGAAGCTCGGCAAGCGCACCAATCTCTTTGTCGAGATCAGCCTGCAGAGCCAGAGCGAAGAAGCGTTGCGCGCCTTCGAGAAAGCCGTGGCCGGCTGCCCGAACGTGATGGAGTGCTATTTCATGTCGGGCGACGTGGATTACCTGCTGCGGGTGATCGCCGAAGATCCGCAGGATTACGAGCGGGTCTATCGCCGGCATTTGTCGCGCCTGCCGGGCGTGGCGCGGATCAAGAGCAGCTTTGCGCTGCGTACGGTGTCGAGACGGACCTCGATCGATGTCTGAGGCAGGGCATTTGCCTGCCTGAGTCCATGGGAGGCAGGCCGTCCCGGAGCAGTCCGGGCTGGCCTGCTGGAACTTATTCGCGGTAGAAACCGACGCCGATCAGGCTGTCCTGCTCGCGACGGATGAAGGTCCGCTTTTGCTCTACGGCGTTGGTCACCGGGTTGCGCCAGACATAGTCGACCGTGCCTTCACCCTTGGTTTTGGCCAGCTCGATCATGTCCTGCACCAGCGGGCGCCCTTCGACATCGTGCAAGCTGCTGGCATCGGTGCCGGTCAGCTTGGGATTCATGCCGTGTGCTTCGAATTTGCCTGTTTTCAGATTCACGGCGAAAACATAAAGATCGTCACGGACAAAGGGGCTGCGGACGTTATTGAAACTGCTGAAGGCTTTGGTGCTGCCGCTACGGCGCATCTGGGCGCTGGCGGCATCGAGCATTTTTCGGGCATCCTCGGCCGTTGACCGGGGCGCGTAATAGCCCACCCCGAGAATGTATTCCCCCTCGCGATGCAGCCAGGCCACCTTGGGCTCCACGTGGTTGCTCTTGCGGTTGAGCCAGACGTAACGGATCTTGGCTTCCGCTTGCTTGTCGGTGATGGCGATCATTTCGCGGAAGAGCGGGTTGCCCGCCGCATCGACGCTATCGAGCACCTTCAGGCCGACCAGCGCTTCCGGTGCCGCGCCGTTGGCGACATAGGTCCCCTGACGGTCGATCACATAGACATACAGATCCTTGCGGACAAAAGGGCCCTTGCGGTTGTTGAACGCAGCCCAGGCCTTGTCCGGGCCGTTCGCCTGAAGATAGCGCACGGCCTGGTCAAACAGGGCGCGGGCTTCGCGCGGGGTGGCGTGGTCGGCGGCCTGGGCGGCTACCGCAGCAAGGGCAAGTGCGAGCCCGGCAAGCAAGGGGCGGATCGAGCGTGATGTCATGAGTGTCTCCGTTTTTGCATGAAAGAAAGGTCAGCTGGCACTCGGCATCGTGACCAGGCCGTGCCGAGCCGCTAGATGCAACAGCTTGAAATCGGTTTCCGCATCGAGTTTTTGGCGGATCAGAGAGAGATAGTTCAGGATGGTCTTGGGGCTCAGGTGCATGGACTGAGCGATGTGCAAGGCCGATTCGCCATGCGCCAGTAGGCGCAGGACTTCAAATTCACGTGGCGTCAGGTGTGAGAAGGGGCGCTCCCCCTCGATGGCTTCATCGGCCAGGATTTGGGCAATTTCAGGTGAAAAAGCCCGTTGACCGCCGGCCACCTTGCGGATGGCCTCGATGACCCGTTCCGGCTCGCTGTACTTGGTCAGATAGCCGAGGGCGCCGCTACGCAGGGCTTGGGTGACGTGGCCGGCACCTTCGTGCATCGACAGCACCAAGATACGGGTACGCGGCGCGCGGCTGAGTATCCGCCGAATGGCTTCAATGCCGCTGCTGCCGCGCAGGCTGAGGTCGACAACCGCCACGTCGGGCATTTGCTCGACGGCCAGCGCATAGGCTTCGTCGGCGCTCGCTGCTTCTCCCACGACCTGGAAGCCAGGTTCACTGCCGAGCAAACGACGATAGCCCGAGCGTACGACAGCGTGGTCATCGACCAGAATGATGCGGATCATGCTTCCTCCTCGCGTTCCGTTTCCTGTGCCCGGTGCGGCAAGCGGACATCGAGCCGCAATCCGTGCGGCACGGTGCTGCTCACAGTCATGCTGCCGCCCGCCATGGCAACCCGTTCTTCCATACCCAGCAATCCCCCTCGCCGGGCGATACCGACCTCGGGCAAGCCCTTTCCGTCATCCTCGACCCGCACGTGCAGGCCGTACGGGTCATGCCCGACGTCAATCCGGCACTGCGTGGCACCGCTGTGCCGGACGACATTGGTCAAGCCTTCCTGGACGATCCGGTAGATGACCAGCGCTTCTTGTGCATCGACGGTTGGCAGCGCAGGCGCGATCAACAGTTGAAACTCGATGCCGGTATCCCGGTGCTGCCAGCCATCCACCAGATCGCGCAGGGCGCTGTTCAGTCCTGCAGCATCCAGCCCATGCGGGCGAAGGCGCTTGAGCATGTGGCGTAACTGCTCGCCAATCTGACGGACATCCCGCTTGAGTTCGCCGGCACAGTCGGTGATCTGATGCGCGTCGAGCTGTTCGGCATTACGTTCCAGATAGGCGGCCGTCAGACCGATGGCTGTCAGGCTTTGACCCAGGTCATCATGCAATTCCCTTGCCAGCGTCTGGCGTTCGTTTTCCTGGACACTCAGGAGGTCTCGAGCCAGTTGCTGGCGTGCGGCGCGGGCCGTCTCCAGCGTACCGGCCAGCGTGTTGATAGCCTGTGCAACACGGCTGAATTCCCGCAGAGAAAAGGCGGGCAGAGGGCTGGGCTGGGCGTCGGCCAGACGCAAGAGGCCGGCCTCCAGATCGCGTACCGGGGTCAGCGCACGATCCGCTGCCCACCAGGCGGCGAGCAGGGTTGCTCCAGAATAGAGCAGTAGGGTGATGCAAAGTCGAACAGTGCTCGCCAAACGCTCCTCGATTTCCGATTGCGGGTTGGGGGCAATCCAGAACTGATGTTCCCCCAATCGGATCATGTGTGCCGTACTGGTGAGCGGTGTGCTACCCAGCAGGCGGGCGAGGGGGGCGTGATCGTCGGGCTGCAACGCTTCGGGCCGGGTCGCAATCTTGATGTGGCGGAAACCGGCATCGCGCAACTGGTTTTCGAGCTCGCTCGCCGAGTGCGCGCCCTGTTGGCTTGCACTGACCAGAAAGGTGACCAGCCGTTCCGAGGCCGAGACTTCGGTACGGATGTCGCTGAGCAGCGAGTGCAGGCTGATCGCCGCCGCCATCAGCAGCAAGCCGGTGAGCAGGCAGCCCAGCCAGAGCAGAAGTCGTTTACGCAGATCCATGTGTGGCCCGGTTCAAGTTGATGACACACGGCTCTGCAGGTTTCGTACCGGCACCGTCAGTGACTCGGGAAAATTTCCCGGATTGCGCGGGCGTCCCTCCCAAGACAGGCGCAAAAGCGGCTTCCTATACTCGCCCCACCTGTCGTGAGCGACGGGTGAGCCCGAGCCAGACGAGCCAAACGGGCCTGACGAACCACATCCGGAGACAATCAAGATCATGACTACCCCACGCCACTCCCACCGCCAGACCCTGCTTGCCGGCCTGGTTGCCCTTGCCTGCGCTTCGCCCGCACTGGCCGGGAAGACCGTCAGCTGGGAAGACATCCTTAACGACGACAAAACGCCCGGTGACGTGCTTTCTTACGGCCTTGGCCTGAAGGCGCAGCGCCACAGTACGCTGACCAAAATCAATACGAAGAACGTTGAGAATCTGGTGCCGGCCTGGAGCTTTTCCTTCGGCGGCGAAAAACAGCGCGGGCAGGAGGCCCAGGCGCTGGTGCACGATGGCGTGATCTACGTTACCGCCTCCTATTCGCGCATCTTCGCGATTGATGCGCGCACCGGCAAACGCCTGTGGGAGTACGAGGCCCGCTTGCCGGACGACATCCGTCCCTGCTGCGACGTGATCAACCGGGGCGCCGCGATTTACGGCGACAAAATCTATTTCGGCACCCTCGATGCGGCCATCGTCGCACTCAACAAGGACACCGGCAAGGTCGTCTGGCGCAAGAAGTTTGGCGACCACAAAGTGGGTTACACGATGACCGGTGCCCCGTTTGTCGTGAAGGACCAGAAGAGTGGCAAGGTGCTGCTGGTGCATGGCTCGTCCGGCGACGAATTCGGTGTCGTTGGCTACCTCTTTGCCCGCGATCCGGAGACCGGTGAGGAAGTCTGGGCGCGGCCGATGGTCGAAGGCCACATGGGCCGTCTGAACGGGAAGGAAAGCACCCCGACCGGCGACCCGAAGGCGCCGAGCTGGCCGGAAGGGCCGGATGGCAAGAAGGTCGAAGCCTGGCACCACGGCGGCGGTGCACCGTGGCAAACCGCCAGTTACGATGTGGATAAGAACATGGTCGTGATCGGCTCCGGCAACCCGGCGCCGTGGAACACCTGGCACCGGACCAAGGAAGGCGACGATCCGCGCAACTGGGACAGCCTGTTTACCTCAGGTCAGGCCTATGTCGACGCCAGCACCGGCGATTTGAAGGGCTTCTACCAGCACACCCCGAATGACGCCTGGGACTTCTCCGGCAATAACTCGGTCGTGCTCTTTGAGTACAAGGATCCAAAGACCGGCAAGCTGGTCAAGGCCTCGGCCCACGCCGACCGCAACGGCTTCTTCTTCGTCACCGACCGCGAGAAGCTCTCCGAGGGCGCTGGCTACCCGAATAAACCGACCTCGCTGATCGGCGCCTGGCCGTTTGTCGAAGGCATCACCTGGGCCAAGGGCTTCGACCTCAAGACCGGTAAACCGATTGAGGCCGACAACCGGCCGCAATTGCCCAAGGGAGGGGCCGAGAAGGGTGAGTCGATCTTCGTCTCGCCACCCTTCCTGGGGGGCACCAACTGGATGCCGATGAGCTATAGCCCGCAGACCGAGCTGTTTTACATCCCTGCCAACCATTGGGCGATGGACTACTGGACCGAAAAGCTGACCTACAAGGCCGGCAACGCCTATCTTGGCCAAGGTTTCCGCATCAAGCGTCTGTTTGACGACCACGTTGGTACCTTGCGCGCCATCGATCCCAAGACCGGCAAGATCGCCTGGGAACACAAGGAGAAATTCCCGCTCTGGGCCGGCACGCTGACCACTGCCGGCGGCCTGGTGTTCACCGGCACCTCTGATGGCTATGTCAAAGCCTTCGATGCCAAGAACGGCAAGGAACTGTGGAAATTCCAGACCGGCTCCGGCGTGGTTTCGGTGCCGATCACCTGGGAAATGGACGGCGAGCAGTTTGTCGGTATCCAGTCCGGATACGGTGGCGCGGTGCCACTCTGGGGCGGCGACATGGCCGATCTGACCAAGCAGGTGACGCAGGGCGGCTCGATGTGGGTGTTCAAGCTGCCCAAATCGGCCAAGCGCTGAGCGGCCAATGATCTGGGGCGGAGTGCTGCGCAGTCGGGTAGTGCTCCGGGCGGGGCCGGTGCTGCATGGGTGCCGGCCCAGTCATTTTATTTACCGGGTCCAGCGCACGTGGCTGGCGCCCGCGTCCATCAGGAGCTTGCTATGCGGCGGTGTCTTGCCATTCTTGTCCTGTTTTTGCCGTTGACCGTCGTTGTTGCTGAAGAGCCGCAAGTGATCAACGGTTGCGGCCTGTGGCCACATGCCCAATGCCGGGGCGCTGACTTGCGCCACGCCAATCTGGCCGGGAAGAACCTGGCCGGGGCCGATTTTTCCGGCGCTTTGCTGGTCCGCGCCAACCTCACTGGCGCCAATCTGGCCGGGGCTAATTTTGACGGTGCCGATCTTACTGCGGCCCGTCTAACCAAGGCGGCAGCGCCTACCGCGACCTTTCGCGGCGCGCGATTGGTCGGCGCCGACCTGGAGTTTGCCCGCCTGTTCCGTACCGATTTCAGCGATGCTGACCTGACGGGGGCCAACCTCGAAGCGGCCAAGGCCAACTTCGCCTGGTTCAAGGGCGCACGCCTGAGCAACAGCAATTTGCAGGAAGCTAAATTCTTTACCGTCAATCTGCGTGGTGCCGATATGAGCGGCAGCTATCGGCGCTTTACGGTATTCCAAGATGCCGATTTCGAGGGCTGCACTGGCTGCCCGGACCCCAAGGACTGGTGAGGAGACTATGTTATTCCGTGGATTTTTCTGCGGCCGCCGTGCGGCGGCGCTTCTATTGGGTCTGGGCTTTGCGACAGGGGCGTTGCGGGCCGAGGTCGCGCAAGCCCCGCAGGTCGATGCTGCTGCACTCCCCTCGCTCGGTAAGGCATGGCAGGCAGCCAATCCATACCGCGGGCAGTTCGCTGCCGAAACGGCCTTGCCGCTGGGTCAGGCTGCCTACAACCAGGCCTGCGCCCGTTGCCACGGCGCCGACGCCAGCACCAACGCCGCACCCGCGCCCGATCTGCGTAACCTCAACCGCAGCTGCCGCCGCATCGAAGATGCAGACCTCAAAGCCTGGTGCCTGCGCGACAACGACACCTACTTCGCTAAAACTGTGCGTCAGGGCAAGGTGATCGTTGGCGTCACCCACATGCCGGCCTGGGAGGGCATCCTGCCTCAGGAGCTAGCCTGGGCAATCCAGCTCTTCATCGAGAATCAGGCGCAGAAGCGCTGAAGCGCTTGTTGGGCCGGGCACGGTCGACCACAGAAAATGCCATTTTTCACCTGTCGACTGCGAGTGGTCAGTCCGGTGGCTCAGTCGGCGGCAGGTGCCCGCCACGAGCAGCGGAGTACGTGCAGCATCAGCCCAATCGCCGGCAGGGCCCAGAGCAATGCCAGTAAAAACGGCGAGGTCAGGACCGACACCCCGCCGAGCAGTGTGCCAAGCAGTAGCAGCGGCTTCGGTGCGCGATTGTCCTTGATCCAAAACCCGAGCATGAGCAGATACACCGCCCAGGCCGCCAGCCACAGCGGGGCTTGGGTCCGCCAGCTGACGGCCAGTGCCAGCCAGGAAAAAGCGGTACATATCACGGCAGCGAGGAGGCGGTAGGGCATTCGGGTGCAGGGCTGGGGTGTTGTATTTGACAAGGGCCTGCGGTGAGGGGGCAGCTGGCCGGAAAGTCCGTAAGCATACACCTCGGGGCTGGTGCGCCTGGTTATACCCTCTGTGCGTGCAGCCAAAAAAAACGGCCCCGCTGCCGCAGCAGGGGACCGTTGAAGCAGGGCGGAGGGAAGCCGCCCCGAGGGGAGAGTCGGGTTAGCCTTTGTGCAGCTTGAACACCCAGACGGAACCGCCTTGCTCGAGGTAGTTCACGCGTTTTGCAACGTCGCCGCCCCACAGTGGCACGGCGCCGCCCCAGCCGGTGACGACGGCGATCATCTGCTCGCCATCCTGTTCCCAGGTCACCGGCGGTGCGACGATGCCGGTGCCGGTCTGGAAGGACCACAGTTCCTTGCCGGTCTTGGCATCGACGCCCTTCAGATAGCCTTCCGGGGTGCCATAGAAGACCAGGCCGCCGGCGGTGGTCAGGACGCCACCCCAGAGCGGGGCGTAGTTCTTGTTTTCCCAGACGATCTTGCCGCTGGCCGGATCGACGGCGCGCAGCACGCCGATGTGGTCGTCGTTGAGCGGTTTGATCGTGAAGCCGGCGCCGAGGTAGGCAGCGCCCTTCTTGTAGGCTACCGGCTCGTTCCAGATGTCCATCGCCCATTCGTTGGCCGGGACGTAGAAGAGACCGGTCTGCGGGCTGTAGGCCATCTGCTGCTGGTTCTTGCCGCCGAGGAAGGACGGGGCGGAGAAGACGACCTTGCCCTTCTTGCCGTCGGCCTCATCGGCCGGATTGCCCGGGCGGCCTTCCGGCGTGTAGATCGGGCGGCCGGTGGTCATGTCGTAGCCGGTGGCCCAGGTGATCTTCTTCAGGAAGGGGAAGGCATTGAGCAGCTTGCCGTTGGTCCGGTCGTTCACGAAGAAGAAGCCGTTGCGGTCGGCCTTGCCGCCTGCCTTGATCAGCTTGCCGGTCTTCGGATCCTTGTAATCGAAGGAGACGAATTCATTGACGCCGTCGAAGTCCCAGCCGTCGTGCGGGGTGTTCTGGTAGTGCCAGACGATCTTGCCCGTATCGGCGTCGATGGCGACGGTGGAGGAGGAGAAGAGGTTGTCGCCCGGGCGCAGGTGGCTGTTCCACGGGGCCGGGTTGCCGGTGCCGGCGAAGATCAGGTTGGTTTCCGGATCGTAGGTGGCGCCGTTCCAGGTGGCCGCGCCGCCGGTTTGCCAGAGGTCACCTTCCCAGGTGGCGTTGGTGGTGCCGGAAATGCCGTTTTCGACCTTTTCGCCGTCCTTGAAGGTGTAGCCCATGTGGCCTTCGACGGTCGGACGGGTCCAGACCAGCTTGCCGGTCAGCGGATCGCGTGCGTCGACGCGGCCGACAATGCCGAATTCACCGCCGGAGACGCCGGAAATCAATTTGCCCTTGGCGATGATCGGTGCGGCGGTCAGCGAATAGCCGGCGGCGTAGTCGCCGACCTTTTCTTTCCAGACGACCTTGCCGGTGTTCTGGTTCAGTGCGACCAACTGGGCATCCAGCGTGCCGAAGATGACCAGGTCGCCGTAGAGTGCGGCGCCGCGGTTGATCACGTCGCAGCAGGGCATGATGCCGTCCGGCAGACGGTGTTCGTACTTCCACAATTTCTTGCCCGTCTTGGCGTCGACCGCAAAGAGTCGGGAGTAAGAGGCGGTGACGAACATCTTGCCGTTGTGGATGACCGGTTGCGATTCCTGGCCGCGCTGCTTTTCGCCACCGAAGGACATCGACCAGGCGGGGACGAGGTTTTTCACCGTCTTGGTGTTGATCTGGGTCATCGGGCTGAAGCGCTGGCCCTGCGTGCCCATACCGAAGCTGACCACGTCGCCGTTGGTCTTGGCGTCGTTCAGGATGTCAGCATCGGTGACGCCGGCCTGCAACGCCGGCGCGGCGAGCAGGGCGCCGGTGAGGGCGATGGCCAGGGCGGAACGCCGAAGGGGATTGGTTTTGTGCATGGAATGTCTCCTGTTTTTTGCGAAACCGGCGGCGAAACGCCGCACGCGCGTCCTTCCGGTTTGAGCTGGGGACTCGTGACGAAAGTGGGCTGCAGGCTGCAAACGGCGTGCCACGCCCGGCAAGATCGGCGAAAACCCTTGTTGCTGCGGGGCTTGCGGGCTGGCGGGGGATGTTGCCCGGGGGCTGATCAGCGCCGCGCGATACAGTCCGCTGCTGCGTTGAGCAACAGCTGTTCAAATGTGGAGCAATTGGCGGATCAATTTGCCCTATGCCGGCGGGTTGACCGTCGGAAAGCCTTGCTGGGCGGGGGCTTGGCTACTTTTGTCGAAAACGTGGCATACCCTTTGCAGTTGTCTCCCCGACATTCCCCGTATCGAGGGAAATCGGAGAGAGACATCCATGAAGTACCCCCTGAGTATTGCGGCCATCGCGCTGATGGCGCTGATGCCGCCCGCTGAAGCAGCGTCGCTCGCCGAGCGCGGCGATCCGCTGGATTCTGCCCGCTGGGCCGACATGCATCGGCACATTCTGGGCAATGCACCGGTCCTCTTCGATCCGCGCGTCAAGGTGATCGCCCCCTCGCTGGCGGAGAACCCGCTGCAGGTGCCGGTCAGCGTCGATGCCTCGGCGCTGGCCAAGGTCGAGGAAGTGATTGTCTTCGCCGACTTCAATCCGATTGTCGAAATCCTGCGTTTTTATCCGGAGGCGGTGCCGGCCATGCTCGGCTTTCGCGTCAAGCTGCAGCAATCGACGCCGGTGCGGGCGGCCGTGCGCACGGCGGACGGGATCTGGCATGTCGGCGGTACCTGGGTGAATACGGCGGGCGGCGGCTGCACCACGCCCTCGCTCGGGTCCGGCTCGCCGGCCTGGCAGTCGCGCTTGAACGAGGTGTCTGCCCGCCAGTGGTCGACCGGGCCGAATGCCGGACGTTTGCGTCTGAAAATCGTGCATCCGATGGATACCGGCCTGGTTGCGGGCATTCCCTCCTTTTTCCTCGACGAGATCACCCTGCGCGACGTCACGGGCAAGCCCCTCATGCGCCTGAAGCCCGCCGAGCCCGTGGCGGAAAACCCCGTCTTCACGCTGGGTGGCCTGGGCGAAACGCCGGTCGAGATCCTGGGGCGGGACAACAACGGCAATACCTTCTCGCAGCGGGTCGCCCCATGAGCCGCCTGCTGCTGGCCGGCTGGTTCGGGCTGTGTGCGTTGTTCGGCACGGTTCAGGCACAGGATTTCGACTATGGCCTGGTGCCGCAGCCGGTGGCGCCCGGCGTCTATGTCCTGATCGGCAAGACCGAGGACTTCGATACGCGGAACGGCGGCAATATCGTCAATACCGGCTTCATCGTCGACCGCGAGGGCGTCATCGTGATCGACAGCGGGCCCTCGCGCCGTTATGGCGAGCAGTTGCGTGCAGCCATGCGTCGCATCACCCCCCTGCCGCCGGTGCTGGTCATCAATACCCATCATCACCCGGATCATTTTCTTGGCAACCAGGCTTTTGCCGATGTGCCGATTGCGGCCTTGCCTGTCACGCGTCAGGGCATTGCAGCCGAAGGCAATGCCTTTGCCGACAACCTCTACCGCCTGAGCGGCGACTGGCTGAAGGGGACCGAACTGCGGGCGCCTGATCGCGACCTCGCCGCCGGCAGGCTCGACGTGGCCGGACGCCGTCTTGAACTGGTGGCGCTCGACGGCCATACCGGGGCCGATCTGGTTGTGGTCGATCGCGAGAGCGGGGTGGTCTTTGCTGGTGACCTCGTTTTTCACGAGCGGGCGCCGACCACGCCGCATGCCGACATTGCCCACTGGCTGGCCGCGCTGAATCGGCTTGAGGCGCTCACCCGCGAGGCCGGCTTCCGTTTTCTGGTGCCGGGGCATGGCCCGGTCAGCCGCGATGCGACCCCGATTGCCCAGACCCGGGCCTGGTTGCAGTGGCTGGCCCGCCGTCTGGAAGACGATGCGCGGGCCGGGCTGGACATGAGTGAAGTCATGCGCCAGCCGCTGCCGCCCGCGCAGGCCCGCTTGCCGCTCGCACAGCGCGAGTTCGAGCGCGCCGTCGAACACCTGTTCCCGGCCATCGAGGCCCGGGTGCTGGCGGAGAAACCCTGATGTTCCCGACGGTCGACCGGCGTTTCGGGCTGATTTTCAGCCTGTCGCTGGCCGCACATGCGGCGGCCTTGCTCGGCCTGCCCGGTCTGGGCGCGGCCCGCCCGCAGACTGCGCCGGCTGCCCTGGCCGATGCCGCCCCGGCATCCCGCATCAGCGTGCGTTTGCTGGCGCTGGCGTCGTCCGCGCCTGTCCCTTCGGCGACCACGGTTAATCCGGCTCCGCCCATGCCGCTCGCGCCGGTGGCGCGGCGGGTGCTCAGCAGCCCGCGGGCTGCGCATTCCCAGCCGCCTCTGCCGGTCGCAGCGGTCCAAGCGACGTCGCCGGTGCCGAGCCAGCCGAGGTCATCGGGGCCGCACCCCGGCGAGCCGGCGGTCACGCCGCCTGCGCCCGTCCTCGCCGTGGCGACGCAATCCACCCAACCCGCTGCACCGGCCCCGAGCAGCGAGGCCATGCTCGATGCCTACCGTCGCCAGCTGAATGCCCTGGTCTCCGCCCCACGCGATTACCCGCGCCTGGCCGCCTTGCGCGGCTGGGAGGGCGAGGTCCGGCTGCGCCTGCGCATCGCCCGCAAGGGCAATTTGCTCGCCGTGCAGCTGGATCGCTCCAGCGGCTTTGAGGTGCTCGACCAGCATGCCCTCGCGCTGCTCGGTCAATACGGTGATTTCCCCCCGCTGCCCGAACGTTGGGAGGGCAGCGATCTCCAGGTCGTCATTCCCATCCACTACAAACTCAAAAAAACAACATGAAGAGACAAACCCCATCCCCGCGCCGCCTGGCGCTGCTCACCGCGCTGGCCTGCTCGGCGCTCTCTGCCCAGGCTGAGCAAGCCTTGATCTTATCGACGGTCGATGTGGTCGGCACGACGCCGCTGCCCGGCATCGGCCTGCCGCGAGACGTGCTGCCGGCACCGGTCCAGCGCCTCGACGAGAGCGCCCTGGCGGCCCGCCCCGGCGGCAGTCTGGCCGATCTCATGGGCCAGCAATTGAATGGGGTTTTCCTGAACGATGTGCAGGGCAATGCCTGGCAGGCCGACGTGAATTTTCGCGGCTTCACGGCCTCGCCCTTGCTGGGGACGCCGCAGGGTTTGTCGGTTTATCTCGATGGGGTGCGTCTGAACCAGCCCTTTGGCGATGTGGTGAGCTGGGACCTGATTCCCCGTTCGGCCATCGCCTCGCTCGACCTGATGCCGGGTTCCAACCCGGTGTTCGGCCTGAACACCCTGGGCGGTGCCTTGTCCTTGCAGACCAAGAGCGGCCTCACGCATGCCGGCAGCGCCGTGGAAGCGGGGCTGGGCAGCCACGGCCGGCAGTCCCTCTCGCTGGAGCACGGTGGCCGCAACGAACAGGGGCTGCACTGGTTCGTCACCGGCAATGCGACCCATGATGCCGGCTGGCGTGAAAGCTCGCCGAGCCATCTCGGCCAGGTTTTCGGTAAACTGGGCTGGCAGGGCGGGGCGACCGATCTCGCGCTCAGCGTGGCCGTGGCGCGCAATACGATGACCGGTAACGGCCTGCAGGATGTGCGTCAGCTCGCCAGTAATTGGCAGGGCGTGTATTCGAAGCCCGACGAGACGCGCAATCGCTCGATTTTCCTTAATCTCGAAGGCAAACACAGCCTGAATGCGGACACCTTGCTCTCGGGGAATGTGTATTACCGCCGTATCCGGACGAGCACCTATAACGGCGACATCAACGAGGATTCGCTGGATCAGTCCGTATACCAGCCCAGCCTGGCCGAGCGTAATGCCCTGGCGGCAGCGGGCTACAGCGGCTTTCCCGCTGCCGGTGCCAATGCCGGCAATACGCCTTTTCCGTACTGGCGCTGTATCGCCAATGTGCTCCTGGCCGACGAGCCGGCCGAAAAATGTAACGGCCTGATCAACCGCACCGAAACCGTGCAGAGCAACTATGGCTGGACGGGCCAGCTGACCCGCCTGGGCGAGATCGCCGGGCATCGCAACCAATGGACGCTGGGGGCGGGCTATGACGCCAGCCGCATGCACTTCAAGCAAAGCGCGCAGTTTGGTTACCTCAATCCCGACCGCAGCATCACGCCGGTCAACGCCTTTGCCGACGGGACCTACACCGACGACAACGGCGATCCGATCGACAGCCGGGTGGACCTGCAGGGCCGGACGCGGACCTGGAGCGTCTTTGCCACCGATACCCTGAGCCTGTACGACCGCCTGCACCTCACCCTCTCCGGGCGTTACAACACGACCACCGTGGTCAATCGCGATCAACTGGTGCCGGGCGGGCAAAAGGGCTCGCTGGATGGCGATCACCATTTCAGCCGCTTCAACCCGGCCGTCGGTCTGGCCTATGCCGCCTTGCCGACGCTGACGCTCTATGCCGGCTACAACGAAGGCAGCCGTACGCCGACCGCCGTCGAGCTGGGCTGTGCCGATCCGGCCAACCCCTGCAAGCTGCCCAACGCCATGGCCGGCGATCCGCCGCTCAAGCAGGTGGTGACGCGCACCTGGGAAACCGGCCTGCGCGGTGGCAACAGCCAGTTCCGCTGGCATGCCGGCCTGTTCCGTGCCGAGAACACCGACGACATCCTGTTTGTCGCCGGGCAGGCCAACGGTTTCGGCTACTTCCGCAACTTCGGCAAGACCCGCCGTCAGGGCGCCGAACTGGGCAGCAGCGCCCGTCTTGGCCGGGTTCAGCTGAGCGCCGATTACGCCTTCCTGGACGCGACCTTCCAGAGTGCCGAAACCGTCAATGGGGCGGCCAACAGCAGCCAGGACGCCAATGGCAACATCGCCATCCGGCCGGGCGACCGCATGCCCTTGATGCCGCGTCATCAACTCAAGTTGCGCGCCGAGTGGCAGGTCACCGGCCAACTGGCCCTGAATCTGGGCATGCAGGCTTTCTCCGACAGCCTCGCGCGCGGCAACGAGAACGGTCAGCATCAGCCGGACGGCGTGCGCTACCTCGGCAGCGGCCGCGTGCCCGGGCATGCCGTGTTCGATCTCGGTGCGAAATACCGCCCCACCCAGGCGTTGACCGTATTCGGCTCGATCAACAACCTTTTTGACCGCCGCTACGCCAGTGCCGCCCAACTCGGGGCCACCGCGCTGACCGCCAATGGCAATTTCATCGCCCGTCCGTTCTCGGCCAGCGGCGACAACACCACGCTGCTGCACAGCACCTTCCTCGCCCCGGGCGCACCGCGTACCTTCTGGTTGGGGATGCGCTATGCGTTCTGATCGGGGCGGCTCATGTTGACCCGGCTTTCCGCCTGGCGATGCCGGGATGGGCGTCGGGGTCTCAGCCTGCACTGGCGGGTCGGGCTCCTGCTGGCCGGGCTGTGTAGCGTGCTTGGCATTGCCCTCGCCGCTGCCTGGCAGCATGGCACACGGCACAGCATCAGCGAGGAGGTTGAGGCCGCCACGCGGGTCGCGGCGCAGTGGCTGCTGGTCATGCGCGATGAGTGGGTGACGCTGTCGCCGGATGCCCGTGAGGTACGGGTGCTCACGGCGGCACGCCAGATCGGGCGGATCCGGGCGAATGCCCTGGAAATCCACCGTGGCGACACGCGCCTCTACGTCTCGCCGCCTTCGTCCTACAAGCAGGGTCGGCAGGCCCCCGCATGGTTTTCAGCGCTCCTGACGCCGCCCCTGTCGCCCAGAAGCATGGTGGTGGGCGATCTTGAACTGCGTTTGCTGCCGGATGCGTCACGGGCGGTCCTCGATGCCTGGGATGATCTGCTCCTGGTGGCCGGCTGGGGCGGCATGCTCCTCCTCGCTTTACTGTTTGCCCTGCGCTGGGCCCTGATGCGTGCCCTGCAACCGCTGGCAGCCGTCGGTCAGGGCCTGGAAGCCATGGGCAACGGGCGTTTCGATACGCGCCTGCCGGCATTTGCGCCCCCCGAACTGGCGCGTCTCTCACGGGCCTTCAATGGCATGGCCGATCGCCTGACACAGGCGGTCAACGACAACGTTCGCCTGGAAACCGAACGAGAGCTCGCGCAATGTCTGCAACAACGCCTCTCCGCCGAGCGCAAGGAAATCGCGCAGGAGTTGCACGACGAACTGGCGCAAGGCATCACCGGGGTGCGTGCCCTGGCCGGGGCCATTGTCCAGCGCTGTGCAACCGCACCGGCGCTGCGCGTGCCTGCCGAGGCCATCATCGCCAGTACCGGCGACATGCAGGAAGGGGTGCGCCGCATCCTGCATCGCCTGCATACGCCGGATGCCTTGCTCGGTGCGCCACAGGCCCTGCTGCAGCCCTTCTGCCAGACCTGGTCCGAGCGGCATCCCGAGATCGCCCTGCATACGCAGTTTGCGGGCGACCTGCCCGCCGTAGGCGAAGACCTGGCGGCATGCCTTTTGCGTGTGGTGCAGGAGGGCCTGACCAATGTCCTGCGTCATAGCCGGGCGAGCGAAGTGGTGATCAGTCTGGACGTTCAGGCCGCTCACCTGGTGCTCTCCATGACCGACAACGGGACGGGGCGCACACCGTCTGCCGTCGGTTTTCCGGGCAGCGGCCTCGGCCTGGCCGGGATGCGCGAGCGGGTCTGTCGCTGGGGCGGGAGGCTGGAGACTGTTTCCCGGCCGGCCGGGGGCTTCAGCATTCAGGCTGTTTTTCCGATTTTTGCGAAGGAAACCGTATGAAAACCGATCTCAAAGGGCTGCGTCTGGTACTGGCCGATGATCACGCCGTGGTTCGCCTGGGTTTTCGTCTGTTGCTCGAAGGGGCCGGTGCCTGCGTGCTGGCCGAGTGTGAAAACGGCGAACAGGCGGTGCAGGCCTGCCTGGCCGAGCAGCCGGATGTGCTGGTGATGGATGTCTCGATGCCGGGGCTCGGTGGCCTGGGGGCGCTGGAGCGCCTGCTGGCGCATCAGCCGGGCGCGCGCGTGCTGATCGTCTCGGCCCATCATGATGACATCGTCCCCGTGCGCGCCTTGCGTCTCGGGGCCCGGGGTTTCCTGTGCAAGCGGGCCAGCCCGGATGAGTTGCTGCGCGCCGTGGCTCAGGTGGGGGCGGACCGTCGCTATCTCGACCCCGATCTGGCGCAACAGGTGGCCCTGGCCCAGCTCAACGACCGGGCCAGCCCGCTCGAAGCCCTGACCGACAAGGAAATGTCGGTCTTCATGAAGCTCGCCGAAGGCCATTCCGTGCAGGATGTGGCCGGGGACTTCAAGCTCAGTCCGAGCACGGTCGGGACGCATCTCTATCACATCAAGCAGAAGCTCAACGTCCGCAACGCCGCCGAACTCACGCTCCTGGCCATGCGCAATGGTTTGATCGAGGCGTGAAGCGTGCTCCACGCCGAGGTTTTTCCGGAGGTCATCCGGCGGGCGCGACGCATCAATGTGGGGGAAGGGCATCTGCTCTACATCGAGGAGCGCGGCGCAGCCGATGGGCTGCCTGTGCTCTTTCTCCATGGTGGCCCGGGCAGTGGTTGTTCGTCGGCGCAGCGCCAGCTCTTTGAAGGGCTGCGTTATCGCGTGATTTTTGTCGATCAGCGCGGGGCCGGTGCAAGTCTGCCGCAAGGCGATTTGCTCGATAACACCACGCAGCATCTGATCGCCGATCTGGAAACCATCCGCGAGGTGCTGGGCATCGAGCGCTGGGTGGTCTTTGGCGGTTCCTGGGGGTGTGTGCTCGGGCTGGCCTATGCCCAGTGTTGCCCGGAGCGGGTTCTGGGGCTGGTCTTGCGCGGGATCTTTCTCGGCTCACGGGAGGAAATTGCCGAGTACGTGCGCGGCTTTCTCGCCTGGGAGGGCGCGCAGGCCTTGGGGGCAGCGGGGCTGAGCTGGGTCGATTTTGTCCATTGCATCCTGTTTGGCGAAACCGAGCAGGCCTTGCTGGGCGCCCGGGCCTGGCTCGATTACGAGGCCCATCTGATGGGGGAGGCCCCGCTCGCCGCCGTACCCGATGCCCGCCAATGGGCGAAGGTCCGTATCCAGATGCATTACCTCAGTCAGGATTGCTTTCTGGCACCGGGGCGCTTGCTGGCCGGGGTGCCGACGATCCGCCATCTGCCGGGCGTGATCGTGCAGGGCGGGCAGGACCCGGTCTGTCCGCCGCAGCATGCGCAGACCTTGCATCGGGCCTGGCCGGAGGCGGTCTGGATGCCGGTGGCCGAAGGCGGGCACGGCGGTCTGACCCCCGCGATCCGGCAGGCGACGCTGGCGGGGCTGGCCTGGATTGCCGAGGTGGCTGAGGCGATGCGCTGAGGTCAGGGCCGGTGGTTGGGGCCGGTGGTTGGGGCTGCTGCCAGCAGGCTTGAGAGCGTGTGCTGAGCCCGGCTCCAGAAAATCATGAGCGCTTCTTCCTGATTCTGCGGGCGCGTGCAGCGGGTAAGGGCGGCACACTCGCCTGACCATGCCATCAGGAGCGCGCCATGCTGCCTCAGACCGAATTGACCGTACCGCAAGGGGCGCCCCTGTGGGTGGCGGCCGAACTGACCTATCGTTGCCCCCTGAAATGTCCGTGGTGCAACAATCCGCTCGACTTTGACGACTACACCGCGCGAGAACTCTGTACCTCGGAATGGAAGCGGACCTTGCGCCAGGCCCGCGATCTGGGCGCCGTCCAGCTTGGCTTTACCGGCGGAGAACCGCTGCTGCGCGACGATCTGGAAGAACTGGTCGCCTACGCCAACGAGATCGGCTTTTACACCAATCTGATCACCTCCGGCATCGGCCTGACGGTCGACCGCCTGCACGCCCTCAAAACCGCCGGGCTCAAGCATGTGCAACTCTCCGTCCAGGCCATGCGGCCCGAACTCACCGATGCCCTGGTCGGCGCACGCGCGCATGGCCTCAAGATGGAGGCGGCCCGCCTGATCAAGGAGGCGGGTTTTCCGATGGTGCTCAATGTGCCGGTATTCCGGCAGAACATCGCTGAGGCCGACGCCCTGATCGCCTGGGCCGCGTCGCTCGGCATCGAGTACATCGAGTTTGCCAACATCCAGTATTACAACTGGGCCTTGAGCAATCGCGACGAACTGATGCCGACCCTGGCCGAATTGAAGGAAGCCGAGGCCGTCGTCAATCGCTGGCGGGCCAAGCTGGGCAAGGCGATGACCATTTATTTCGTGATTCCGGATTACTACGAAGGGCGCCCCAAGGCCTGCATGAACGGGTGGGGCAGCATCCACCTGACCCTGGCGCCGGATGGGGTGGCCATGCCCTGCCAGGAAGCGCGGGTGATTCCCGGACTACAGTTCGACTCAGTGCGCGACAAAACCCTCGCCTGGATCTGGCAGGACTCGCCGCTGTTCCGCAAATACCGGGGGCTCGACTGGTTGCCCGAGCCCTGTGCCTCCTGTTCCGAGAAAACCCGGGATTTCGGTGGCTGCCGTTGTCAGGCGCTGTTATTGACCGGTGACGCCAATGCCACCGACCCGGCCTGCAGCCGCTCGCCCCACCACCATCTGGTGCAGGCGGCGCGGGCCACGGCTGCACAGCCGCTGCGCTTTCACAAACCCTTGATCCGGCGTACGGCGCAGGCTGTCAGCACGGCCTTTCTGAATACCTAGGGGACGCCATGGAAATCCTTGTTTTGGGCAGTGCCGCCGGCGGCGGTTTCCCGCAGTGGAACTGCAATTGCCGCAATTGCAGCGGTGTGCGTACCGGCCAGGTGCGGGCGCAGGCCCGTACCCAGTCCTCGATTGCCGTCCGTGCTGATGGCGGTGACTGGCTGCTCTTCAACGCCTCGCCCGACATCCTGAGCCAGATCCGGGCTGCGCCCGATTTGCAGCCGGCGCGCCAGTTGCGCGACAGCGGCATTGCGGCGGTGCTGCTGATGGATGCCCAGATTGATCATGTGACCGGCCTCTTCATGCTGCGCGAGCGGGGGGCACCGCTCCCCGTGTGGTGCACCGACCAGGTGGCGGAGGACCTGCAGACCGGCAATCCGGTCTTCAGGGTTTTAGGGCACTTTTGTGGTGTCGACCGTCGGCGCATCGTGCCCGGCGAGCCCTTCTGCGTGCCGCAGGTGCCGGGGCTGCGCCTGACGCCGGTTGCCTTGTCGAGCAAGGCACCGCCGTATTCACCGCACCGTGATGCCCCTCACCCCGGCGACAACATCGGCATGCTGATCGAGGATGCTCAGGGTCACCGGGTCTTCTATGCGCCCGGCCTGGGCGCCATCGAGCCGCAGGTGGCGGCCTGTTTTGATGCCGCCGACGGCCTCATGCTCGATGGCACCTTCTGGCGCGACGACGAAATGATCGCGCTTGGCATTTCCGGCAAAAGCGCTCGCGACATCGGGCATCTGCCCCAATCCGGGCCGGGCGGCATGATCGACTCCCTGGCGCGCTGGCCGGGCAAGCGCCGGGTGCTCATTCACATCAACAACACCAATCCGATCCTCGATGAGGATTCCCCCGAACGCGCACAACTGGACGAGGCCGGCATCGAAGTGGCTTACGACGGCATGCGCCTGCATTTTGGAGACTGAGATGAACACCGCCTGCGCCACGCCCTGGAGCGATGCCGAATTTGAAGCCCGCCTGCGCGCCATGGGCGCGAGCTACCACATCCATCATCCGTTCCAGGTGATGATGCGCGAAGGTAAGTCCACCCGCGCCCAGATTCAGGCCTGGGTCGCCAATCGCTATTACTACCAGGTCAATATCCCGATCAAGGACGCCGCCATCATGGCCAATTGCCCGGATCGCGAAGTCCGCCGCCATTGGGTGCAGCGCATCCTCGATCATGATGGCTTTGCCGGCGAGGAGGGCGGTATCGAAGCCTGGATCCGGCTGGGTGAGGCCGTTGGCCTGAGCCGGGCCGAAATCGTCTCGCAGGAACATGTGCTCCCCGGCGTCCGCTTTGCCGTCGATGCCTACGTCAACTTTGCCCGCCAGCGTCCCTGGCAGGAAGCCGCCGCCGCCTCCCTGACCGAACTCTTTGCCCCGACCATCCACCAATCCCGCCTCGACAACTGGCCGCAGCACTATCCCTGGATCGAGGCCGAAGGCTACGACTACTTCCGTCGCCGCCTGAGCGAAGCCCCGCGTGATGTCGTGCATGGCCTGCGCATCACGCTCGGCCACTTCACCACCCGCGACATGCAGGAAAAGGCCCTCGCCATCCTGCAAACCAAGCTCGACATCCTGTGGTCCCTGCTCGACGCCCTGCTGCTGGCCCATTGCCCGATCCAGATCGAAGGCTGGGGCGCCTACACCCGGATGCCGCGTAGTGGGTGAGGGGAGCGGAACCCAATTGCATTTGATCTGACGGGGGGGCTGCTATCGGCCAAGAGCAGTAGTTTGCGTTAGGCAGCAAGCGGCCGTCCCGCTCTAAAAGTAGCCGGAGAACCAATTCGTGCTACTCGGTCGAAGCAGGCCTCGGGAGTCTGGCCAGAATCAGGCAGCTATGAGCCCATTCCCTGCCGTTCTGCCCGGAAATGCACTCAACGGTCGCTATCTAATCCGGTGAAGGCGTCCTCCTCGCCCAAAGCTGCCCTCTGGCAGCCAGCCTGATTCCGGTGACAATGCGTCAGTTAACTGCCCGCTTGGGCATCTATTTTGGTCACCGGCTAGCTGTGTTATCAGTTCAAGAGTGCAACGCTGCACCCTCGAATTGAATTCATCCCAATCTCGGTTGCGGCAAGATTGGAACAGCATAATTCCTGCTTAATTCACGTTTAAGTTTCGGCTTCTAGTCTTCCATCTAAATCAAACCTGATGGAGAAGTTCATGAAGTTCCATTTCCCTCTTTTCGTCGGTCTCGTCACGCTTGCCGCAGGCGCGGCCTACGCTGAAACCCCGTTGGATTTCCTGAATACCTACCAGGCCGAAGCGCGGCGTGCCGATCCCGGCTTTGCTGCTTCTGCACCTCGAGGCCAGCAGTTTTTCAGGCGAACCGGCAACCAGGATTGGAGTTGCTCCACCTGCCATACCGAAAACCCGCTGGCCATGGGCAAGCATGCCACCACAGGCAAGATCATCGACCCCTTGGCGCCAGCAGCCAACGACAAGCGGTTCACGCGTCAGGACAAGGTTGAAAAATGGTTCAAGCGCAATTGCAACGACGTCGTCGGCCGCCAATGCACGCCTGCGGAAAAGAGCGATGTCATCGCCTACCTGATCTCGGCAAAGCGTTAAGGAGATTCATCATGAAACTACGTAGATTGGGCTTGACTGCGGTGACGATGCTGCTGGCGCTGCATCTCGGTCCTTCTCTGGCCGGTGAACAGAAAAACTACTCCCTGACTGCAAGCTACAAGGAGGAGTGCGGCAGCTGCCATGTTCCTTATCCACCGCAGCTGCTCCCGGCGGACTCTTGGCGCTCGCTGATGGGCGGGCTGGATAAGCACTTCGGCAGCAACGCCACGCTCGAAGCGTCGGTGGCCAAGGAAATCACCCAGTTCCTGGTGGTCAATGCCGGGCGTAGCGGGCAAAGCCAGGCGGTCGGCGCCAAGGCGCCGACGCTGCGCATTACCGAAACGGCCTGGTTCAAGCGTGAGCACCGTGACGGTCATGATGGACTGTCGGCATCGGTCTGGCAGTCGGCTGCCGTGAAGACGCCGGCCAATTGCGCGGCCTGCCACCGCGAGGCTGGGGAGGGCAACTACAGTGAGCGCGGGATTCGTATTCCCCGTTCGAAATAAGGAAGGAAGATCATGAACCACGACACCCCCGCCTCCCAAGGGCTGTCCCTTCGCTCGGTCAAGGTCTGGGACATTCCGACCCGAGTCTTCCATTGGCTGCTGGCCTTCTCGTTTTCGGCCGCTTATCTCACTTCCGAGTCCGAACGCTATCGCGACTGGCACGTGATGTTCGGCTATACCGTGGCCGCCCTGATTGTCTTCCGCCTGATTTGGGGGATTGCCGGTACGCGGTATGCCCGTTTTTCTTCCTTTATCTTCTCGCCGTCCCGCGTACTCGAATATTTGCGCTCCTTGCTGAGCAGCAGCCCGAAACACTATCTCGGCCACAACCCGGCCGGGGCCGTGGCAATCTTCCTGCTGCTGGGCCTTTCCATGCTGACGGCATGCAGCGGGTTCGCCACTTATCAGGAGATCGGCGGGGAATGGGTGGAAGAACTCCACGAAGGCTGCGCGGCAACGATGCTGGCCGTAGTAGCGGGGCATATCGTCGGTGTCGTCATGAGCAGTCTGTTGCATCGCGAGAACCTGGTCCGCTCGATGTTTTCGGGCAATAAATCCGGGCCAGCCGATCAGGCAATACGCAAAACCCGCCCGCTGGTAGGCATAATTCTGTTGGTTGCCGTTCTGGGCTTCTGGAGTGCTGACCGATTCGGCTGGTTGCCTGTGTCTTCCGACGTCGCGGTAACGCAGCAGCATAATCGGCACGATCACGATTGAAGAAATAATCGATGCGACTACTGATCGTCGAAGATGACCATCTGTTGGGAGATGCCATTCAGGCCGGTCTGACCCAGGCCGGTTTCGCGGTGGATTGGGTATGCGACGGGCTGGCTGCCGAAAATGCTCTGACTGGCCAGCTGGGCTGTGATTACGCGGCGATGGTGCTGGATCTTGGTCTGCCGCGCCGTGATGGCCTGACGGTTCTGAAAGGGATACGGCAACGCGGCTGTGCCTTGCCTGTCCTTATCCTGACGGCTCGCGACACCATCGAGGATCGTATTCTGGGACTCGATACCGGGGCTGACGACTATCTCCTGAAACCGTTCGACATGGGGGAGTTGCAGGCCCGCCTGCGTGCGTTGATTCGCCGTACCGAGGGAAAAGCGACGCCAAGGCTTGAAGTTTCGGGGATCGTGCTTGACCCGGCGGCCCATACGGTCAGCGTGGATGGGCATCCCATCGATTTGACGGCCAAGGAGTTTGCGCTGCTCCATGCCCTGATGCTGAATACAGGGCGCGTGCTTTCCCGTCAGCAGCTCGAACAGCATCTCTACAGCTGGAACGACGAAACAGGCAGCAATACCATTGAGGTTTATGTCCATCACCTGCGCCGGAAACTTGGCCGCGACCTCATCCGCAACATGCGCGGCATCGGCTACCTGATTGAAAAGGAGTGAGAGCCGGATGCTGACCGCTTCCCTGAAGGTACGCCTCACTCTGGCTGTCAGCGTTCTGGTTGGCCTGCTCTGGCTTATCGCTGCTGGGGCCACCTGGCTTGAGGCACGACACGAAGCGGAGGAGTTATTCGACGCTCACCTGATCCAGGCGGCCTCGCTGCTGATTGCGCAAACCAATGGCGAGCTGGACGATGAGGACGACGACAGCTTCGAGGAAAGTCATGCCCCCGAACTGCATCGCTATGCGCGGCGTGTCGCCTTCCAGGTCTGGCTCGACGACCGTTTGCGACTGCACTCGGCCAACGCGCCTGATACCCCGCTGAGTGCCAAACGGGAAGGTTTATCCGACAGTGTGGTCGATGGGGAGCGCTGGCGGGTGTTTTCCGCGTGGAACGACCGGCGCCAGGTGCTCGTGCAAGTGGGTGAGCGGATTGGTGCGCGCGATCACATGGCGCGTGCGGTGGCCGGCGGTTTGCTCAAGCCGCTGTTGATTGCGTTGCCATTGGTGGCGCTCTTCATCTGGCTGGCGGTTCGCCACGGTGTGCGTCCGCTGGAACGCGTGGCTGCCGAAGTCGAGCAGCGTTCACCGGAACATCTGGCCCAGCTACCAACCAACGACCTGCCGAGTGAAGTGCTGCCTCTGGTGGAAAGACTGAATACCTTGTTCGGCCGCGTTGCCCGGAGTTTCGAACAGGAGCGCCGGTTCACCGCAGATGCCGCTCATGAACTGCGTACGCCGCTGGCCGGATTACGTGCCCAGGCCCAAGTTGCCCTCGGCGCCACCGAGGATGCTGCGCGTCGCCATGCCCTGGCCAACGTGTTGCAGGGTTGCGACCGCATGACTCATCTGGTCGAGCAGCTACTATTGCTGGCTCGGGTCGATGCGACGGGACCGGGCGATTTAGTCGAGCTGGATTTCGCTGAACTTGTTCGGGAAGTGGTTGGGCAATTGGTGACGCAGGCGATTAACAAGGATATCGATATCGAACTGGCAGCCGAGGCGGGGGGGGCGCTACGGGGCAATTCGGCCTGGCTGTCCATCCTGGTCCGCAACCTGGTGGATAACGCCATCCGCTATACGCCGAGAAATGGCCGGATTCGCGTTGTGATTGAGCCTGTTAATGCGGCGGTAAGCTTGGTGGTGGAAGATGACGGCCCAGGTGTGACCGAGGAAGAGTTATCCCGCCTAGGTCAAAGATTCTGGCGTAGCCAGGAGTCAGGGCAGAATTCATCGGCCGCCGGGGGGAGCGGCCTAGGGCTGTCGATTGTTCGACGAATCGCTGAACTGCACGGTGGATGGGTCAAGTATTCGAGTAACAAGGCATCGCCGACCGGTAGCGGGATGAGAATTCAGGTCAAGTTCCCCAAAAATGGGACTATCCAAGGAAATGAATCGCTCCTGAAAAATCCCGATGCCCTTCGGGCGTTTGAGTGAGATTCTGCACAAGGATACCTGGACCCATTGTGACCCGAAGGTGCAGGTCTCTCTTTTGGCGGACGGCCTACCCGTGAGAATTCGGGTTGAATGGCCAGAGTATTCAGTAGCCTGCACTCAGAAAATTGAAGTGACGAATGTCTCGTTTGGGTCGGTAGCGTTCATTGTCGGAGGCCGCAGCGACCTTCGGTTTTGGCCGAAGCGTTCACGTTGAGCAAAAGCCCTCAATATCGGTGTTGCCCGGTCAAATGCCTTCCCCGAATTTTTGATGCCACGCGCCTCATGATTTTCATGAGGCGCTTTTGGCAAATCCCCGGATGCCGGGTCCTTGGGGGCTGCGAATAATGTGTTTCAGGGACGGCGTGGTGCCGTACCGATCTAAAAGGAGACACATCATGAACTGGCAAACCCCGGCTTACTGCGAAATCCGCCTCGGCTTCGAAGTCACGGCTTACGTCTACGTACGTTGATGACCCGGCGGCGCCCGGATGCCTGAACCCTTCTGCGCGCTGCCCGACCGATCATGACCAGCCTGTCGCCGATCCCGCAGTTGGGCCCCCATCATGTTTTCCGGTGGGAGGCGGCCCAGCACGCTCACATCCTGCTCTATCCCGAGGGGATGGTGAAACTCAACCCCGCTGCCGCCGAGATTCTCCTGCGTTGCGATGGTCGGCGCACGGTTGCGCAGATCATCGACGATCTGGATGCTGCCTTTCCGGGTAACCGGGCGGCCATCGAACGGGATACCCAAGCTTTTATCGTGACCGCCCATGACAAGGGCTGGTTGCGTCTCTGATACAGAAAACCCCATCATGAATTTCCGCCTTGCTCCCCTTGCCGCCGCCATCGCCACGCTCTCGGGCCATGCCCTGGCGGCCGATGTGACCCTCGATCCGGTGGCCGTCACCGGCAGCCGCATCGAACAGCGCAGCTTCGATCTGCCAGCAGCCATTGATGTGGTGACGCGTGAGCGGATTGGTGCCGATCAGCCGCGCGTCAATGCGTCCGAAGCGCTGGCCAGCGTGCCGGGCATCACCGCGTTGAATCGCCAGAATTACGCGCAGGACCTGCAACTCTCCTCGCGCGGTTTTGGCGCGCGCGCTGCGTTTGGCGTGCGCGGCATCCGCCTGATCGCCGATGGTATTCCCGCCTCCATGCCGGATGGTCAGGGGCAGGCCGCCACCTTCAATCTGGATCGGGCTGAGCGTATCGAAGTGTTGCGCGGGCCCTTGTCGTCGGTCTACGGCAACCATGCCGGGGGCGTCATCCAGCTGTTTACCGAGGAAGGACACGGTCGACCGGTGGTGGAGGGCAATTTTAGCGCGGGCAGCGATGCGACCTGGAAGGCCGACATGTCGGCCAAGGGGGAAGCGGGTGGGGTCGGGTATGTGATCGACACCTCCCGCTTCGTGACCGATGGATATCGCCAGAATAGTCATGCGGAGCGGGATCAGAGCCAGGTCAAGCTGACCTTCCAGCCCAGCCAGGACGGCAAGCTCAACGTGATTGCCTCGACCTTCCGTCAGGAAGCCCAGGACCCGCTCGGGCAGACCTGGAGCGGTTATCGTGCCGACCCGCGCAGCGTGGCGCAGGCCGCGCTCGACTACAACACGCGCAAGACCATCGAACAGACTCAGGGCGGGCTGACCTACGAGCATCGCTTCGGCGAGCACAGCGTGCAGCTCTCGGCCTATGTCGGGCAGCGGTCGACCACCCAGTACCAGTCGATTCCCAAGTCGGTTCAGGGCAATGTCAAACACAGCGGCGGCGTGATCGACTTTGACCGCGATTACGGCGGTGCTTCGGCCCGCTGGATCGGGCGCTTCGATCTCGCCGGCGGGCGGCTGACCACCACGCTCGGGACCGACTACGAAACCGCCCGCGATGACCGGCGCGGCTACGAAAACTATGTCGGCAACACGCTCGGCGTGCAGGGCGCCTTGCGCCGCAACGAACTCGATACCGTCACCAGTTTCGATCAATACGCCCAGGCCGAGTGGGCGCGGGGCGACTGGCAGTTCAACGGCGGCCTGCGGCGCAGCCATGTCAGCTTCAAGGTCGATGACCGCTATCTGAGCAATGGCAACGACGGCGGGCGGGTGGAATATAACAAGACGACGCCGACCGTCGGCGCCTTGTATCGCCTGACCCCGGCCGTGAATGTCTATGCCAGCGCGGCACGCGGTTTCGAGGCGCCGAGTTTTGGCGAACTTTTCTATTCCGGTCCGGGCGGGACTTTCAGTTACAGCCTGAAGCCGGCCCAGAGCACGCATCTGGAAACCGGTCTGAAAGCCTATGTCGGGGCAGACAGCCGGATGGACCTGGCACTTTTCCAGATCGATACGCGTGACGAACTGGTGGTCGACAGCAGCAGCGGTGGCCGCACGAGCTACCGCAATGCCGGCCGTACCCAGCGTCGCGGTCTGGAACTGGGGCTGGACAGCCGCTGGCAGGGCGGGCTTTCCAGCCGCCTTGCCTACACCTACCTCGACGCGCGCTATGACGAAGCCTTCACCACTTCAGGCGGCACCGTGGTCAGCGCCGGCAAGCGCCTGCCCGGCATTGCCGAGCACAATCTGTATGCCGACCTGACCTGGCGCCATGCCCCGAGCGGCTTCTACGCCGGCGTCGAAGGCCTGGTGCGGGGGCGCATGCAGGTTGAAGATACGAACACCCAGCAGGCAGCGCCGGGTTATGCCATCGCCAATCTGCGGGTCGGGGTGGAGCGCAGTTACGGCCCGCTGACGATGCGTACCTACGCCCGTCTGAACAACGTGTTCGACCGCCAGTATGTGGGTTCCGTGGTGGTGGGGGACAGCAATGGCCGCTATTACGAAGCCGCGCCGGGCCGCAACTGGCTGGCGGGCGTCTCGCTGCGTTATGCCTTCTGAGCGGGGGCTCGGGCAGCGGCTGGCCCGGTGCCTGTGCATCGGGCTGGTCGGGGCCTTGTTCGGCCTGAGCGCCCGGGCCGAGCCGCCATCGCTCGTGCAGCACTGGGTGAGCGGCCATGCTTACAGTGTCGTGCGGGCCGCCGTGATCGAAGCGATCGAAGGCGAAGGGCTGGTACCCAGCCCGCCGCTTGATTTTGCCGACATGCTGCGGCGCACCGGACCGGCGCTTGGGCGTTCGCAGCTCCCCGTTGAACGCGCCGAGATTCTGCAGTTCTGCAGTGCCCGACTGGCCTGGCAACTGCTCGAAGAGTCGCCGGCACAGCTGGCGTTTTGCCCGTTGTCGATCGCGATCAGCCAGCCGCAGGGTGAGTCGCGCATCCTGCTCAGCTGGCGCCAGCCGACCGGGCACACGCCCGGACAACAGGGGGTGCAGGCGCTGTTTTCACACCTGCTGTCGCGCATTCGCGCCGAGTTGCCCTGAACCGGGGGCTGTCCCCGTGCTGGCCTTTGCCCGATATCATGGCGTCCGGTAGATCAAGACGGCAGACTGTGCCGTGACATGAACGGATCGGGAGCAACGCGTGAAACCTATTCTCAAACCCTGCCTGGGCTTCCTGGCGGCATGGCTGATGCTGGCTGATGGCCAGGCGGCCGAGGTGGCCGTGGCGGTTGCTTCCAATTTCACCGCACCCATGCAGCGCATTGCAGCGGATTTCGAGCGCGATACCGGGCACAAAGCCACCTTGTCCTTCGGTGCAACGGGCAAGTTCTACGCCCAAATCAGCCATGGCGCACCGTTCGAGGTCTTGTTGTCGGCGGATGATGAAACGCCTGCCCGTCTGGAAAATGAAGGCCACGCCGTCAAAGGCTCGCGCTTTACCTACGCCATCGGGCGTCTGGTCTTGTGGTCGCCGCAGCCTGGCCGCGTGGATGCGCAGGGGGCAGTACTGGCAAAAGCGGATTTCAACCGACTGGCCATCGCCAATCCCAAAACTGCGCCCTATGGTGCGGCTGCCATTGAAGCCTTGACCCAGCTCGGCGAGCTGACGCGCCTGCAAGGCCGTTTTGTGCAAGGGGAAAACATTGCCCAGACGCATCAGTTTGTCATTAGCGGCAATGCAGAGCTCGGCTTTGTCGCACGTTCGCAGGTCTTCAAGGATGGCCAGTTGACGGGCGGTTCGGCCTGGATCGTACCGGCCAAACTGCACAGCCCGATCCGGCAGGATGCCGTGATCCTCAACAAGGGACGCGCCAATCCGGCGGCCGAGGCGTTGATGCAGTATCTGCGGGGCGACAAGGCGAAGGCAGCCTTGCGCGCCTTTGGCTATGAATACTGAGGCGCTCACGCGTTAAGATGGCGTTTTTGCGGCCCAGCGCCGCGCTGCCGGACCGCTCTCCATGCCCGATGCCCGCCAGCCCATGGTCGCCGCCATTCTGCCCGGCGAGACGGATGGCTACGATGACCTGCTGCTCCAGCTTGCCGCAGACCTGCGCCAACAAGGTTGGCGCGTGCGCGGCCTGGTGCAGCGGCGTTGCCCGGAGGAAGGCAGCTGCCGTCTGGCCCTGATCGACCTCGATCAGGGCGTCGTCCATGAAATCACGCAAGATTTGGGCAGCGGCGCCAGCGCCTGTGCGCTCGATGTCCAGGTGATGGCCGACCTTTCCGGCATCCTGCGGCGCATCGCCCGGGAGGGTGCCGACCTGGTTATGGTCAACCGCTTCGGCAAGCTGGAATCCACGGGCGAGGGCTTTGCTGCCGAAATGCTGGCACTCATGAGCCAGGGCATCCCTGTGCTGACAGTCGTCCAGGCAGCCTATCAACCTGCCTGGGAAACCTTTACCGGCGGTCTGGCCCAGACCCTGCCGGCAGAGCGCGCGGCGATTGAGGGCTGGTGCAGGCAGGCGATGACTGTCGGTTGATCTGCTGGATTGAGACAGCTGCGGTCAGATTGAACACAGCATCGATACCTGGTCTTCACGATGTTTTTGCACGGCGTATGGCGTGCTCCGGGCATCGGGGTATAGTGGTATCAGGCATTACTCTGACCATTCACGGCTTTTTCCGGAGGCTGTTTGAATCAGATCTGTTTCGAGCCCACCCCGTCATACCCGGAGATCTGCGGCACGCTTCGTCTTTGGGTCGCAGCCGGTGTCTGGGTCTGCGCCTCGCCGGCCTGGTCCCAGACCTTGTCGCCGGTTGCCTATTCAGGGTCGCTCTACGGGGAACTCACCTCATTAGGCACGCTGGGCGGGGCTGCCAGTCTGGCCAATGCCGTTTCCAGTGATGGCAGCGTACTGGTCGGTTATGCCAAAAATGCGGGTGCAGATAACCGGGCTTTCCGGTGGACGGCAGCGACCGGGCTTCAGGATCTCGGAACGCTGGGCGGCGCAACCAGTACGGCGCTCAACGTTACGCCTGATGGGCAGGTGATTGTCGGCTCTGCGTCAACCCCGACACAGAACCATGCTTTCCGCTGGACAGCCTTGACCGGCATGATCGATCTGGGAACGCTGGGAGGAACGGCCAGCACGGCGCACGATGTCTCGTCGGATGGGGCGGTGGTGGTCGGGTGGGCCAGTAATGCCGGTGGCACGATCAGGGCGGTCCGTTGGACGACGAACGATCAGTGGCAGACCACGAACAAACTTGATCTGGGGACCTTGCCCGGCGGTTCAACGGCCTGGGCCAGAGCAGTTTCGGCAGATGGCAGCGTGGTTGTCGGCTTTTCCAGCAAAACAGGCTCAACCTCCCAGGCGGTGCGCTGGACCTCCAACGATCAGTGGGTCACGACGATCAAAACGGACTTGGGTTCGCTGGGGGGGGCTCAGAGCGATGCCTGGGCAGTGTCTGCCGATGGTACGGCGATTGCCGGTGCGGCATACATCAATGGTAGCGCGCAGCGTGCTTTTCGCTGGACAGCTGCGAGCGGCATGGTCAATCTGGGGCGACTTGGCAACGACAGCAACAGCCAGGCCTGGGGAATATCAGAGGATGGCAGGGTCGTGGTCGGCTGGTCGGGCTCGGGCGTGTTTGGAACAACCCGAGGTTTTCGCTGGACGGCACAAACCGGGATGCAGACCGTCGAGGATTGGTTGCGCGCCGGTGGTGTGGCGGTTGCCGCTGACCTGACCAGATACGCGACGGCAACCAACGCGGATGGCTCCGTGGTTGTCGGGCAAACACAAGGGAATGCGGCCTTCATCGCGCGCTTGTCTCCGATCGGGAGCGGCTTGGTCAGCGTGGCCGATTTGCAAGCCAGCCTGAACACGGTACAGCGTGCATGGGGCATGGTGAATATGGGGACGGACCTCATTCTGCAGGGACTACATGGCCAGCCGCTGGATTATCGGATTCATGCCGGGAAATACGCGACATGGGTTGCCGGTGACTGGGGGGTAAATGAGCAGGCCTCCCGGAGCAGTAAGCTGACTCTGAGGGAGTTTGGCGGCGGGGTTGTCATCCCCTGGGGGCAAATCAATATCGGGGTTGGGCAGGTGTCGACCCGCCAGCCTGCCATTTCGTCGGATCGCCTGACGACGGATGGCAACTACGTGTTTGCGGAGATGCTGGTTAGCATGCCGGCCCAGATTTGGGCGAGCTTGGCGGGGTTCGCCTATCGGGGCGATGCACTCATCGAGCGAAGCTACCTGAATGCCGGGGTGCCGGGCGCTTCTATCGGGCAACCTGCACTCCGGACGAGCGCAGTGCGCGCACGGTTGGAGTGGGATCGGGGTTGGCAATTTGCCAGGCAATCATTGTCGCCATATCTGGAGCTGGGCCTGAGCCAAACGAAACTTCAGGCCTATTCCGAGTCTGGGGGAGGGTTTCCTGCCAGGTTTGACGGGTTTTCTCAGCGGGATCTGGATGCCCGGTTGGGTCTGCGCTATGCCTGGCTATGGCAGCCCGGGTGGAAATTGCAAGGTATTGTTGAGCATGTGCACCGCTTTCGCCGACACGGTCCTGACATGTCGGGCGGGCTCATCGGGCTATTTGATTTTGCATTGCCCGGGTTGGAGCAAAAACAGGATTGGCTGCGTGCCGGTCTCGGCTTCGAGTGCCAGCAAGGCCCCGTCACGGCAAACGTGATGCTCAATATGGCAAGCCCGAAGGGGGCCAGCAATGCATGGCTGAATGCTCGCCTCAGCATTGCTTTTTGAATCGTTTCGGGCGCTTTATCGCCTACTTGAACCGCAGCAGCATCAGATGCCGCCCGGCCAGATGGCTGCCGCGGATGTCTTTGAAACCGAGTTCGCGATAGCGCTTGGTGCGTTGCGTCGAGACCAGGACCCGGCCGTGCGGGAAATGCTGTTTCAGCCAGTCCAGACGTGCCTGGATCAGGGCGCGGCCGATGCCTTTGCCCCGCCGGTCAGGCCGGACGGCGGAGAGATAGAGCAGGTGGGTGTTCGAGGCCCAGTCGGCTGCCTTGATGCCGCCGATGCCGACCACTTCGCCCGCTTCCATGGCAATGAAAAAACGACGGTAGTAGGCGGGATCGCGTTGCGTCAGTTCGGCGACGACGCGTTGCTTGTCGTAGCGGACCGGATCGGCGAAGGCGGTGACGATCAGGTTGGCACAGGCGTCGACAAGCAGGTCGCCGTCCTGATCGAGTACATCGAGGCGCAGCTTGCCCATGGGCGTCTCCGTGACAGGGGGAGACGGGCAGCATGCGGTGCCCAGGTTGCAGGCAGATGACGGGGGCCGCCTTCAGTGTGACGACCAGGTCGAACTGCGCCAGCCCATGCCGTGCGGGCGCAGGGTCGGGACAATTTGCGGCGGGCGGGTGAATTCCGCCGGGCCGCTGATCGTTTTCATCCCCTGCGGTCGACCTGTTCCGGCAGGGATAAATGCCGGTTCGCTCCGCGCTTTCTGGACGTAGCGGAAGACGGTCTGGATGGTGCTGCCGCGTTGGCTCTTGCGGGCGCTGTCGAGCAGGATGCGCTCGCCGCGGGCGAGCACGTCGGCCCCGTTTTCGACGAGCACGCGGATCATCTCGTCCTGGCCGCTTTCAATGGCACGGAAGAGCAGTTCACTGTCGTCGCGTGCCGGATCAGCCCCGGCCAGCATGGCGCCGAGGGCAATCCTCACCTTGCCGCTCCGCACCGACCACTCAAGACCCTGGGCCGGATTGGTGGCATGGGCATGGATGCCGAAAATGTCATAGACCAGATCGCGCCAGCCCCGCTTGAAGGCCATGCGCAGCGCGTGCTCGTTGCTGTTGATGTCGATGCCGGAAAAATGGAGGTAGAAGGCCGTCACCGGGTGGTTGTGGCAGAGCGCGAGGTAGTAGGGAAAGTCTTCGTCGCAGTGCAGGTCCGCGCCGAAGGTCACCAGATCGACCACACCCTGAACCTTGCCGGCCGCCGAGGCGGCTTCGAGCGAGATGCCCGTGTCGAGAAAGGCGAATTCGCCGTGTTCGCGCTTGTTGAAGAAATAGCGCAGCAGGCGCCGGTGCCCGCAGAAGGCGGAGAGGGTCATGGCGTTTTGCAGCGCCTGTTCGCCAAAACAGCCGCTTTCGGCGTGTACGCGGACCGCCGGCAGGTTGTTGGCACGAATGGCGGCGATGAAGGTCTTGTTATCGACAGCAAGCTTGCGCGTCAGCATAAAACCTCCCGGAAATCATGCGTGAAGGGCTGGATGCTTCTCCCGGCGGCGTGGGCGCCGATGTTTCGACAGGCGGGTGCGAGTCCCTATCCTAGACCGATTGGTGGCAATTGCAACCGTGCCGAGGGGGCGAACAATCCGCACCGCCAGACGGGTCAGGCTGCGTTCAGTGCGGGGATCGGCTGCTCGGTCTGAGCGACAATTTCGATACGATTGCGGCCGCGATGCTTGGCTTGGTACATCGCCACGTCGGCACGGTGCAGTACGCTTTCCGGTGTTTCGCCGGGGCAGGCGAGGGTGAGGCCGAGGCTGATCGTGAGCGGAATGGTGCCGGAGGCAGTCGGGACCGGACAGCTTTCCACGGTGCTGCGCAGGCGCTCGGCGACGGTGCGTGCTACCTGAAGGTCCGCATCGTTCAGAAACACCGCGAATTCTTCGCCACCCAGGCGGCCCAGGATGTCTTCGTGGCGCAGGCAATGGGTCACGATATCGACAAAGTGACGTAGCGCCTCATCCCCTTGCTTGTGTCCCCAGCGGTCATTGATCGACTTGAAGTGATCCAGATCGATCAGCATCACGGCCAAGGGCTGCTGTTGCCGCTCGTTGCGACTCAGTGCCTTGTCGAGCAGCGTGAGGAAGGAGCGCCGGTTGAAGACGCTGGTCAGCGGGTCGCGTTCAGCCAGTCGCCGCCATTTGCTGGTGGTGTACTCGGTGGTCACCATCAGGATGCCGAAGGCGATCAGGGTCAGGGCCAGTGTCGATTCCAGCAGGACGAACTGGGACATGTTGAACTGGTTGTTCGCCGAGAACATGCCGGTGCCGCCCAAGGGAAAAACGAAGGGGCGTGCGATCAGGAAGAGGGCATGAACACCCATGACCACGGCGAGAAAGGTGCGCCCCGGGTAATTCTTGAAGCCAAAGCGCCCGAGTGCATGCGCGCTGCCGAGGAAGAACAGCGCATTGATCAGGCTGGGGACCAAGAAGCGCGCATTCGGGTTGTCGATGATTGCCGAGAAATAGAGGGTGGCACACAACAGAATGCCGTACAGCGCGAGCGGCAGGGCATATCCTGGCGGTGCCGCACCGACGTGCGTGCGTGCCCCGACAAAGGTCAGGCAGCCGATCATGAACATCAGGGTTTGCAGCAGGAGCAGCATCAGCGGCATGGCGGCCGATGTCTCGTCCAGCATGCGCATCAGCATGACTGCGCAGAGCAGAAAACCGGCCACAAACGAGCATGCCCACGACTTCAGGCCGGGAATATGTCGGTTGTAAAGCCACATGGCACCCATCACGAGGCTGATGATGCCCATCAGCAGGGTCGCCATGATCAGCAGTGTGGGGCTGTGCAAGATGAATTGCCTTTTCTCTGCAGGGAGGGCTCAACGGGCCACCCATTTGTAATACCTTAAATCTTATCGTTTTTCCCCGGGATTGTGTGACAGTGTAAAAACTTTTGTCATAGTCGTGCTGGCGATGGCGCAGGAGGGGCATGAAGGTTTGCCGCAAGGCGGCGCTCTCCGGCTAGAATCGCTCCCCTGTTTTGTCTGTTTTACTGGAGCAATTTGTATGTCTGGTCACGGTTTTCACGTTCACGGTCCGCACGATCACGAGGTCGAGCATGTTGCACAGCACGGTGGTGACAATTTCACCTCGCGCGTGGCGGTTCTGACCGCCATCATTTCGACGGTGGGCGCCATTTTTGGCTACATGGGCGGGCATTCCCAGAACGCCGCCCTGCTGCTCAAGAACGAAGCGGCGATCCACAAGACCTCGGCCTCCAATCAGTGGAACTACTATCAGGCCAAGAGCAACAAGCAGAATCTGGCCGAGCTCTCCGTCACGCTGACCAGCGGCGAAGCGCAGGAGAAGTTCAAGCAGGCGGTCGAGCGCTACAAGAAGGAAAAAGAAGAGATCAAGGTCGAGGCGGACCGCCTGGAAGCCATGGCCAAGGCCTCGGACGAAAAGAGCGAGCAGGAAATGCACGTGCATGAGCGCTGGGCGCTGGCCACGACGCTGCTCCAGATCGCCATCGCCATGTCGGCCATTGCCCTGCTGACCCGCAAGCGCTGGCTGATCGGCGCCGTCTATGCCGCCACGGGGGCCGGGGTCGTGGTCGGTGCGCTGGGCTACCTGCATCTCTGACCGTCACGAGCATGAAGCCCCGCCTTGCTGACCGCCTCTTGCGCGCCCTGTGTTGTGGCGGGCTGTTTGCCGTGCTGGCACTTAGCGGTGCGCAGGCCGACACCTGCCGGGTGGCCTTCGATGTCGGTTCATCCGGGGTGCGGGCCGGTAGTCAGGGGCAGGCCGCCGGGGGGCGGGTCAATATCGACTATCTGGCACCACTCTGGGCCGGACGCGGCCTGGCCGAAACCGTGGCGCCCACCTCCCAGGCTTTCACGGCGCTCCCTCCGGCTGGGACCGAGTCCTGTGCCCGGGTGGCCGGCGGCTATTCCGCCTGGCGGCTCGCCCTGGAAACCCGGCGTCAGGAGACCGTGGCTGTGCTGCGCCAGTTACAGGCCGAGAGCGGGGTGGCCCTGCTGGTCATTCCGCAGGCGGTGGAAGGGCGCTATGGCGTGGTCGGCGCCCGCGCCGCGCTGGGGCCACAATTGAACACCACGCATATTCTGGACATCGGGGGCGGCAGCCTGCAGATCGCCGGCGAGCGTCACACCTATGGCGAGGCCCTCGGGCAGAAGGTCTGGCATCGTCTGTTATGCCAGGCCCTGCGTAATGCCGAAATCGAGCACTGTACGCTGCAGCCGCTCTCCGATACCGATCTCGCACTGGCCCGTCAGCTCGCGGCCAGCCGCCTGCAAGGCGTGGCGCGCGCGCTGCCGGAGCCGGTCACGATGACGGCGATCAGCCGCCCCGTGACGCGTGGTGTGCAGCCGGCCGTGCAACGCCTGCTCGGCCGCGCACCGGGGCAGGCACTGCGCAGGACCGATCTCTCGGCCGCGATTCAGGTCTTGGCGCCGCTGACCTTGAGCGAGACTGAAAAACACATCATGCCGGCGGTCGACCGTGTCCAGACCCTGTTTTCCGACATGCTCCTCGTCGAAGGGCTGCTCCATGCGACAGCCAATGAGGCCCTGCAGGTCAGCGAGCTGGACATGACCAATGTGCCCGGGATGCTGGCGGACGACCGGGCCTATGCCTGGGCTGGGCGCTATGATTGCTATCTGGCGCGCGTCGAGCGTACCGGGGAGGCTGCGTACTGGAGCGATCCGGCCACGTGTGCCGAACCGGCGACGGTGCGCCATTAACAACGCCTGATCGACAAGGGGGTGTCATGGGCTTGCTGCAACAATTATCGGCGGTGCTCGGTGGCGGGCAACGGCGTCAACACCAGGAAGACCTGCTCACCTCGCTGCTCGTCATGGCCTGGATGGTCGAGGCGCGCGATCCGTATACCGGCGGCCATTTGTGGCGGGTGTCCCGTTTTTCCCGCCTGCTCGCGGAAAAAATTGGCCTGCCGGCGGGCGAGGTGGCGCGCATCGCCATTGGCGCCTTCTTGCATGACCTCGGCAAGGTCAGCATTCCCGATCACATTCTGGGCAAGAAAGATCGGTTGACCGACGACGAGTTTGCCGTGATCAAGACCCATCCCGAAGTCGGCTGGCGCATGCTCGCCGGGCATCCGCTCGCCGTGCTGGCCGAAGCCGCCATCCGCGCCCATCACGAAACCCCGGACGGTCGGGGCTACCCGCGTGGTCTGGCAGGCGAAGCCGTGCCGCTGGATGCCCGCATTGTCGGCATCTGCGATGCCTTCGATGCGATGACCAGCACCCGCCCATACCGGCGCGGCATGCCGATTGCCAAGGCGCTCGAGATCATTCGCGAGAACCTGGGCCGTCAGTTCGATCGTGCCTTCGGGGAAGTGTTTGTTGCCCTGGGTGAGGCGGGCGAGCTGGATCATATCGTCGGCCACACCGACGAGGGCATTCCGCTCTACGATTGCGTGATGTGCGGACCAACCCTGGTGCGGCGGCGCACGCAGGGGGCGGGCGACCACGTGTATTGCCATGCCTGTACCGGCGTTTATGTCCTGGCCGAGCAGGCGGGGGGGCTGACGGCCGTGCAGGCCGGACGGACCGCCTCGCCGGCCGAACTGGAGCCGGAAGCCGATACCGATCTGATCGCGCAGGTGGTACGCGATTCGGCGCGCGCCTTGCTCAACTGAGCCCTACCAGGGCGCGCGCTCGTCCGGGCTGCGGTAAGCCGCAAAACGTTCCACCAGAAAATCCAGAAAAGCCCGCACCTTGGCCGATAAATGCAGGCGCTGCGGGTAAATGGCATGGATGTCGGCGGGCGTGCCGGCCCACTCGGGCAGCACGCGGATCAATTCCCCGCTGCGCAGGTAGCCCGCCACATCCCATTCCGAGCGCAGCACGATACCGTGCCCGGCCAGCGCCCAATCGACGGCGATCTCCCCATGATTCACGGCAAGCGGGCTTTTGACCTTGACCAGTGTTTCGCGGCTGCCGTCGGTGAGTTGCCAGTGATTGAAAGCGCGCTCGTTTTCCCGGATCACGATGCAGTCATGCGCCATCAGATCGCGCGGCGTCGCCGGCTGGCCGCGTGCGGCCAGATAGGCCGGGGCAGCACAGAGCAGGCGGCGGTTGGCGGCGATCTTGCGGGCCAGGATGCGGCTGTCCGGTGGCGGGCCAAAGCGGATGGCGATATCGATGGCATGCTCGGCCAGATCGAGCGCCCGGTCCGAGAGATGCAGGATCACCTCGACATCCGGCCAGCGCTGCGCAAAGGCCGAGATGGCCGGGCCAAGATGCCGGCGCCCGAAGCCAAAGCCGGCGTTGATGCGTAACAGGCCGCGCGGCACATCGCGGCTCTCGCCCAGCGTGCGCTCCAGGCGCTCCACGTCACGCAGGATCTGCTCCCCGTCTTCCAGATAGCGTTCGCCCTCCGGCGTCAGGCTCAGGCGGCGCGTCGTCCGGTTGAGCAGGCGCACACCCAGGCGCTGTTCAAGCTGGGCCAGCCGGCGGCTCACCGCGGGCGGCGTGATGCCGAGCTGTTGTGCGGCAGCGGCCAGGCTGGGCTGACGGGCCAGCAAGCTGAAAAAAGCCAGGTCGGGCAGGGGGCTCATTCGTGCGTTCAGGTAAATAATCAATTCAATATTGGTCTATTGAATGATATTTATCAATCAATAAAGATGGGCGCTCGTTCTCCATCGGGCCGCGCCATGTCGTTTTCACTCTTCAACCTGTGTTTTGCCCTCACCCTGGGCGGCCTGCTCGGCTTCTTTGGCGGCATCTTCGGCATTGGCGGCGGCATTCTCGCCATCCCGCTGCTCGTGCTCGGCTTTCACATGGAACAACCGCTGGCCCAGGGCACGGCCCTGGTCCTGATGGTGCCCAACCTGGTCATGGCCATGTGGCGCTACCTGCAACGCCATCCGGTCGCCTGGCCGCCGCTGCTCCTGATCGGTCTGGTCGGCAGCCTCACCACCTGGCTGCTGGCCGGACTGGCCACCCGCCTCGATCCGCTCACGCTGCGCATGGCCTTCAGCTTCGCCATCGGCATCCTTTCCGTTTGGCTGCTCCTCGGCAAGCGCACGGCAGCGGGGGGCGAAACGCGCATTCCGCTGCGCCGTTTGCCTTGGGTCGGGGCGCTGGGCGGGAGCGCGATGGGCTTGCTGGGCGTGGGGGGCGGGCTGGTGGCCACGCCGGTGCTGATCGGCTGGCTCGGCCTGCGCCAGACCCTCGCCCAAAGCCTCTCCCTCGCCCTGGTCACACCCAGCGCCCTGGTCGCCCTCGGCACCTACGCCCAGGCCGGCCGCGTCGATTGGCACTGGGGCATCCCGATGGCCATCGGCGGCCTCTTCACCGTCTCAGCCGGCGTCGCCTGCGCCCACCGTCTGCCCGAGGCGCGCCTGCGCCAAAGCTTCGCCTGGATGCTGCTGGCGGTCTCCGTATGGATGGCCGTGGCACCAGTGGTGATGGGGCGGTGATGCCGATTTTTGCGCGTTGAACGCGTTTCTTTTCGCTACCGGCGCTCCTTGCTGCTTGCCTTGAGCGACGGGCCTCGCCCCTGCATCTGTTAGAATCGCGCCTGATTTTTCAGGCAGTTTTCCTTGGCTTCCCTCTCCGAAATCTTCTCTCCCGACGGGCCCCTGGCTCGTGCCATCAGCGGTTATCGCGTGCGTCCCCAGCAACTGGAGATGGCCGAGCGCATCGCGGATGCGATCAAGCAGTGCACGGCCTTCATTGCCGAGGCAGGCACGGGCACGGGCAAGACCTTTGCCTATCTGGTGCCGGCGCTGAAGTCGGGCGGCAAGGTGATTGTGTCGACCGGGACCAAGACCTTGCAGGACCAGCTGTTCAACAAGGACTTGCCGATGGTGCGCGATGTCCTGAAGGCACCGGTCAAGATCGCGCTCCTGAAGGGGCGGGCCAATTACGTCTGCCATTACCACCTGGAGCGGGCGATTGCCGATGGCCGCTTCACGAGCCGTGAAGATGCGGCCGATGCGCGCCGGATTTCGGTGTTTGCCAAGGTCTCGCAGACGGGCGACAAGGCCGAGTGTCTGGAAGTCAATGAAACCTCCCCGGTCTGGCAGCAGGCCACCTCGACGCGTGACAACTGTCTGGGCCAGGATTGCCCGAACAACAAGGAATGCTTTGTCCTGCAGGCGCGCAAGGAGGCCATGGCGGCAGACCTCGTGGTGGTCAATCACCACCTCTTTTTCGCCGATGTGATGCTGCGCGACGAGGGCATGGCCGAGCTGCTGCCCGCCTGCAACACGGTGATCTTCGACGAAGCACACCAGTTGCCCGAGGTGGCGACCCTGTTCTTCGGCGAGTCGGTTTCGACCTCGCAGCTGATCGATCTAGCCCGCGATGCGCGCACCGAAGGCCTGGCCTCGGCGCGCGATTGCCTCGACCTGCAATCCGGCGTCCGCACGCTGGACAAAGTGACGCGCGACCTGCGCCTGGCCGTCGGCATCGACAGCGGGCGCTTCGCCTACGGTCAACTGCAGGAAATCGACGAATTCGATCCGGCGCTGCAAGCCATGGAAGAAGAACTGGCGCGCTTTGCCAAGATTCTCGAAAGTCAGGCGCAGCGTTCCGAAGGGCTGGAAAAATGCTGGCAGCGGGCCAATGAACTGCTGCTCAAGATCGGCCAGTGGCGCACCATGACCGACGACGGCTATGTGCGCTGGGCCGAGGCTTTTACGCAATCGCTGCAACTGAACGCGACGCCGCTCGATGTGGCGGATATTTTCCGCAAGCAGATGGGCGGCCATCCGCGTGCCTGGATTTTTACGTCCGCCACGCTGGCGGTGCAGGGGCGTTTCCATCATTTCTGCGCCGAACTGGGGCTGGGCAATCCGGATGCCGGTTGCTGGCAGAGCCCTTTCGATTACGAAAAGCAGGCCATCCTGTACGCGCCGCTCGGTATGCCCGAGCCGAATGCCTACCACTACACCGAAGCCGTGGTCGATGCCGCGTTTCCGGCGCTGGAGGCGGCGGGGGGCGGGGCGTTTTTCCTGTGCACCAGCCTGCGCGCCATGCGCCGCACGCATGAGCTGCTCAAGGAACGCATGGAGGCCGCCGGGCTCGATCTGCCGCTACTGATTCAGGGCGAGGGTAGCAAGACCGAACTCTTGGAACGCTTTCGCCGGCTCGGCAATGCGGTGCTGGTCGGCAGCCAGAGTTTCTGGGAAGGCGTGGATGTGCGCGGCGAGGCGCTCTCGCTGGTCGTCATCGACAAGATTCCCTTCGCGCCGCCGGACGATCCCGTGCTCTCGGCGCGCATCGAGCAGATGAAGCAGCAGGGCCGCAATGCCTTCATCGAATACCAGCTGCCGCGCGCCGTGATCAACGTGAAGCAGGGCGCAGGCCGCCTGATCCGCGACGAGAACGACCGTGGCGTGCTGATGATCTGCGACCCCCGACTTTTATCAAAGCCCTATGGCCGTCGCGTCTGGCAAAGTCTGCCGCCGATGAAACGGACCAAGGAGCTGAAAGTGGTGCTCGATTTCTTCCATCAACGGAATGCCGGTCATGCTTGAACGCCGCCAACTCGATGCCGCGCTGAGCGCCGCCGGCCTGGATGCCACGGCGATGGCCGAAACGCATCCGGCCCTGTTTTCGCTGACGGCGCTGGCGCTGCCCGCTGCGGCGCTGGCCGCCACGCGCGATCTGGTGGCGGCGCTCGATGCCGTGGCCGCCTTGCCCGCCTGGCAAGCCCGGGTGCTCGCCTGGGCGCCGGCCATCGCGCAGCTGCCGCAAGCGGCGCAGGGCGTGTTTTTCGGCTACGACGTGCATCTGACGGTCGACGGCCCCAAACTCATCGAAATCAACACCAACGCGGGCGGGGCGCTGCTCAACGCGCTGCTCCTCAAGGCGCATGGCCGGCAGACCGAAGCGGCGGCGCTGGAAGCTGCCATCGTCGCCATGTTCCGCGCCGAATGGGCGGCGGCGCGCGGCGATGTGCCGCTGACGCGCATTGCCATCGTTGATGAACAGCCGGCGAGCCAGTATCTGGCACCGGAATTCCAGCTCTTCAAGCAGCTTTTCGAGGCGCACGGCATCGCCGCCGTGGTGGCCGACCCGGCCGATCTGGTGCGTGCGGGCGATGGTCTGTGCCACGCCGGCCAGCCGGTCGACCTGATCTACAACCGCCTCACCGACTTTGCCCTAGCAGCGCCGGCGCACGCCCATCTGGCGGCGGTGTATCAGGCGGGCGGGGTGGTCGTGACGCCGCATCCGCGGGCGCACGCGCTGCTGGCCGACAAGCGCAACCTGATGTTGCTCTCCGATGAGTCCAGCCTGATCGAACTCGGCGTGCCGGAAAATCTGCGCCGGATCATCCTGGCCGGCGTGCCGCGTACGGTGGCGGTCGAGGCCGGGCCGGACGATCCCGATTGGGCCGAGCGCTTCTGGGCCGAGCGCAAGCGCTGGTTCTTCAAGCCGGCGGCCGGTTTCGGCAGCCGCGCCACCTATCGCGGCGACAAGCTGACCAAGCGCGTCTTCGAGGAAATCCTGCAAGGCGGCTACATTGCGCAGGAAATCGTGCCGCCCTCCGAGCATCCGGTCACGGTGGGCGCGGAGACGCAGTCCTTCAAGGCCGATCTGCGCGCCTACGCCTATCAGGGGCAGGTGCAACTGTTTGCCGCCCGTCTGTATCAGGGCCAAACCACCAATTTCCGGACGCCGGGCGGCGGTTTTGCCCCGGTTTTCCCGGCTTGAAAGCGTAAAATCCCGCCATGAACGTTTTTGGCATTGCCGGGTATTCCGGCTCCGGCAAGACCACCTTGCTGGAAAAACTCATTCCCGTGCTCACCGCCCGCGGCCTCAAGGTCTCGGTCATCAAGCACGCCCACCACGGTTTCGACATCGACCGTCCGGGCAAGGATTCCTACCGCCACCGCGAGGCGGGCGCCAGCGAGGTGCTGCTCGCCTGCAACGACCGCTGGGCGCTGATGCACGAACGGCGGACGGAAGCCGAGACCACGCTGAGCGAGCTGCTCGGCCGTCTCTCGCCCTGCGATCTGGTGCTGATCGAGGGCTTCAAGCAGGAACCGGTGCCCAAGCTGGAAGTCTATCGGCCAGAAAACGGCAAGCCGCCGCTTTTTCCCGAGCGCAACGACATTGTCGCCGTGGCCTCCGATGCGGCGCTGGAGACCGCCCTGCCGGTCCTGCCCCTGAACGACATGAATGCCATCGCGGATTTCGTGATGGCCCGCCTGAATTTGAAGGAACGCTGATGCTCAGTTTTGACGACGCCCTGGCGCAATTGCTGGCCGCTGTCTCGCCGGTCGAAGAAATCCGCCGCGTGCCGCTGGAAGCCGCCGCCGGGCGCATTTTGGCCGAAAACCAGCGGTCGACCGTCGCCGTGCCGCCGCTCGATAATTCCGCGATGGATGGTTACGCCGTGCGCGCCGCCGATGTGACAGCGGAAGGCGTGTGCCTGCCGGTCAGCCAGCGTATCCCGGCCGGTACGGTCGGGATGCCGCTGCAAGCCGGGACGGCCGCCCGCATTTTCACCGGCGCGCCGGTGCCGGCCGGTGCCGACGCGGTGATCATGCAGGAGCGTTGCGAGCACGGGGAGGGCGGCGTGGTCCTCAACCAGGTGCCGCGTGTCGGTGAAAACATCCGTCGGCGCGGTGAAGACATCGCCGTCGATGCCGAGATTCTCCGGGCCGGTACCCGCCTGCGTGCGCAGGATGTGGCGCTGGCCGCCTCGGCGGGCCTGCCGGAACTGCCGGTACTGCGCCGCGTGCGCGTCGGCGTCTTTTTTACCGGTGACGAACTGGTGCAGCCGGGCGAGCCGCTGCCGCCGGGCGCCATCTACAACTCCAACCGGTACGCGCTGCGCGCCCTGCTCGAAGGGCTGGGCTGCGAGGTGCGCGATCTGGGCAGCGTGCCGGACCGTTTTGACGCGACCCGCGATGCCCTGAAGCGGGCTGCCGCCGAAAACGACCTGATCGTGACCAGCGGCGGGGTGTCCGTCGGCGAGGAAGATCATGTCAAGCCGGCCGTCGAGGCCGAGGGCCGGCTGGACCTCTGGAAACTCGCCATCAAGCCGGGTAAGCCGCTGGCCTTCGGCGAGGTCAACAAGCCGGAAGGCGGCAAGGCCTGGTTCATCGGGCTGCCGGGCAATCCGGTCTCGGCCTTTGTCACCTTCCTGATGCTGGTGCGCCCCTTCCTGCTCAAATTGCAGGGCGCCAATGCCCTTAACGCCGCCCGCTTCACGTTGCCGGCCGGTTTCGACTGGCCGCGCCCGGACCCCAAACGCACCGAATTCCTGCGTGCCCGGATCGGTACCAACGGTCAGCTGGAACTCTTCCCGAATCAGGGCTCCGGCGTCGTCACCTCGCTGTGCTGGGGCGACGGCCTGGTCGTCAATGCGCCGGGACAGGCCATCACCCGCGGCGACGCCGTGACGTTCATTCCTTTCTCGGAGCTGCTGTCGTGAGCATCACCATTCTGTATTTCGCCAGCCTCAAGGAAAGCCTCGGTCTGGCCAGCGAGACGGTCGACCTGCCGCAAACGGTCAAAACGGTCGGCGATTTGCGCGACTGGCTGGTCGGGCAGGGGCGCGATGCCCTGGCCACGGCCAAAAATCTGCGCTGTGCCGTCAATCAGGACATGGCTAAACTGAATTCCCCGGTGGCGGAGGGCGATGAAGTCGCCTTCTTCCCGCCGGTCACCGGAGGCTGAGATGGCGATTCAATGGTACCCGGGGCACATGACCTCGGCCCGCAAAAAGGCGGCAGAAACCATGGCCGTGGCCGATGTCGTGGTCGAGGTGCTCGATGCGCGTCTGCCGCAGGCCTCGAGCAATCCGATGATTCACGAGCTGCGCCACTTCCGCCAGCGGCCGTGCCTCAAATTGCTGAACAAGGCCGATGTGGCCGATCCGGTGGCGACCAAGGCCTGGCTTGAGCATTTTTCCAAGCAGCCGGGCGTCACCGCCGTGGCCATCTCCTGCAAGAAGGCGGGTGATGTCGCCAAGATCCCATCGCTCGCCCAGAAGCTGGCGCCGCACCGCTGCGACGCCGTGAAGCCGCTGCGCCTCCTGATCATGGGTATTCCCAACGTCGGTAAATCGACCTTGATGAATGCGCTGGTCAAGAAGAAGGTGGCGGCTGTCGGTGACATGCCGGCCGTGACCAAGAGCCAGCAGCGCATCGACATCAGCTCGCGCCTGACCATCTACGACACCCCGGGCATGCTCTGGCCGAAGATCGAACATCCGGTCGATGGCCTGATGCTGGCCGCCAGCCATGCGGTCGGCGTCAATGCCTACATCGATGAAGAAGTCGCCACCTGGCTTGCCGGCTACCTGCTCGAAAACTATCCAGGCTTGCTCAAGGCGCGCTACGGCTTTGCCACCGAGGGCATGGATGCCGTGGCCGTGCTCGAAGCCGTGGCCAGAAAGCGCGGCTGCATCCTCAAGGGGCGCGGCGGCGAACTGGATCTGGAAAAGGCCTCGGGCATCCTGCTCAACGATTACCGCACCGGTACGCTCGGCCGCATCACGCTGGAAACCCCGGCTTTGCGCGCCGAACGCCTGGCCTCCCTGACCGAGCCCTTCGTCGAAGATCCTGACGCTGCACCGCTTTCGGAAGATTTATCTTAAAAAAGTATTGCGCTTTTTAGAAACTGGTCTATAATGCGCACCTCGTTAGCAACAACGGCTAACGAAAAAGTTGTTCCCCGATAGCTCAGTCGGTAGAGCGCCGGACTGTTAATCCGTAGGTCCCTGGTTCGAGCCCAGGTCGGGGAGCCAAAGAATTGATCGCGGCTCGCAGTAATGCGGGCCGTTTTCATGTGAATGCCCATGTGGCTCAGTGGTAGAGCACTCCCTTGGTAAGGGAGAGGTCGGCAGTTCGATCCTGCCCATGGGCACCAGTTCTTCTGGTGATGATGAAAGCCGCAGCAGCGGCTTTTTTCTTTTCAGCTTTCCGAATCGATCAGGACCGGCCAGCAGGCCCAATGTCCGCATGCCGAGCGCGCCCGCCGTTCCGAGCCATCCCACGGCCCGCCATGGCAGAGGCCGGTATCCGTTTCCGCAACCACCCGCACCGTACCCGGCTCGCCCGCAACGCGCGCACCCGTCCAGCGCCGGCAACTGGCGCAGCGCTTACGGTCGACCGCGATGGCAACGGCAAAATCGGGGGGCATGGGTGCTTTATTGATAAATTATTTTGTGACGCATTAATATGCAATTCTGTTTGTTCCGATAAGTTTTAATGCTTTGCATTAAATTATTAATTTATTCTAATTTTGTGTTTTTTTGATCTGTCTAAAGTAAAGCCTTGTGTCTGCGTCAATTTGTCGCACCTGTCTGTTGTTTTTCCCAATTAAGATCCGCCTGGAACAATATAGTTGAGGGAAAAATGCAGCATACTTTCAAGCTTAATGCCTGTACTCAGGCTGTTTTTATTGCGTACTCGGTGTTGATTGGGTCTGCTATCGCCAATCAAGAAAAGATACTGCCAGAAGTGCGTGTGAGTGCTCAAGGGGAGCAGGCTCCGCTTAGCCTGACTGCACCCGGGATGGATGTTGCTAAAGAAAGAATCAAGACGACCCCTGGAGGGGTGGATTTGATTGATGCAGAAATATACAAGGCTAGTCGGACGTCTACCCTTCAGGATGCATTGAGTGGGTCCCCTGGTGTTTTTGTTCAGTCTCGCTTTGGGGCTGAAGAGTCACGTATTTCCATTCGTGGTTCAGGGATTCAGCGCACATTCCATGGGCGAGGGATTAAGCTGATGCAGGATGGGATTCCTGTCAATTTGACTGATGGAAGTTTTGATTTTCAAGCTATGGAGCCGCTGGCTGCGCGTTACGTAGAAGTTTGGCGTGGTGCCAATGCATTACAGTACGGGGCAAGTACCTTAGGGGGGGCCATCAATTTTGTCTCGCCGACTGGCTATGATGGGGAGCGGTTTCGAGCACGTCAGGAAGTCGGCTCTTTCGATTACCGTCGTAGTTTCGCTAGTGCCAGCGGTGTAGCAGGGCCTGTTGATGCGTATGCCGCGGTTGGTACTTTTTCTCAAGATGGCTATCGAGAGCATGCGCGCCAAGAAACCTATCGTTTTCTAGGTAATGTTGGCTGGCGGGTTAATGAAAATACTGAAACCCGCTTCTACCTTGGGCATTTTAAATCGAACTCCGAATTACCAGGAAGCTTGACCAAGGCTCAGCTGGATAATAATCCGCGTCAAGCAAACTCTACGAGTGTGTCAGGGAATCAGAAGCGCGATATTGAATTGAATAGGATTGCTAATAAAACAACGATCCGTTTGTCGTCGGAAAGTCGGATTGAATTAAGTGCATTTCATAGTAGCAAGAATTTATTTCACCCTATTTTTCAGGTTATCGACCAAAACAACAATGATAATGGGGTTGAATTTAGATTTGTTACAACAGCAAGTTTGGCAGGGAATCGCAACCAATTTACTTTTGGTGTTATGCCGACTTGGGGGAAAACAGATAACAGGCAGTGGCAGAATCTGAGTGGGCGCAGGGGGACTTTGCAGCGCTCTGATATTCAAGACTCGAAGAATCTCGACGTATATTTTGAGAATCAGCATCACGTCACAGATCAGTGGGTCTTCGTGGCGGGAGCTCAGGCTGTTCGAGCAACTCGAAAGCTTGATGTGACCTACACAGCAAGTTCAGACAAGGGCTTTGATCGCGACTACCAAGGCATTAATCCTAAATTGGGTGTTCGTTATGACTTGTCACCTACAGCGCAAATTTTCGGTAACCTTTCTCGTAGTTACGAACCGCCGTCGTTTGGGGAAATGTCTACTACGTTGACAAATGTGACCGCCAATTTGAAGGCGCAGCGTGGTCAGACTGCAGAAATTGGTACTCGTGGTCATTCTCGTGACTTTGCCTGGGATGCCACTTTTTATCGTGCTCAATTGAAGGATGAACTACTGAGTTATAACTTAGGTGGATCGCAGACCGCAACGATTAATGCGCCAAAGACGCGCCATCAGGGTATCGAGTTGTCTGCTGCTTGGCGCGTACTGCCGGAACTGGAACTGCGTGAAACCTATATGTGGAATGATTTCCGGTTTGATAATGACCCAACTTACGGGAACAATCGTTTAGCAGGGTTGCCTGTTCATTTTTCGAGAACTGAAATCACGTGGCGGAATCCTCATGGTTACTATATCGCTGCAAATCTTGATTGGTCTCCGCAGCGTTACGCAGTTGATTTGAAAAATACCTTGTTTGCAGATTCGTATGCAATTTGGGGTGTCAAGGCTGGGCGGCAATTGGAAAAAGATATCTCATGGTTTATTGAAGGCCGTAATCTATCCAATAGGCCTTATGCTGCCAGTACCGGTGTAATTATCGATGCTGCAGGGAAAGATCAGGCTCAATTTGCTCCTGGAGATGGGCGTTCCTTTTTTACTGGCATCGAAATAAAGATGTGATTTTTCTGGCATTGAAAGATTGGGGTGGTATTGATTAAGGATTTATTTGCCTTGAAATGCTGCTCCAACTCTATTGTCTATAGATAGCTATCGTATCAATGTTGTTCTGTGGGCACCGGAATTTGAGTCGTTTGTAAATCCAACAAGCTTGGTAATTTATGTTAAAAAAAGCGCATTTATGGCTTTCGGCCTTGGTGGTTGTCGGAGGTATCCTTCAACCGGATAATCTTGCTGCACATGAACATCCGGTTGCTTCGCCCATGGCGCAGCATTGGCAGGCGCGTCTGGCTGCCGCAAAGGGGACGGCGCTATCGGTGGCGCTGGATGCACAGGGCCGCCTGTGGTCGGTCAGCATGCGCCAGGGGCAACTCTGGTTGGCGCGTTCTCTGGATGGCGGGCGAACCTTTACCGAGATGGCGGCGGTCAACGCCCAGCCGGAGGCAATTTTGGCCGACGGGCAAAGCCGTCCGGTGATTGCCGTGCAGGGTGAGGTGGTCCTGGTGTCCTGGTCGCAAGCCCTGCCCAAACTCCATACCAGCCATGTACGGATGACACGTTCGGAAGATGGCGGGCGCAGCTTTTCGGCGCCGGTCAACGTCAATGACCATCGTGAAGAAGTCGGCCATGGCTTCAATGCCATGAAAATGGATGCCCAGGGCAATGTCGTGGTCGCCTGGCTCGACGGTCGCGAGCGCAGCGCCGCGCAGCGCAAGGGCGGCAAGTACGCCGGTTCGGCGCTGTATTACGCCACCTCCCGCGATTTCGGGAAGACCTGGTCGGCCAATACCAAGCTGGCCGACCATACCTGCGAATGCTGCCGGATCGGCCTGGCGATCGGGCCGGATGGCACGGCGGTGGCGCAATGGCGGCATCTGTTTGCCGGTGGCGTGCGGGATTTCGCCACGGCTGAACTGAAGCCGGGGGCACCCGTTGTACGGGCCAGCGAGGATGGCTGGGAAATTGCCGCCTGCCCGCACCACGGGGGTGATCTGGCGATCGATCCGGCGGGGCGCCGGCATTACGTCTGGTTTACCGGCAGCGCCAAGGGCATGGGCCTGTTTTACCGCTACGCGGAAGGGGCGCAATTCAGTGCGCCACTGCCGTTTGGTAACCTCGATGCCCAGGCCGGGCATCCGACGGTGCATGCCGATGCGCAGCAGGTCAATGTGGTCTGGCGCGAATTCGATGGGCGGGTCTATCGCCTGCGCCGCATGCAGTCGGCAGATCGCGGTGCGACTTGGTCGGCCCCGGTGACGCTGGCCGAGGCGGAAGGGGCGACCGATCTGCCGCTCTTTGTCCAGGGCGCCCGCACCCCCCTGCTGGCCTGGGGCACGGCGGAAGGTGTCCGGGTGATCGATCTGCGCGAGGTGCCCTGATGCCGACCTGGCTGAAACTGTATTGTGCGCTGTGCCTGGGGGTATTTTTCGGGAACGCGCAGGCGGCCGCTCCGCAGCCGTTCGTGGTCGGCAGCTTGCAGGAGATTCTCGCCCAGCACGCCGGCAAGCCGGTGATCGTGGCGTTCTGGTCGGTCGGTTGCACGCATTGTCCGGCTGAATTGAAAACCCTGGGCGCCCTGAAGCGCCGTCATCCCGGCCTGAATGTCGTGCTGGTGGCCGCCGATACGCCGGAGGACGGCCCGGAAACACAGCGCCTGGCAGCCCGTTATGGCTTGGGCAAGGTGCCGCAATGGGTCTTTGCCGATCCCATCCCAGAGCGCCTGCGCATGGATATCGATCGCCGCTGGTACGGCGAATTGCCCCGCACGCATTTCTACGATGCCGCGCATCGTCTGGAGGCGTTCGCCGGTGTCGTGCCCGAAGCGCGTTTGCGCGACTGGATTGCGGCTAACGTGCGCTGACACTCGCTGCCTTCCCGGCGGTTCTCTCCGAAAAAAGCCGTTCCGGTGACGTTGACCGTTGCCGGCGCGGTTTTGTGCATTTTTTCGGCAAAAAATGCACAAAAATCGGTGAACTAGTTCATTTTGACTGCGACAACGTGTCGCATTCCCGGATTTTGTTCGCTTTTCCATAATGCCGCCCTTGATAACCAGATGTGTCAGGGAGTTCGGTATGCAGCATCGTTTTCATCCTTTGGTCATGGCATTGGCGACGGCCTTTGCTGCTACGGCTCAGGCCCAGGTCGCCGAGCGCAGCCCGTCTTCCTTGGGCGAGGTCGTGGTCACCGGGCAGCGCATTGCGGATCTGCCCGAGAACAGCCGATTGTCCGGCCGCCAGGTGCGTGACTTGGGCGTGGCGACGAGCGATACGGCGCAACTGTTGCGCGATGTGCCGGGCGTCTTCCTGCAGGGGGCAGGGGGCGTTTCCAGCCTGCCGAGCGTGCATGGCCTGGGCGATGATCGCCTGCGTATCACGGTGGATGGCATGGACCTCATTTCGGCCTGTGCCAATCACATGAACCCGCCCTTGTCCTATATCGACCCGAGCCATGTCGACGAGATCAAGGTCTATACCGGCGTCAGCCCGGTCAGCGCCGGTGGCGACAGCATCGGCGCCGCCATTCAGGTCAGTTCCAAGGCGCCGCGTTTTGCCAAGGCGGGAGAGGGCGTGCTGACGACGGGCGAATTGGGCAGCTATTACCGCTCGAATGGCGATGCCTTTGGCGTCAATGCCTCGGCCACGCTGGCCACCGAGAATTTCAGCCTGCGTTATAGCGGCGCGACGGCCGAGTCGAACAACTATCGCTCGGCCAAGGCCTTCAAGCCGGATGTGAATGCCACGAACCTGCGCGGCGGCACGCGTGTCATCGCCGGTGATGAAGTGGCGTCCAGCGCCTACAAGACGGAAAACCATCAACTGGGCATGGCCTATCGCCTCGACCAGCATCTCTTCGATCTGCGCCTGGGTTACCAGCACATTCCGAATCAGGGCTTCCCGAACCAGCACATGGACATGACCGACAACAAGAGCACTCAGGTCAATGCCCGCTACACCGGCGATTACGCTTGGGGCAAGCTCGAGGCGCGTGTGTATAACGAACACACCCGTCACAAGATGGATTTTGCCGATGACAAGCGCTACTGGTTCGGTGCCTCGGCCAACATTGCCGGCATGCCGATGACGACCGAAGGCAAAACCACCGGCGTGAACGTCAAGGCGACGCTGCCGCTCTCTGCCCGCGACCTGTTACGCGTCGGCGGCGAAGTTCAGCGTTATCGCCTGGACGATTGGTGGGACCCGGTGGCCAATTCGAACGGGATGTCGCCCAACACCTTCTGGAACATCAACAATGGCAAGCGCGATCGGCGCGACCTCTTCGGCGAATGGGAAGCCACCTGGACGCCGCAATGGCAGACGCTGCTCGGCATGCGCATCAGCCAGGTCGAGATGGACACGGGAACCGTCCGTCCCTACGCCAATACCGGTGATGCCAATGCCACCGTGGCAATGCTGAATATGCAGGCTGCCGACCGCACCGCTGCTGCCACCTTCAACGCCAGCGAGCGCAGCCGCAGCAATACCCTGGTCGACCTGAGTGCCATGGCGCGCTACACCGCCAGCAGCACCCAGGATTACGAAGGCGGCTATGCCCGCAAATCCCGCGCGCCCAGCCTCTATGAGCGTTACACCTGGGGCGTGGGCGGCATGGCGATGACCATGAACAACTGGGTCAATGACGGCAATGGCTACGTCGGCAACATGGATCTCAAGCCGGAAGTCGCCCATACCTTCAGCCTGACCGGCAACTGGCACGATGCCGCGAAGCAGGACTGGTCGCTGCGCGTGACGCCGTACTTCAGCTATGTCGACAACTACATCGACGCCACCTGCGCCCAGGCCAAGACTGGCAGTGCCTGTGCCGCCGGGAAATACAACTACCTGACCCTGGTGAACCAGACGGCCCACCTTTACGGGATCGATGTCTCCGGATCGGCCCGTCTGGCCCAGGTGGCCGGCGTGGGGGAGTTCAGCTTCCGCGGCAGCCTGGCCTATACCCGTGGCAAGAACCACGATACCGGCGACAACCTGTACAACATCATGCCGCTCAATGCGCGCCTGGTACTGGAACACCGCCTGGGTAACTGGACCAACACCGTCGAGGAGCAGCTGGTCAGTGGCAAGGACGATGTCTCGGCCACGCGTGGCGAGATCAAGACGGCCGGCTACGGCCTGCTCAACCTGCGCTCCAGCTACCGCTGGCAGAACGTCCGCTTTGACATTGGCCTCGACAATGCCTTGAACAAGCAATACGGCCTGCCGCTCGGCGGCGCCTACATCGGCCAGGGTTCGACCATGTCGCTCTCGAGCAGCACGACCTGGAGCGGCACCACGGCGCCGGTCTACGGCGTGGCCGTCCCGGGTATGGGCCGTTCGCTCTATGCCGGGGTGAATGTCAGTTTCTGAGCGCGGGCAGAACCCATCCAAAGCCCGCTGCAGTTTGGCGGGCTTTTTGTTGTGCTTTCGGCGTGTTGCAGACGGTCGACCGTCGCCCAGTGCCAAAAATGCCTTTCCTTGCGCTGCAATGACGAATCGTCTCTCTCCTTTCCGCTGTCATGACCCGCTTTGTCTTAGAATGTCACCATAATTCATTACTAAGTTTTTAATTACAACAGCAGTACAAGGAGAGCAGTCATCATGGAAAAAGCAGGAAATCGGGCGCTGGTTTTAGCGGCAGGCATGCTGGTCATGCTGTGTTCCGGCGCGGTGTATATCTGGGGCGTCTTTCAGGGGCCTCTGGTCAGCATGTTCGCGTGGACGCAGACCGCGACCGCGTTCACGTTTTCACTCACGCTCGGCATTTTTGGTCTGGGTACGGTGGTGGGCGGGCGGATTGTCGATAAATTCGGCCCGCGCGAGGTGACGGCGGTGGGTGGCCTCCTGATCGGTGGCGGGGTCTATCTGGCCAGTTGGGTCACTGCTGACCGGATCTGGCTGCTCTGGTTGTCCTATGGCGCCATGATGGGGTTTGGCGTCGGGATGATCTATACGCCGATCATTGCCTGTCTGTCGAAGTGGTATCCGGACAAGAAGGGGATGATCACCGGCCTGGTCGTCGGCTCGCTCGGGGCAGGGGGACTGGTCTTTACGCCGGCGGCCAAGACGTGGGTGAGCACCTATGGCGTGCTCGGGACCTTCGCCATCATGGGCATCCTGTTCGGGTGCATGGTCGTGGGGGCGGCTTTCTTTCTGAAGAACCCGCCTGAAAACTACAAGCCGGCCGGTTGGGTGCCGCCGACCACCGGTGCGAGCGCTGCCGTGACGAGAAACTATCCGCCGGCCGCGATGCTGACGACACCGCAGTTCTACGCCTTGGCCATGGTGCTGCTCATCGGCACGATGTCGGGCCTGATGGTGATCCCGTTCGGCAAGATTCTCGCCGTCCAGGCGGGGCTTTCGGATACGGTGGCCACCATGGCCATCATGCTGATCTCGATTGGCAATGCGGCCGGCCGTTTCATCTGGGGCACCGTTTCGGACAAGCTGGGCCGCCTCAGAACGATCATGGGGATTCTGTGCATTTCCGGGACGACCATGCTCTTCCTGAGCCAGTTGACCGGCATCAGCTCCCTGGTCGGGATCGGGATCGTGGCGTTTTGCTACGGCGGCATTTTGGGCACCATGCCGGCCACGACGGCGGATTTCTTCGGTGCCAAGAATCTCGGGACCAACTACGGCGTGCTGCTGCTGGCCTTCAGCATCTCCGCCATCGGGGCGCCGATTGTGGCCGGCATGGTCAAGGATGCGACCGGCGACTTCACCACGGCGTTCCTGATCGGCGGTGTGTCGTGCCTGCTGGCTTTGGTCATCGCCTTCTTCATCAAGCCGCCCGCACCGCGGGAGGTCAGCCTGAATCCGGCCTGAGCGGGCGGGGGTTCAAGCCCAAACAAAAATCGCGGCCGAGGCCGCGATTTTTTTGAGCTGCGCTGCGCTTAGCGCGAAATCGGCTTGTAGCGGATGCGCTTGGGCTTGGCGCCTTCTTCACCCAGACGGGCCTTCTTGTCGGCCTCGTATTCCTGGTAGTTGCCCGGGAAGAACGTCCATTGCGACTCGCCTTCAGCAGCCAGGATGTGGGTGCAGATACGGTCGAGGAACCAGCGGTCGTGCGAGATGACCAGCGCACAGCCCGGGAATTCAAGCAGGGCGTCTTCGAGGGCGCGCAGGGTTTCCACGTCGAGGTCGTTCGACGGTTCGTCCAGCAGCAGGACGTTGCCGCCGGCCATCAGCGTCTTGGCCAGGTGCAGACGACCGCGTTCGCCGCCGGAGAGATTGCCGACCTGCTTGCCTTGGTCGGCGCCCTTGAAGTTGAAGCGGCCGATGTAGGCGCGGCTCGGCATTTCGAACTTGCCGATCTGCAGGATGTCGCTGCCCTGCGCGAGTTCTTCGAACACGGTCTTGCTGCCGTCGAGGCAGTCGCGCGACTGGTCGACGTAGGCCATCTTCACGGTCTGGCCGATCTTCACTTCGCCGGCGTCCGGTTGCTGCTGGCCGGTGATCATCTTGAACAGGGTCGACTTACCGGCACCGTTCGGGCCGATGATGCCGACGATGGCGCCCGGCGGGATGGCGAAGCTGACGTTGTCCATCAAGAGCTTGTCGCCGAAGGACTTGGTGACGCCGTTGAATTCGATGACCTGGTCGCCCAGGCGCTCGCCGACCGGGATGAAGATTTCCTGGGTCTCGTTGCGCTTTTGGTATTCGTAGGAGGACATTTCCTCGAAGCGGGCCAGACGGGCCTTGGACTTGGCCTGACGCGCCTTGGGGTTGGAGCGGACCCATTCGAGTTCCTGCTTCATCGCCTTCATGCGGGCGGCTTCCTGCTTTTGTTCCTGCTCCAGGCGTTCTTCCTTCTGTTCCAGCCAGGAGGAGTAGTTGCCCTTCCAGGGGATGCCTTCGCCGCGGTCGAGTTCGAGAATCCATTCGGCGGCGTTGTCGAGGAAGTAACGGTCGTGGGTGACGGCAACCACCGTGCCCGGGAAGCGGACGAGGAACTGTTCCAGCCATTCAACCGATTCTGCATCAAGGTGGTTGGTCGGTTCGTCGAGCAGCAGCATGTCCGGCTTGGAGAGCAGCAGCTTGGCCAGGGCGACGCGGCGCTTTTCACCGCCGGACAGAACGCCGATCTTGGCATCCCAGGGCGGCAGACGCAGCGCGTCGGCGGCGATTTCCATCTGGTGCTCGGTGTCGGCGCCGGAGGTGGCGATGATGGCTTCGAGGCGCGCCTGTTCTTCAGCCAGCTTGTCGAAATCGGCTTCCGGATCAGCGTAGGCGGCATAGACCTCGTCCAGCTTGGCCTGGGCCGACATCACTTCGCCTAGGGCGGATTCGACTTCCTCGCGCACGGTCTTTTCGGCGTCGAGTTGCGGTTCCTGCGGCAGGTAGCCGATGGAGAGATTCGGCTGCCACTGCACTTCGCCGTCGTATTCCTTCTCGACGCCGGCCATGATCTTCAGAACCGTCGATTTACCTGCGCCGTTCAGGCCGAGCAGGCCGATCTTGGCGCCGGGGAAGAAGGAAAGGGAAATATCCTTGATGATCTGCCGCTTGGGCGGCACAACCTTGCTCACGCGGAGCATGGACATCACGTATTGGGCCATGAAAATACCTTGTAGGGATTGCTGAAAACAAAGCGGGCCCGGCAACCGGGCCCTTCACGCATTATTATCGCCTAAATTGCAGCGCGATCAGCGCAGGATGTCCTCGATGGCATCGACCACCATGCGCGTGCCGACAGCAATCATCAACACATCGGCACCGATGCGGACATAGTCGTAACCGGCAGGCGGACGGGGCAGTCGCCCACGCAGGTCGCCCGGGATCGGGTAATAACGGATGTCCTGAGGCAGCGCGTAACCACGCTGCCATTTGCGGGCCTGACCCGGCGGCAGGCAGCCATTGCCTTTCTTGGCCAGGCCCGGCGGGCAGTGGCCGCTGCGGCGCTGATCACCGTAGTAGTCGTAGATGGCACGGCGATCGTCGTCGCCAAAGCGGATGTTGATATTGATGCCGCCATCGCGCCGGTCATCGCGGTCATAACGGTCGCGGTCACCACGGCGGTCATCATAGCGGCGATCATCGTAACGTTCTTCGTAGCGGTCATCGTCCCGGCCATGCCCGTGTCCGTGTTTGCCGCCTTTGTCAGCCAGCACGGATTGGCTGGTTCCTAAAAGGAGGCAGGTTAGGGCACAGCAGGCGCGTTGCTTGAACGTGGCGGTCATGGCTTTCGTCCTCATGAAAACGGTGGCGTGGCGATCAGGATTCCCCAAGTTTAGTGCTGTTTCTGTCCCCGCTGCAAAAAACGCGAAACAGGGCTTGCGTTCTCGCTGAATGTCCGTATAATGCGCGGCTCTGACAGCGCGCCCGTAGCTCAGTTGGATAGAGTACTTGGCTACGAACCAAGGGGTCGGGCGTTCGAATCGCTCCGGGCGCGCCATTCAGAACAAGCACTGGGGCCAATCAATTGATTGGCCTTTTTGCTTTGCGTGGGGAGAAATTGGGGAGTGTACTTGCCTGTTCTTTCCCGCGGCACGCTTGGGCATTTTTTTGCCTTTACGGCGATGCTGGCGCGATCGATGTATTGGGTCGCTTTGCCTCACTGGCTCAGAGGGCGAATCTGCTGATCCTGCCTAGGTATTCCCCCTGTTTACCATTGTCATGACTCCTCCTATCCTGCGCGGTTACGCACAGGAGGATGACAATGACGAGCAGTTCGCTGGACGATATCCCTTGCGATCTTTCCTACCTCTTGGGCAACCTGGGGGGAAATCGCGAGTCTGCCCGGCGCCTGATCGGTATTTATCTGGATAACTATCCAAAACTGCGCTCATCCCTCGAGGCCAGCTTTGCTGCCCGTGATCTGGAAGCCCTGCATAACCTGATTCACGATATCCGGGGGGGCTGTGTGCTGTTTGGTGCGGCCCGTTGCATCCGTCTGGTGCGCCAGATGGAGGATCAGATCCGCATGCATCGTTTTGATGTGCTTCAGCCGGCACACTGGGCTCAGTGGGCGGATGATGCGGAGGCATTGGGGGCTGCGCTGGAGGAACTGGCGAGCGAACTGCGCCAGTTTCTCGAGGCTGAGTTTGCTTAATCGAGCAGGGCGTGTTGCAAGGCGTAGCGGGTCAGGCCGGCCACATCGCGCAGGCCCACCCGCTGCATGAGCTGCGAGCGGTGAAACTCGACGGTTTTGGGGCTGATCCCCAGTTCGCGGGCGATGGTTTTGGTGGTCATGCCCGAGGCGACGCGTTTCAGAATTTCCAGTTGTCGTGCGGTCAGGGCGGGGGCGGAGGATTTGTCTGCCCCTTCGCTGCCAGCCGGTGAGGGCTGCAGGCGCGGTGAGATGTAATGGCCGCGTTCACGTACCGATGACAGGGCATCGGCCAGTTCCTGGAAAATGAAGTCCTTGGCAAGGTAGCCGTTGGCACCTGCATCCAGGGCTTTTTCAGCGCTTTCCTGACGGTCCACCACGGAGAGCATCAGAATTTTGGTGTCGTGGTTGAAGCTGCGGATGTGTCGGGCAACCTCGATGCCGGAGAGCCCGGGCATCATGAGGTCGAGCAGGATCAAGTCCGGCGAGAGCGTTTTGGCCATCGTGACCGCCTCCGTGCCATCCGCACATTCTCCAACCACGCTGTAACCGGGCAGTGACTCAAGCAGTGCTCGAATACCGGCTCGGGCAAGCAGGTGATCGTCCACGAGAAGGGTACGGGTCTGGTGCATGTGATCGTCGGCGGTGGATATAAGGCGCGGATGATAGAGGATGCTTTCGTTCATATCCACAGGGTATATCACTAGTCACTGCTATGAATTCTGATCTGGATCAGCATTCGTCATGGCATTGCCCATTCTGGGTTTTGTGAATATTTTGTTGCGCTGCACAAAATATGTTGACAAGCATTGAGCAATAAATAGAATGAAGTCATTGTGCGGTGCAACAAAGCCCGCCGCGAACCCCCAAAACCCCAATGGAGTGCATACCATGTACGTCAAGCCTGAAGATTTCGCCAAGTCCGGTGTCAATTTCGCCGTTTTCTTTGCCAACACTGCCTTCGAAGGCATCGAGCGCCTGGTTCTCCTGAACATGGCCGCTTCGCGCTCCGTGTTTGAAGCCACCATGTCCAATCTGAGCGCCATGCTGGGTGCCAAGGACGTGCACGCCCTGATCGAAATCCAGAAGGGCCTGGCCGCCCCGTCCGTGGAGCAAGGCATGGCCTACTCCCGCAACGTGATCGCCATTGCGACCGAAACCAAGGAAAAGATCGCCAAGGAAGTCGAAGCCAAGGTTGCTGAAACCAATGCTCAGGTTTCCGGCCTGGTTGAGAAGGCGCTGGCCTCCGCTCCGGCTGGCTCCGAAGCCGCTGTGGCCGCCGTCAAGACCGCGATCAAGACCGCGAACGAAGCTTACGAAGGCCTGAACAAGGCTGCCAAGCAGGCTGCTGAAGTGGCCGAAGCCAGCGTGGCTGCCGTGACCGACGCAACCATGAAGGCTGCCAAGAAGGTTGCCTGAGTTTTACGCGCTGCATTTTAAAAATACCGGGGTACGCCCCGGTATTTTTTTGTCTTTTATCGCTTCCTGATAGAATTTTGTCATTTTTTGGGGGGTGATCATGGCGGCTGGTGCGGAAAAATCGTCCGATTCAATTTTGCTACGTGGCTTGTCGGCACGAGAACAAACGATCATCCACGGATTTTTTCATTACCGTGACTACCAGATTGGCGAGGTCATCTTCGATGCGGGTGAAGAAGGTCAGGCGCTTTATCTGATCGAATCCGGGGATGTAGCGATTTGCCTGCCTGGGTCGCAAGCAACCCCGGTCGCCAAACTGAGTTCGGGCGATTTTTTTGGTGAAATGGGCCTGCTGGATGATGCGCCGCGTTCTGCTCAGGCTCGCGCGACGGCGCCGGCGCGCGTGGCCGTGCTGTCGCGCAGCGATTTCGATCGTTTGATGGCTTCGCATGCACGTATTGCATCATGCGTTGCTTTCCAACTGGCCAGGGAATTGGGGCTGCGTCTGCGCGGCATGTTGCAGGCCGGAGCGGTTAAATGAAGTCCTTACTCGCCCGCTATCAACCCGGTCCAGTCGTTTGGGTCGGGAATATTCTGGTTACCTGCCTGATTCTTTTCGCCTTTCAGAAGCTGCTCTGGCTGGTGGTGCCTTTTGTTTTGGCACTGGTTATTTATTATGCATTGCTGCCCCTGAAGTTTCGCCTGGTCTTGCGAGGCGTGTCGCACGACAATGCGGCAGTCAGGGTCAGCCTCGCAGCCTTTGCCCTTGTTTTGCTGATGCTGGTTTTCGGCTTCCCGGTCTTGCTGGCGGAGTCAGTGACCTGGAAGGCCACGGCCATGCGCTACTTGAATGGGGGCTTGCAAATGCTGGAGACAGTATTGGTCCAACTCGAGGGGGAGGTGGAGATGCTGGCTGAGGCGCATGTGAGTCAGGCGATGGCGCAGCAGATTGCTCACTTTTCTGCAGATTTTTCGGAAAAGCACTTGCCGCACATCGCCATGGGGATCGCTTCCTGGTCTCCGACCTTGTTGCTGGCGCCCTTTCTTGCATTTTTCATGCTCCGGGATGGATGGCGCTTCCGCAAGTTTATTATTCGCGCGGTGCCGAATGCCTATTTTGAACGCAGCCTGTATTTGATCGATCAGGTGGATCGTACGTCGCGTCTTTATTTCATGGGCCTGATCAAACTGACCGCTCTGGATACAGCCTGTCTGGCCGGGGGGTTGTGGCTGATCGGGATATCGGGTGCGCTTGGTTTGGGCCTCCTGACTGCGGTACTGGCCTGGATCCCATTTATCGGTTCTGTGGTCGGATGCGTCTTGGTGGTATTGGTGGCAGCCACGGATTTTCCGGGGGACCCCAATATGGTTTACGCCACCGTCGGCTTGTTTATCTTTGTCCGCCTGCTGGATGATTTTGTATTTATGCCCATGACCATTGGGAAGAGTCTCAATATGCATCCCATGCTGACGGTCCTGATGATTTTCATCGGTGGCGCGGTGGCAGGGGTGCCCGGACTGATGCTGGTTTTGCCGGTGCTGGGGGTGGTCATGGTCTTGGGTGAAACGAGCGGCCAGTTGTTGACCGATCCGCGCCTGCGCGCCCGGCATGCACATGCGCGTGCTTTGCGCGCACATCAGGCGAGACAGGATCTGGATTTCCCTGGCTGAGCTTTTGCTGATCGCAACTGCGCTGGATCAATAGAAAAGGGGCCAATTTGGCCCCTTTTTGCATGTCGACCGTCGGCTTACTTGCGGCTGGCCTTGGTCGGCTTGCCCTTGCCGCCGCGTGCGCCGCGGCAGTTTTCCAGGCGTTCGCCCTTGAGTTTGCCGGCTGCACCGTCAATCACCGGTTCAATGCTCTCCAGGCCCAGCTTGCCCGGTTCGGCGGCAATCAGTTTGAGACCGCGTCCCTTGGGCAACTGGCGGATTTCCTCGATGGGGAAGACCAGGGCACGGCCATCCTTGGTGAGGACGGCGATTTCACCTTCGGTGGGTGCCGGCTGGAAGATCGCCGGTTGTTCGCCTGCGTCGAGTGTCAGGAAGGCTTTGCCGGCCTTGCCGCGGGAGAGGAGGTCTTCGCCCTTGACGCGGAAACCGTAGCCGCCTTCGCCCGCAACCAGGTACAGCTTGTCGGTTGAAATGGCTTGGGCAAGGACCGTTTTACCGCCATCCTGGAAGTCGACCAGCGAGGTGGCCGGGACGCCGTCCCCCTTGCCGCCGGGCAGATCGGCGGCAGGAATGGAGTAGGCGCGGCCCTGGTGGTCGAGCAGGATCAGGTGGTCGACTGTCCGGCAGGGAATGCAGGCCAGCAGGCTGTCACCGGAGCGGAAGCTGAGCTGGGTCGGATCGACGTTGTGGCCGGTGCGGGAGCGCAGCCAGCCGTGTTTGGAGACGATGAGCGTGGTCGGCTCATCCGGGATCGAGACATTCTTGGCGTCGGAGAGGGTGACGCGCTCGGCGGCTTCGATCAGGGTACGGCGGTCGTCGCCGTATTTTTTGGCATCGGCTTCGATTTCATCGGCGACACAGGCGCGCAACGCGGTCTCGGCGTCGAGCAGGGTACGCAGACCGGCGGCCTCGGCGCGCAGTTTGGCGAGTTCTTCGCCGATCTTGATGCCTTCGAGGCGGGCCAACTGGCGCAGGCGGATTTCCAGGATGTCTTCGGCCTGGATCTCGGTCAGCTTGAAGTGGGCGATCAGATCGGCCTTCGGGTCATCCGATTCGCGGATGACTTTGATCACGCGGTCGATGTCGAGCAGGATGGCCTGGCGGCCTTCCAGGATATGAATGCGCTTTTCTGCTGCGGCGAGGCGATGGCGGGTGCGCCGTTCGACGGTCGACAGGCGGAAACGGCACCATTCCGAGATCATGTCGTACAGCGTGCCCTGGCGCGGCGCCCCGGCCAGGCCGAGGATGGTGAGGTTGATCGAGGCGTTGGTTTCCAGGCTGGTATGGGCGAGCAGCAGGCGGATCAGGTCGTCCTGGCCTTGGCGCGAACTGGCCGGCTCGATGACCAGGCGCACGGCGTGTTCCTTGCCGGATTCATCACGCACGCCGCCTTCGGAGATGGCCGAGAGGAAGGCAGCCTTGAGGTTGAGCTGTTCCGGCGTGAAGACCTTTTTCCCGGCTTTTTCCTTGGCCACCGGGTTCGAGCAGCTTTCGATTTCCGACATCACCGTGGCCGTGGAGACGCCCGGGGGCAGCTCGGTGATGACCAGGCGCCACTGACCGCGCGCGAGGGCTTCGATCTTCCATTTGGCCCGCACACGCAGGCTGCCACGGCCGGTTTTGTAGGTGGCGGCAATGTCTTCCGGCGTCGAGATGATCTGGGCGCCCCCCGGGTAGTCCGGGCCGGGGACGCAACGCAGCACGTCGTCTTCGCTGAAATCCGGGTTGCGGATGAGGTTGACCGCCGCCGAGGCGATTTCACGCAGGTTGTGCGACGGAATTTCGGTGGCCATGCCGACTGCGATACCGGAGGCGCCATTCAGCAGGCAGAAGGGCAGGCGGGCCGGGAGCAGGCAGGGTTCGTCATTGACGCCATCGTAGTTCGGCTTCCAGTCAACCGTGCCTTCGTCGAGTTCGGCGAGCAGCAGTTCGGCAATCGGCGTCAGGCGGGCTTCCGTGTAGCGCATGGCGGCGGCGTTGTCGCCGTCGCGCGAACCAAAGTTGCCCTGGCCGTCGACCACCGGATAGCGCAGGTTCCAGTCCTGGGCCATGCGCACCATGGCGTCGTAGACCGAGGAATCGCCGTGCGGGTGGTATTTACCGATCACATCGCCGACGACGCGCGCCGATTTGACGTGCTTTGGGCTCTTGTAGAGGCCCATGCGGTGCATGGCGTAGAGGATGCGGCGCTGCACCGGCTTCTGGCCGTCGGCATTGGAGGGCAGGGCGCGGCCGGTGACGACGCTCATCGCATATTCGAGGTAGCGGCGGGCAGCGTAGTCGGCCGGTGAGGGAATGTCCGGTGCTGCAGCCTGGGCTGCCGGGGGCAGGGGCGGCGGCGTCTCCGGTGATTCGGCAGGTTGCGGGGCGTTAAACAGGTTCAGCTGGTCAGTCATGTGTCTGCGGGGAAAGTACGGGCAAGCAGGGCCTGCAAGGCCTGTGCGTTAATGGGTTTCGTGACGAAATCGTTCATGCCCGCCTCGAGGCAGCGTTGGCGGTCGCCTTCTGCTGCGTTGGCGGTCATGGCAAAAATGCATGCCGGTGTCTGGCCGGTGCGGGCTTCGCGGGCCCGGATTTTCTCTGTGGCCTCGATGCCGTCCATGATGGGCATCTGCATGTCCATCAGGATCAGGTCAAAGGTGTGTTCATTCAGGATGTCGAGTGCCTTGCCGCCGTGATCGGCAATGGTGACATGGTGGCCCCAGTTGCCGAGGAGCTTGCTGGCAACGCGCTGGTTGAGGACGGTGTCTTCGACCAGCAGGATGTTCAGGGGGCGAGCCTTTTCCGCTGGCTGCAGCACGTCGACCGGGGCGGACACTTGCTCCGGCACGCGGGGCAAGGCCAGGGTGACGACAAAACGTGTGCCTTGGCCCAGGACGCTGTCGATCCTGATCTCACCGTGCATCTGTTCGACCAGGCGTCGGCAGATGGTCAGGCCGAGGCCGGTGCCGCCGTAGCGTCGCGTTGTCGATGCGTCGACCTGGGTGAAGGCCTTGAAGACCTCCTCGAGCTTGTCTTCCGGGATGCCGATCCCGCTGTCACTGACCGTGATCTGTACCCGGCAGATGTCCGGCTGTTCGGACGGCATGCTGTCAACGGTGAGTGCAATATGGCCGCGGTCGGTGAATTTGACAGCATTACCGAGCAGATTGAGCAGGATCTGGCGCAAGCGGACCGGGTCGCCGAGCAGTTGGGGCGGCAGGTCGGGCGGGATCGTTTCGCGAATCTGCAGCCCTTTGGCGCGGGCGCGTACGGCAATGTTTTCCAGCGACTCGTGGCAGAGATCGGCCAGTGACAGCGGGATGCTTTCGAGTTGAATCTGGGTCGATTCGATTTTCGAGAAATCCAGAATGTCGTTGATGATCTGCAGCAGGTGATTGGCCGAATTCCGGACAATGCTGAGCTGTTCTGTCTGCTCCGGGTTGAGCGGGCTTTCCAGGAGCAGTTCCGTCATCCCGATGATGCCATTCATCGGCGTCCGGATTTCGTGACTGATGTTGGCCAGGAACTGCGATTTGGCGATGTTGGCGGCCTCGGCCGCCTCGCGGGCGCGCTCGATATGTGCCTGAGTGGCCTCGATCCGGCGCATGGCCAGCCAGCCCAGCAGCATCACGGTCAGGACGACCAGAACGACAATCGCCAGTTGGGTATGCAGCAGATTGCGTTTTTGCTCCTGCAGCTTCTGTTCCAATGCTTGCAACTGGTTGTTGCCGACAAAAAACAGGCGGTTGGCGTTTTCGTTCAGCCGAAAGAAAAAGGAGGGGATGCTCTTGTACTGATAGAGCAGTTGCTCCCGGGTCGTGCGGAAACAGGCGACATCGTTTTCGGCGCAATGCTCCTGGCGGCTGAGCGTGGCATCCAGCGTGGCGAGGCGCGTGCGGAGTTGATCGATGTAGGGCGAGATTTCAATGACTTCGAGGACGAATTTCGAGTTGCCGGCATCGGGCTGGTAGTACTCCTGGCGCACGGTTTCGTCGTAGCCCTCGATGTTCAGATAAAGACGTTTCGTGACCACGCCGCCCGATTGCAGGACATGAATGGCATGTTCCAGCTCATTCGTGCTGCGCAGGATGTCCCGGCTCAGGCGTTGACGGGTGGCTTCACCCGCCACGGCAAACTGGAAAAAATGACTTTCGATCTGGCGAATGGTGTTGGCGATGTGCTCACCAATGAACAGCCGTGCCCGCTCATTGGCGCTTTGCGCATCGAGATCGTCGATCAGATTGCTGATCACGGCATTGACCCCGACGATGGCGAGAAAGCCCGTCAGGAAGAGGGCCAGCAGTGCAAGCAGGAATCGGCTGGTCAGCGAACGTTGGATCACGGCGGGGTCAGGGCGCGCTACGGTTGTCGAGGAAACCGAATTTGCGGAAGACGGCCTGGCCTTCCGGGCCGGCAACAAATTCAGAGAACTGGCGTGCCAGCGGCTGATTTTTCGAGAAGTTGAGTTGAATCAGCAGCAAGGCCTGCAGGGGGGCCGTGCGTGCATCAAGATCCAGCGCCTGGATATGGGGTGCATTGTCGGGAAAGAAGGCCGTTGCCCGCCAGTTGAGCGCGATATCCCCTTCGCCACGGCGCAGGGCCAGATTGATGGCACGGGAGTCCGGCATCAGCATGGCGCGGGACACGGCTTTCGGAAAGAGTTTGCGTTCATCGAGTATGCGTTTGCTTTCCAGGCCGACGCTGCCGCTCTCGGCATTGCCGAGAATCAGGGCCAGGTCCTTGCGCAGCAATTCGTTGAGATCGGCTTTGACCTGTTTCGGATTACCTTTCGGGACAAAAATGGCAATCTGGTTGTAGCCGACCACGCGATGTTCGCCGAGCAACCCTTCGCTCAGGTATTTGGTGCGATAGCTGGGCTCACCCGGTAGATAAAGGTCCCCCTGACGGCTCTTTTTCAGGCTTTGATAAAGATCTTCAGAGCCTCCCTGGGTCAGGGTGACCTTCACTTTCTGGCTGCGCTCGAATTGCTGAGCCAGTTCGGTCATCGGCCGGATCATCGTGATCCCGCAATAAATCAGGAGTTCGCGGTCAGCCAGTGCGTTCAGGCTGGTGAGCAGGCCGGCGGCCAGGCAGATGAATCCTCTCAGCGTACGTGTCATGTGCTTCTCCCCATTTTCTTATGGTGCGATTGTACGACCGATTGCAGTCCACTCAGAGGAGCAGGAAGGCCAACATCGCAACCAGCGTTGGCAGCATGGCTGCGGCGAGCAAGCCGAGCGGGCTGACCGACTCATCGGCAAAGTGCGATTTGAGGATGGCCACACCGGCGGGATTCGGCGCATTGGCGATGATGCTGAGGCCGCCTCCGGTGACCGCGCCGGCGACGATGGCGTATTTGAATTCATCGCTGACGCCCTCGACCAGCGAGGCCAGATAAGTCAGGGCGGCATTGTCGGTGATGGCCGTGAGGCCTGTGGCCAGATAGAACAGGACAGAAGGTTCGACGCTGGTCAGGCTGGGTTGCAGCCACCACTGCTGGAGGCCGCCCAGAACGACCAGGCCGGCCAGGAAGAAGGCAACGAGCAGGCCCTCGCGCAGGATGAGGGGCGACTGGTACTGCTTGTACGCTTCGGTGTAGCCGAGGAAGAGCAGAAAGAGGCCCATGAACATCGCGGGGTGGTGAGCAAAGAGCACCACGCCCACCAGAAACACCAGATGGATGCCGGCTACCGTGATCGGCGTAGCGGTGGTGTGATCTTGCCGGGCTTCCGCCGTTTTTTCCTGTAGTTCCTGGCGGAAGAGGAAGGTCACGACCAGCGCGTTGACCATGACGGCCAGGGCGGCTTTCCAGCCGAATGTCGTGAACATGAAAGCCGTATCCCAGGCCCAGGTGGCTGCCACCATGAGGACGGGCGGGGCGGCAAAATGGGTGAGGGTGCCGCCGATCGAGATATTCACGAAGAGGACACCGAGCGTTGCGTATTGCAGGCGCGGCGACAGCCTTTGCGAGAAATAGCGGTCACGCAGCATCAGGGCGGCCAGTGTCATGGCCGCAGGTTCGGTGATGAAAGAGCCCAGCAGGGGAAGGGCGGACAGGCAAAGAAAATACACACCCACCGCCGGCGAGAGGGGCAGCAGGCGAGCCAGCCCGTTGATCAAGCCAATGATGGTGTTGAGAATGGGGCGGCTGGCGGCAATGACCATAATCACGAAAACGAACATGGGCTCCGTGAAATTCCGGCTTTCCAGATAGTCGACCGCCGCCGTCTGTCCGGTGAGCCAGAACAGGGCAAGGATCAGGATGAAGGCCCAGAAGCCAAACACCACCTCGACTTCGCCGAGGAGGTGCCAAAGCCCGGCATGCCGCGGCTGGACATGCGCCAGATGGCTGAACAGCTTGGTCGAGAAGGTGTGAAGAACGGCAATGCCGAAAATCAGGGCGGCAACAATTTCAGGAAGGCTGGTGGTCATGCGGTATCCGGTCAAACAGGGGTGTGCGTCAGACAGATCATGATGTTACCTGTTCCCGCTACCCGCTAGGGGGCTTCCCCAATGCCACGGGGGGGCGATTTCCGCTTGGAAAATGGCGCCGAATGCTTGTCGCAAGCATCCGGGCGGGCTAATCTTCGTTGGCATAGGGGCGAGAGGCGTGTGCCAACAAGTAAGGTGTTCAGGCAGGGGGCGGGGATGAAGCTGTTCAGGTCGTCGATTACGGTTTTGGTGGCACTGGGACTGGTGTGCGTGACCACCCTGATTCTGGGCGGTGCGGCCTTCATTTTTCATGACAATGAACGGCGTACCCAATATACGCAATTCGAGAACACACTCGAGATGTCGGCTGACCAACTGGTGGCGGCGTTGCGTGGCCCGCTCTGGGATATCGATGAGTTGCAGGTCCTGGCGATCATGCGTAGCGCCATGCGGATGCCCTCGATTCACGCCGTTGAGGTTTCTGACGGACAACAGCGTTTTCTGCTGACCCGCGATGAAAACTGGAATGTGGTCAGCGGCCAGGCGCTGCCCGAGGGGGACGATCTCCGGGTGATCGTTCGCCAGGTGAACTATGCCCCGGACCGTGTCCTGGCCGATCTCAAACTCTATGGCAACCCGAAGGCACTGGAAGCCCACCTGCAGAAAAGCCTGCAGTTGCTGTTGTCCGGGATCATTCTGCTCGACCTGTTGCTGGTGATCAGCCTGTTTTTGCTCTTGCGCTACCTGATTTTGCGTCCGCTGGCGCGTGTCCGCGAACATGCGGTGGCGGTCGGTGAGGGGGCGGGACTGCCGGAGAAGACCTGGCGCTATTTTGGCGAACTGGACTCTCTGGACGACTCCCTGCGCAAGGCGGCGGAATTGATCATTCAGCGCTATGAGGCGGTGCGTCAGAGCGAGGAGCGTTTCCGTTCCTTGTTGAGGGCATCGCCTGTGCCGATGGTGATCTGCTCCAATGACCGACTGGTTTTCATGAATGCCGCGTTCATCCGGACATTGGGCTACGACATGACCGATTTGCCCGATACGGCGGCATGGTGGCGGAGTGCCTATCCGGATGCGGATTATCGGGAGCATGTTCAGACCTACTGGGCCCAATTCCAGCGCAAGATTGAGGATGGCCACGATCCTGAGCCGGTCGAGGCGCTGGTTCAGACCAAGCAGGGAAAACAACTGGTCATGCTGTTCGATACGGCCATGTTGGGCGCGTCGTTCAAGGACGATTACCTCGTTTCCATGGTTGATATCACGTCACGCAAGGAGGCCGAGAACAGCCTGCGCGAATCCAATCAGCGCCTGGAGGAGCGGGTCGGCGCGCGGACGCGCGAACTCAATGAGGCCAAGGATCTGGCCGAGGCTGCTACCCGGGCCAAGAGCGAATTTCTCGCCAACATGAGCCACGAAATCCGGACCCCGATGAATGCGATTATCGGGATGGCCGATCTTGCCCTGCGTACGGGCCTCACGCCGCGCCAGCACGATTACGTTGCCAAGATCAAAACGGCGGCCGATTCCCTGCTCGGGATCATCAATGACATTCTCGATTTTTCGAAGATCGAGGCCGGACGGATGGAGCTTGAGGAAGGTGAATTCAGCCTGAACGAAGTGCTTGAGAAGGTGACTGCCCTGATTGCGCTGAAAGCGCAGGAAAAAGGCCTGGAGTTCCTGATCAATACACCGCCGGAGTTGCCGGACAGCCTGATCGGCGACCCCTTGCGTCTGCGTCAGGTGCTGGTCAACCTGTGCAATAACGCGGTCAAGTTCACCGAGCAGGGCGAGATCGTCATTGTGGCCGTGGATCGGGTCGACTGGAGCGACCAGAAAGTGACCTTGTGCTTTACGGTGCGCGATACGGGGATCGGGATGGCCCCTGATCAAGTGGCCAAGCTCTTCCAGCCCTTCACCCAGGCCGATAACTCGACGACGCGGAAGTATGGGGGTACCGGCTTGGGGCTGGCCATCAGTCAGCGCCTGGTCAGCCTGATGGGGGGCGAGATCTCGGTGCGGAGCGAGCCCGGCATCGGCAGTGATTTCAGTTTCACGGTCTGTTTCGGGCTGGGCCAGAATCCGGTACAGTCCGCCCGCCGCAGCGTACCGGCGCATGCCATTGGTCGCGTTTTGGTAATCGATGACAGTGCCAATTCGCGCGATATCTTTCAGGGCTTCCTCGGTGCATTGGGGTACGAGCCCAGTCTGGCCGAGTCGGCGGAGCAAGGCATGGCCATGCTGGCCGCCGAGGTGCAGCGGGCCCCCTATCAACTGGTTTTGATGGATTGGCGCATGCCCGGCATGGATGGTTTCGAGGCTGCCCGGCGTATCCGGAACGAGCCGGCGCGTTATGGCTCACCCAAAATCATCATGGTGACGGCGTATGGCAGCACGGATGTGGCGGACAGGGCGCGGCATCAGGCCCTGGATGCCTATCTGACCAAGCCGGTCAGTGTGTCGTCGTTGTTCGATACGATCATGACGGTGATGGCTCCCCGCGATACCTATGTCGAATCAGGGCAGCTGGCCAGCGAGTCGGATGCTGCCGCGCCGTATCTGGCGCGTATTCGCGGTATGCGGGTGCTGCTGGTTGAGGACAATGAATTCAATCAGCAGGTGGCGCAGGACCTGCTTGAAGGGGTGGCCGGCGTGCGGGTGGAGGTCGCAGGTAATGGCCGTGAGGCCCTGGAAAAGCTCGCGCATACCCAGTACGACGCAGTGCTGATGGATATCCAGATGCCGGTGATGGATGGCTTCGAGGCGACCAGCCGCCTGCGTCAGGAGGCGCGTTTCAGCAATCTGCCCATCATTGCCATGACCGCCCACGCGCTGGCCAAGGATCGCGAGGCCTGTCTGGCGGCCGGGATGAACGATTACATCAGCAAGCCGTTCGACCCGCTGGCCCTGTTTGCCAGTCTGGCCCGCTGGGCGCCGGTCTGGGAGAACGTGCGTGCATCGGTGGATGAGGCCGGTGCGGCGGAGCAGGCAACGGGGAGCGATGCCAAGGACTTGCCGGGTATTTCCCGCGAGCGGGGCATGTCGCGCTGTTTCGGCAATGCCGAGTTGTACGAGCGCTTGCTCAAACTCTTCCTGAAATCTCAGTCCAGTAACGGCATGGGGATCGGCGAAGCCTTGCAGCGCGGCGATCTCGATGCGGCGGGGATGCTGGTGCACTCACTCAAATCCAGTGCCGGGACCATCGGTGCCGAGGGGTTGCAACAGGTGGCGGCGGATCTGGAATCAGCCATCAAATCGGGCGATGCCGCGCAATGGCAGCCCAAGCTGGCCGCCTTCGAGTCGGTTTTTGAAGAAGTGATGGCCGGACTGCGTGGGTATGTCTACGCAGGCAACCCGGCTGCCTGATCCGCGCCTGCGGCGGGTTCAGATTTCCGACAACGTCGTCCGGTAACGGGCGGCGTTGTCGACGTAGTGCTCGGCCGATTTTTTCAGGCGTGCCACGTCCTCGTCGCTCAACTCGCGGACCACTTTGCCCGGTGAGCCCACGATCAGCACCTTGTCCGGGAAGACCTTGCCTTCCGGAATCAGCGTATTGGCCCCGACGATGCAGCCTTTGCCGATCACCGCCCGATTGAGCACGACGGAGCCGATGCCGATCAGGCTGCCGTCACCGACGGTGCAGCCGTGCAGCATGACGAGATGGCCGACGGTGACGTCGTTTCCGATGTGCATGGGCACGCCTTCATCGGTATGCAGCACCGAGCCGTCCTGGATATTGGTGTTGTCGCCGATGTGGATCGGATCGTTATCGCCGCGCAGCGTGGCGTTCCACCAGATCGAGGCATTTTTGCCGAGGCGGACGTCGCCGATCACGGTGGCGTTCGGGGCGATCCAGGCGTTGTCGCCGATCTGCGGGGTTTTGTCGCCAAGTTGGTAGGTGGGCATGCAGGTCTCCTGATATCGGTTTTTCGGGGTTTTCGACGGTCGACCGTCGCTCAGTCGAGTGAACGGGCAACAAAGGCCCGCGTCGCCTCGATCACGGCGGCAGGTTGATCCTTGTGGGGCGAGTGCCGGCAGTCGGCCAGTTTGACCAGATCCACATCGCGGGCGCCGGCGGCGATGCGGTCGATCTGATCCATCGTCGCATATTCGTCATCCTCGCCCTGGATGGCGAGCACCGGGCAGGTGATGCCGGGCAGGCAGTCCTCGATGTTCCAGTTGCGGAAATCCGGGTGCAGCCAGATGTCGGTCCAGGCATGAAACACCGAATCGACATCGCGGTGGTGTTTGGCCAGCTTGGCCTTCAGGTCGGTCGTCTGCCAGACCTGCAGGGCGGCCCTGATGCCGGCGAGGGTGATGTCTTCAACCATCACGTGCGGGGCCAGCACGACAATGCCGCGTGGGCGGGTACGGCCCTGGCCGGCGTTGAGCAGGGCAATCGAGCCGCCGTCGCTGTGGCCGAACAGGATGTACTGATCGATGGCCAGGTGATCGAGGAATTCAGGCAGGGCGAGCAGGGCCTCGTCGTGCATGTAGCGCGGTGTGCGCGGTGTGCCGTCGCGCGGGGTCGAGCGGCCGTAGCCGTAGCGCGAATAGACAATGGCCTCGCAGCCGGTGGCATCGGCGACCTGCTGCGGAAAGTCGCGCCACATCGAGATCGATCCCAGGCCTTCGTGCAGGAAAACGATGGGGGGCGCATCGGGGCGCGGATGGGCGGAAGGCAGGCGCAGGTATTCGAGCTGCCGGCCCTGGACGGTCACGGTAAGCATGGGGTTCTCCTCAGGACGTGGGCTGATCTGCAGTCAGCTTCTGGACAATCAAGGCCCCGACCATGTCCCCCTCGACATTGACCGCGGTGCGGGTGGTGTCGAGCAGGCGGTCGATGGGCAACAACAAGGCGATGGCCTCGGTCGGCAATCCGACGGACTCGAGCACCAGCACCATGGACAACATGCCGACGCTGGGAATCCCCGGCGCTCCGATGGCCCCGAGCATGGCGACGGCAAAGATGATCATCTGGCTGGCGATGTCCAGCTCGATCCCGGCCAGCCGGGCGACAAAGAGCGCGGCAGCGGCCTCGTAAAGAGCCGTCCCGTCCATGTTGACCGTCGCCCCCAGCGGCACGACAAAGCTGGCGATGTCCTTCCGGACATGCAGGTGCTGTTCGGTGCAGCGCAAGGTGATGGGCAGCGTGGCGGCGCTGGAACTGGTCACGAAAGCGGTGATCAGGGCTGCGCGGGCGCCTTTGAGAAAACGGATGGGCGAGATGCCGGTGATCAGCCACAGGATGCCGGGCAGGACGATCAGGCCATGGAAGAGCGTGGTGCCGGTCACGACGACGATAAAGTGAGCGAGGCTGGCCAGCAGATCCGCTTTTTGCGTGGCCACCAGTTGCAGGAGCAGGGCAGCGAGGCCCAGCGGCGCCAGGTGCATGATCCAGCCGACGACCAGCAGACAGAGGTCCTGCAGTTCGGTGAACAAGGCGCGCAGGCGGTCGAAGCGCTCGCCGCCGACGACCAGGGCAATGCCGAGAAAGAGCGCAATGATGACGATGGCCAGGATATCGCCGCTCGCCAGCGCCTTGAACGGGTTCTGGAACAGGCCGCGCAAGAACTGGGCGATGTAGTCCGGGAGCGGCATCTGACGGGCCTGGTAATTTGCGGTGGCCTCGGCAAACATCGCGAGCTGCATGCCTTCGCCCGGACGGAAAAGGTGGGCGGCGCCAAAGCCGATCAGGATGGCGATGCCCATCGTGGCAAAGAAAAACAGCAGGGTCGTCGTCCACACCCGGTGCATGCGATGGTGGGCGCGCAGATTGGCCACGCCGGTCACGATGGAGGCGAACACCAGCGGCACCAGCACCATGCGCAGCAGATCGAGAAACAGGTTGCCCAGCATCTTGGCACCATAGAGCACGGGACCGCTGGTCTCGGCCGGCGCGCCATGCAGCCAGAAGCCCGCCGCCATGCCAGCGAGACAGCCGATCAAAATCCGGGTGTTGAGCGAAACCGCTTTCATGACGCAACCATGCAATGAACGAAGCGGCATTGTAGCCGCCCCGGCCTGTGGCAAGATGCCCGCCTGTTTACCCGGAGCTGAAAATGCGCGACCTGACGACGTTGACCGCCGCCCTCAAGGCTTTTCGCGATGCGCGCGACTGGGCGCAGTTCCATTCGCTGCGCAACCTGATCGTCTCCCTCAATCTCGAAGCCGGGGAGTTGCTTGAACTTACGCAATGGCTGAAGGATGAGGAAGTCGAAGCCCTGCCGACCGACCCGCTCAAGGCCGAAGCCCTGCGCGACGAGTGCGCCGACATCCTGCTCTACTTGCTGCTGGTGGCGGACAAAGCCGGGATCGACCTGATCGAGGCTGCCGAGCAGAAACTCGAGAAAAATGCGGCGAAGTATCCGGTCGATCGCTTCAAGGGATCGCGGGCGAAGTACGATGCAGTCTGAGTGGATCGGACGCGCTCGTCCTTCATCGGCCGGGCAAATGATGCGAAAGCGTCGAAAATGGGAAAACTGGTAACATCCTCCTGTCACGCGCTTGCCCTTTCCTTCCAAGGCCCATCATGCTCAATCCCAGCGACCTCTCGCAGTTTGTTCCGCTTTCCGATCTGTCTGCCGCCGCATTGGCGCAGGCCTGTCAGCTGGGAAAGGTGCTGACGTTGAACGCCGGCCAGGAAGTGTTTGCCAGAAAGGCCACGGATACATTGAGCTACTACCTCTTGTCGGGGGAGGTGGTACTGGATGCAGAGGATGGAAAACTGCCCCTGCGCATCGTTGCCGGGGCGCCATCGGCTCGGTCAGCCTTGTCCCGCCAGCGACCACGTGGGCATCGTTGCCATGCCGCCAGCCAGTGCCAGCTGGTCGTTTTTTCTGAAGATGATCTCGATCATCTGTTGGCGCGTGATCAGGCAACGGCCTATGAGGTGACGGAGTATGAGGGGGATGATCCTCAGTGGATGTTCGACCTCTTGCGTAACCCCGCCTTCGAAAAATTGCCTCCGGCAAATTTGAATCAGTTGTTTGCCCGATTTCAGCCTCTCAGCCTCTCAGCCGGAGCGTGTGTGATCCGTCAGGGGGATGCCGGTACCGATTACTATCTGATCCGCAGCGGTCGCGCCCGGGTTTCCCGCATGACAGCGGGGGCTTTGCCGATCACCTTGGCGGAGCTTGGGCCGGGGCAAGGATTTGGCGAAGAGGCCCTGATTTCGGGGGAGCCTCGAAATGCCAGTATCGAGATGCTGACGGACGGGCAGTTGATGCGTCTGTCGGCTGCGGACTTCCATGCCTTGCTCAAAACCTCACTGGTCAGCCAGGTCGATGTCTTGCAGGCTGGCAGAATGGTTAAAGAGGGGGCGCAGATGGTGGATGTGCGCTTGGAGTCCGAGTTTGCGACCGGCTCCTTGCGCGGGAGCATCAATATTCCGCTATACCTGCTGCGCCTGAAGGTGGCGACGCTGGACCGCACAAAGCCCTGCATCCTGATTTGCCAGAGTGGGCGACGCAGCAGCGCAGCGGCTTTTCTGCTGGCGCAGAGAGGGTTCGATGTGCGCGTGCTGAGCGGTGGGCTCGATAGCCTTGGCGAGGCTCACTAGGCCTGCTGAAGTGTGCAGAAGCTTGTGGGCTCAGGCATGGACGCCGGGCACCACCCGCAGGCAAAGGCAGTACCCGGATTAAAACAGGCCGGCGTTGAGGCCGCGGCCGAACTCAGTCGCCCTCGCTCTCCAGCGTGTACTTGGCGCCCGGTCCCTGGGCCAGCAGGCTGGTCAGCGCGGGGAGTGTTTCGTGCAGGGTTTTTTCCAGCGTCCACGGCGGGTTGATGATGAACATGCCGCTGCCGTACATGCCGATGCCGTCCGGCGACGGGGCGCTGACTTCCAGCGTGGCGTGCAGCCAGTTCTTGGCGCCGAGGCCCTTCAGGCGGCCCGGCAGCTGGCGTGACTCGATCTTCGAGAGCATCGGGTACCAGATCGCGTAGGTGCCGGTGGCGAAGCGCTTCAGGGCTTCCTGCATGGCCTTGATCAGGTTGGCGTAGTCGGGCTTCGTCTCGTAGGACGGATCGATCAGCACCAGCGCCCGGCGCGGCGGCGGCGGGAGCAGGGCCTTGAGGCCGGCAAAGCCGTCGCTGTTGGCGATCTGCACCTTGCGCCCGGCGCCCTTGAAGCAGTCCTGCAGGTACTGGATGTCGGTGCTGTGCAGTTCGAAGAGGCGCAGGCGATCGCTGTCGCGCAGCAACTGGCCGGCCAGCCAGGGCGAACCCGGGTAATGACGCAATTGACCGTCCGGATTGAGCATTTTGACGAAATCCAGATAGTCGACCGCCGCCGGCGGCAAACTTTTCGCGTCCCACAGGCGGCCGACGCCATCGCGCCATTCGGCGAGCTTGTTGGCCTGGGCGGAGTCGAGCGCGTAGCGGCCGGCCCCGGCATGGGTATCGATCACCCAGAACGCTGCCGGCTTCTCGCCCATGTACTGGGCGATCTGCAGCAGGATCAGGTGCTTGAGGACGTCGGCGTGGTTGCCGGCGTGAAAGGCATGACGGTAACTGAGCATGGGCGAAGTATACTGCGGCCCCATGCCGCTCACCGAAACCTTTTTCCTCTGCCTGGCCGCCGTCGGCGCCTGGTATTGGCTCGATACCCTGAAAGTCCGCGAAATCGGCATTGAGGCCGCCCGTCGCGCCTGTGCCGAAGAGGGCTGGCAGTTTCTCGACGAAAGCGTGGCGGGGCGGGGTGTTCGCCTGGCGCGCGATGACGACGGTCAACTGCGCCTGCGCCGCATTTATGCCTTCGAGTACAGCGACACCGGCGACAACCGCCGGCAGGGGAGCGTGACCCTGCTGGGCGACGAGATCGAGCTGCTTTCCCTACGTACACGCCTGACCCTAGTCCAGAATACGCATGAAACCGACCATTGAAACCATTGACTTCCACGGTATCGAGGCCCTGCGCCTGACCGGCCCGCGCGGCGCTGCCGCCGTCATCAGCCGTCTCGGCGGCCAGGTGCTCTCCTGGACCACGCCGGACGGGCGTGAGCGCCTCTTTCTGTCCGACAAGGCCGTGTTCGACGGCAGCCAGCCGATTCGCGGTGGTGTGCCGGTGTGCTTCCCGCAGTTCGCCAACCTGGGCGACCTGCCCAAGCACGGTTTTGTCCGCACCCGCCTGTGGGATGTGGCGGCGCGCCGGGCCGGTGACGATTACGCGCTGGTCACCATGGAAACCGCGGATGACGAAGCAACCCGCGCCCTGTGGCCGCATGCCTTCAAGCTCGAACTGACCGTGATGGTCGAGACGGACCGCATCGACTTCGAACTGTGCGTGGCCAATACCGGCGAGACCGACTTCACGTTCACCGGCGCCCTGCACACCTATCTGCGCACCGTGCAGGTCGAGGATGTGGCCATCGAAGGCCTCTACGGCCACGATTACCGCGACGCCGCCAAGGGCAACACGGTCCAGCGTGACACCGGCACCCAACTGCTGATCGAGGCCGAGACGGATCGCGTGTATCGCCAGATCCGCCGCCCGCAACTCGTGCAGGCCGGCAACCTCAGTACCGGCATTCAGAGCCAGGGTTTCCCGGATGTCGTCATCTGGAACCCGTGGGTCGAGCAATGCGCGGCGCTCAAGGACATGCCGGCGGACGGCTGGCGTCACATGCTCTGCATCGAAGCCGCTGCCGCCGATACGGCCGTGACCGTACCGGCGGGCGAAGAGTGGTACGGACGCCAGACGCTGGTGGCGGTTTGAGGCCAGATTTTTTGATGCGAATCGTTTGCAAATAGCGCACTTTTGGCTATAGTCGGCGCATGCGTGCCTTTCGTCATCTGATCGCCCGTCTCGTCCTTGCCGTGATGCTGGCCACCGTCTTCTCGCCGAGTTTCGGCTGGGAGATGCTGGAAGGCATGACGCCGCATGACGCGAGCGCGACGCTGGGCGACATGCACCATGCGCCTCAGTTGGCCGAGGAGAACTGCCACGGCCATGCCAAGGGCGATGCACTGGCGAGCGACACGCACGCCAGTTCGCCGGCAGACGGCGATCTCCAGCATCACTGCTGCCCGGGCCATGTGCTGGGGCATCTCCAGGCCGGGCTGGGGCAGGGCTTGGCCTTGCCGCTGCCACGTGCCAGCCGGGCGACGGTCGACCGTGCCGAAACGGCTTTTTCTTCCCGCGCCCCGGACGGGCTTGAACGTCCGCCCCGTCACGCCGCCTGAGGGCGGCGGCTGACCGACTTTCTCCCTTTTTGAAAGCGGCCCCTGGGGCCGTAGGCTGGCCGCCGGTTGTCATGTATTACAACCGGAGTGATTCATCATGCGTGCCTTTTTTCAGCTCGCACAGTTATCAGCAGTGCTATTGACCTTGAGCCTGGGCGCAAGCGCCCCGGCGCGTGCGGATGCGGCTCATCCGAATCCGCCGCCGGGCCGGGGTGCCCTGGCGGTATTTTTTGAACAGGCCTGGGCCGGCCAGCCGGCAGCGGCCTCGTTTTCGGAGCGGACCCGCGCCGCGACGGCGCAGCGCGAAGCCGCGTCCACCTGGACGGCGGCCCCGCCCAGCATCGAAGTCGGCGGTCGAACCGATCGCTACAACCGGGATCGCGGCAGCCGCGAGCAGGAGCTGGGGCTGGTCTTGCCGCTCTGGCTGCCGGGCGAGCGCAGTCAGTCGCAAGCCCTCGCGGAAGCCGAAGGGGAGGCCTTGCACGCCCGCCAGCGGTCGACGCAGCTCAACCTCGCGCAATTTGTCCGGGATGCCTGGTGGGCCTGGCTGGCCGCCGCCAATGAAGCCGATCTGGCACAGGCGCGGCTGGCTGCGGCCAGCCGTCTGCGCGATGACGTGGCCCGTCGTTTCAATGCCGGTGATTTGTCGCGTGCCGATCTCAATCAGGCGGCCGGTGCGCGTGCCCAGGCCGAGGCGCAAGTGGCCGAGGCCGGTGCCGCCGAGCAGTTGGCCCGCTACCGCTTGCAGGCCTTGGGGGCGCCCTTGCCGGCCAGCCCCGAGATCGTTCCGGAACCTGAGCCCGCCGCAGCCGGTGCAACGGCACCGCACCCGCGTGTTCAGGCCTTGCAGGGGCGGGCCGAGGTGGCCCGGCAGCAGGCAGCCCTGGCGCGCGTGCAGTCGCGGAGTAATCCCGAACTGACGATTTCGACCCGGCGTGATCGGTCGACCGGCGGCGAGGCCTTCGATCAGACCTGGGCGCTGGCATTGCGCGTGCCTTTCGGTGCCGGTCCTCGGCACGAAGCGCGGCTGGCCACGGCCAATGCCGAGGCGGTGGAGGCTGAAGTCGAACTGCAGCGCGAACAGGCGCGGATCAATGCCGAGCAAGGCGCGTATGCGGCCTGGGTCGAGGCGGCCCGGCAGCAGGCGCAGGCCGCGTCACAACGGGCCGAACTGGCGCGTGAAAACCGCCGTTTCTACGACAAATCCTTCCGTCTGGGCGAGACCGACCTGCCCACCCGTTTGCGCATCGAAAGCGAAGCCATGGAGGCGGAGCGGGCGCTGGTACGGGCGCGCATCGCGCAGGCCCAGGGCATTTCGCAGTGGCGCCAGGCCTTGGGCCTGTTGCCGGAATAAGGAATACACATGAAAAAACATCTCTGGATGGCGTTGACCGTCGGCCTCTGTCTGGCCGGCCTGGTGCGCGCTGATGAGGGGGCCGTGCCCCTGCCGGTGGCCGTGCTTGAAAGCGAAAGCTTCGAAGCCGTTGGCCGACTGAAGGCCGAGGGGTTCAGCTGGTACATCGATCAGGCCGACAGCAATGCGCCGGTGCTGGGCGCAGCGGTGGACATCGAGTCTGGCGGACGCAGCGTCAAAGCGGTGTTCCGGCCCGAGACCGGCGATTACTGGGTGGCCGATGAGGCCTGGTTGAAACCGCTGCGTGCCGCCGGCCATCACCCGCTGGCCCTGACCGTCATTGCCGGGCAGGACAGCGATCTCCTGGCTGGCGAACTGCATGTCGAGGCGGGCGACTCTGTTTCCCCGGGCCGCTTTGACGCGGACTGGCGCTGGGTCGGGCTGGCAGTGTCCGGCCTGCTGGTGTTCGTCTGGTTGCGTCGCAAGCGGGGAGGTGCCGTATGAAAACGAGGCTGAATTTGAAACCGCTTGCCATGCTGACGCTGCTCCTGCTGGGGCCTGCCCTGAACACGGGGGCGTGGGCGCATGAGGGACACGACGATGGCGATGCGAAAAAAGCCGTGCTGGTGCCGGGCAATGCGCCGCTGCGCCTGCCGGACGGGACGGTCTTTCTCCCCAAATCCGCCCAGCGCGGCATGGGGGTGTTGACCCAGGCGCTGGTCGCGGCCGATTTGCCGCGCACGCTCGAACTGCCGGGGCGGGTCATCATGGACCCGCACGTCGGTGGCCGTGTGCAGGCCATGATCCCGGGCCGCATCGAGGCGGCCGGGCCGCATGGTTTGCCGGCCGCAGGCAGCAAGGTGAAAAAGGGCGACATCCTGGCCTGGGTGGTGCCGGCATCCGGCGCCATCGAACGGGCCAACCAGTCGGCCTTGCAGGCAGAACTGAAGGCCAGCCTGGGCCTGGCCGAACGACGTCTGGCGCGCCTGCGCGAACTGGCTGACACGGTGCCTAAAAAGGACATCGATACCGCCGAGAGCGATGTGGCCAGCCTGAAAGGGCGTCTGGCGGCGGTGAGCGGCGGCTTGTCCGGCCGGGAGGCGCTGGTTGCGCCGGTGAGTGGCGTGCTGGCTGCGAGCAATGCCGTGGTCGGTCAGGTGGTGGAGCCGAAGGAACTGATTTTCGAACTGATCGATCCGGACAGCCTGCATGTTGAAGCCACCGCCTTTGATCCGATCCCGCTCGATCAGGTGGCTGCGGCCACAGTCGCTGTCGGCGAGGGCAGCCAGCAGCAGGCCATTCCGCTGAGTTTCGTCGGGGCGCCGCGCCGGCTGCGTGAGCAGGCCTTGCCGCTGATTTTCGAAAATCATGCGGCCGGGGCGGGCATGGCCCTGCCGCTGGGCCAGCCGGTGAAAGTGCAGGTCAAATTGAAGTCGACCGTCAGCGGCCTGCCGTTGCCGGCCTCGGCGCTGACCCGCAATACCGCCAACCAGATCGTGGTCTGGGTGAAGACGGCGCCGGAACGTTTCGAGGCCCGTCCGATCCGCAGCGAGCCGCTCGACGGCGTGCGCGTGCTGGTGACCGACGGCCTCAAGGCCGGCGAGCGGGTGGTGGTGCAGGGCGCCAGCCTGATCGCGCAGATTCGCTAGGAGCTGCCCATGTTTCAATGGTTAGTCGAAAAAAGCCTGGGCAGCCGCCTGTTCGTGCTGGTTGCGGCGGCGGTGCTCATGGTCTGGGGCGCCGTGCAGGCGACCCGTCTGCCGGTCGACGTGTTTCCCGACCTCAACAAGCCGACCGTCACGGTGATGACCGAGGCGGGCGGCATGGCCCCGGAGGAAGTCGAGCAATTGCTCAGTTTCCCGCTGGAGACCGCGATGAGCGGTTTGCCCGGCATCGCCAACGTACGCTCGATTTCGAGTGCCGGTCTGTCCTTCGTGTATCTGACCTTTGACTGGAGCGTCGATGTCTATCGCGCCCGGCAGATGGTCAGCGAACGTCTGACGGCCATGGAGGCGACGCTGCCGCCCGGCGCCGTGCCGCGCATGGGGCCGGTGTCGTCGATCATGGGCGAGATCATGCTGGTGGCCATTCCGATCCGGGGCGGCCAGGCCGATCCCAAGGCCGCCCGCGAGTACGCCGACTGGGTGCTCCGGCCGCGCCTGATGGCGATTGCCGGCGTCTCGCAGGTCATCCCGATCGGCGGCGAGGTGCGTCAGTTCCAGGTCCAGCCGGATACCCAGAAGATGGCGACGCTGGGCATTTCGCTGGCGCAGATCGAGGACGCGGTGCGCGGCTTTGCCGCCAACACCTCGGGCGGTTTTCTTGAACTCAACGGCCGCGAGTACCTGATCCGCCACCTGGGCCGCAGCGCCCGTCTGGACGATCTGCGCAATCTGGCACTGACCTCGCGCGAATCGGTCAGTGGCTACCAGCCGATCCTGCTCCGTCAGGTCGCCGAAGTCGGTTTTGCGGCGGCGATCAAGCGCGGTGACGGCGGTTTTGCCGATGCCGAGGGCGGCACGCCGGCGGTGATCCTGAGCATCCAGAAGCAGCCGACGGCCGATACGGTCGACCTCACCCGGCGCCTCGAAAGCGCGCTGGCCGAGCTGAAAACCAGCGTCCCGGCCGGCATGAGCGCGCCGCAGGTGATCTTCCGCCAGGCCGATTTCATCGAGGCCTCGCTCGGTAACCTGCAGATGAAGCTGCTCCTGGCTGCCTGCCTGGTGGCGGGCGTGCTCTTCTTCTTCCTCGGCAACTTCCGCACCATGCTGATTTCGCTGACCGCGATTCCGCTGTCCATCCTGACCGCCATCCTGGTCTTCAAGTGGCTGGGGCTGTCGATCAACACCATGACGCTGGGCGGGCTGGCCATCGCCATCGGTGAACTGGTGGACGATGCGGTCGTGGATGTCGAGAACATCCTGCGCCGCCTGAAGGAAAAGGCAGCCAGCGGTGTCGCGTATTCGGTGCGCGAGACGGTGATTGCCGCCTCGCTGGAAGTTCGCACGGCCATTGTCTACGCCACCCTGATCATCGCCCTCGTGTTCGTGCCACTTTTTGCCTTGCCCGGCATTGAAGGGCGTTTGTTCGTGCCGCTCGGCGTGGCCTACATCGTCTCGATCCTGGCCTCGCTGGCGGTGTCGGTGCTGGTCACGCCCGTGCTCGCCTCGCTCCTGTTGCCGGCGCTGGTGCGCGAGACGCATGGCGAAACACGGCTGGTGGTCTGGCTCAAGGGCCACTACGCACGGGCTCTGCAGCGCGTCCTGGCGGCGCCCAAGGGGCCCGTGGCCGCAGCGGCTGCGATGGTCGTGCTGGCGACGGCGGCGGTGCCGTTCTTCCCGACCACCTTCCTGCCGCCGTTCAACGAAGGCTCGATCACCCTCGGCCTGCGCCTCAATCCCGGGGCCACGCTGTCCGAGTCGATCCGCATCGCCAGTGCGGCGGAACAGGCCCTGCGCGGCCTGCCGGAAATCCAGCACATGGGTCGGCGGACCGGGCGGGCCGAGCTCGACGAGCATGCCGAAGGCGTGCATGTGACCGAGTTCGAGATCAAGCTGAAGCCGGGCGGGCGGCCCAAGGAGGCGGTCTATGCCGACATCCGCCAGCGCCTCAAGGACCTGCCGGCCAGCCTCAGCCTCGGTCAGCCGATTGCCCACCGCATCGACCACATGCTCTCTGGCGTCCGCGCGCAGATCGCGATCAAGCTCTTTGGCGAAGATCTCGATACGCTACGCTCGCAGGCCGGGCTCCTGCGCGAGCGCCTGGCGAAAATTCCCGGCATGGCCGACCTGGAAATCGAGAAGCAGGTGCTGGCGCCGCAGATCAAGGTGCGGGTCGATTTCGACGCGGCCGCCCGCTACGGCATCTCGACCGCGCAGCTGACGCGCAGCCTGCAGACTCTGGTCGATGGCGAGAAGGTGACGCAGATCGTCGAGGGCAACCGCCGTTTCGATCTCGTCGTTCGTCTGCCGGAACGCGGGCGCTCGCTGGAAGGCCTGGACAAGCTGCTGATCGAAACGCCGGGCGGGCGCGTCCCGCTCTCCAAGCTGGCCAGCATCGAGGATGCCGACGGGCCGAACCAGATCACCCGCGACGAAGGCCGGCGGCGCATCGTCATCTCGGCCAACGTGCAAGGCCGGGCCTTGTCCGAGGTCGTCGATGAACTGCGTGCGGCGGTTGCCGCCTTCCCGTTGCCGGAAGGCTATTTCATTACCCTCGGCGGCCAGTTCCAAGCACAGGAAGAAGCGGCACGGCTGATTGCGCTGCTCGCGCTCGGTTCGGCCCTGCTCATTTTCATGGTGCTCTACAGCCGCTACCGCTCCGCCGTGCTGGCCGGGCTGATCATGGCCAACGTGCCGCTGGCGCTGGTCGGCAGCGTGATCGGCCTGTGGCTCTCCGGGCAGCCGCTCTCGGTTGCGGCCCTGATCGGCTTCATCACGCTGGCCGGGATCGCCACCCGCAACGGCATCCTGAAAATCAGCCATTACCTCAACCTGATGCGCTTCGAGGGTGAGGTGTTCGGTCTGCCGATGATCGTGCGCGGCTCGCTCGAACGCCTGACGCCGGTGCTGATGACCGCGCTGGTCGCGGCCTTTGCGCTGGCCCCCTTGCTCTTCGAGGCCGAGCAGCCGGGGACGGAAATCCTGCATCCGGTGGCGGTCGTCATCTTCTCCGGGCTGGTCAGTTCGACCCTGCTCGACACCTTCATCACCCCGGCCCTGTTCTGGTTGTTCGGGCAACAGCCGGCCCAACGTCTGCTCGCCGAAGGCGGCGAGGACAATTTCTGATTCATTTCTGCAAGGAGTTTGAAAATGCATGCAAAAACCCTGTTGACCGTCGCCGCCACCCTGTTTGCGCTGGCGCTGCCCATGACCGGCGCGCAGGCCCATGTCGATCACGGCAAGCCGCAGTTCGGCGGCGTGGTTGCCGAGGCCGGTGAGGCGCAGTTCGAAATCGTCAGTGCCGACGGCAAGATCACCGTCCATGCCAGCAATCATGGGGCGCCTGTCGCCACGGACGGGGCCAGTGGCAAATTGACCATCCTGGCCGGGGCAGAGAAGCGCGAAGTGCTCTTGAAAGCAGCCGGCGCCAACCGCCTGACGGGCGAGGGTACTTACAGCGCCGGTGCCAAGCTGCTCCTGCAGGTGCAGTGGCCGGGCAAGGCCCCGCTGCAGGCTCGCGTGGTCGTTCGTTGAGGGGGCGGCGATGCGTCCCCTCATGATGCGTCGTCGCCTGCTCGGTGCCGCGGCCCTCGGTCTGGGGCTCGGCCTCTCCGGCCTGACCCGCGCGGCCCGGCCGACGGTCGACGTCTGGAAAGACCCGAATTGCGGGTGTTGCCAGGACTGGATTGCCCACCTTGAGCAGGCGGGCTTTGCCGTGCAGGTGCACCCCACCGGCAATCAAGCCGCCCGTCAGCGCCTGGGCTTGCCCGAGCGCTACGCCTCCTGCCATACCGCGCAGATTGGCGGCTATGTGATCGAAGGGCATGTGCCTGCCCGTGATATCCAGCGCCTGCTGCGCGAGCAGCCCAAGGCCCTGGGTCTGGCCGCGCCGGGCATGCCCGTGGGGTCGCCGGGGATGGATGGCCCGGCCTACGGGGGACGTCGCGATCCCTATGCGGTTTTGCTGGTCCAGCGCGATGGCAGCAGTCGGGTTTTTGCCCGTTATCCGCAGGCGGGGGGATAGGCGCTGTGCCAAAACAGGGTGATCCCGGGGGAGACCGACGCACAGCCTCCCCGGGGGACACCCTCGTTACCTTGCCGGCGGGTTGGGCGCTGGGCTAGGATGCCGCTATAAAGAACGCGGGAGTAGGGGAATTCGGGTGCCTTTTTTGCCTGGTCGCATGAGTATCGTCGCCACGTTGGCGACCCTGGTGGTGTGTTTGCTGGCCAGCGGCGTGGTGGGTTGGCTCGATCTCCGACGTCAGTCGAGCGATGAGCGCCAGCTCGTCCTGATCGAACTGGCCCCGGTCCGGGCGGACCTGGAAGGCACCATCAACGCGACCTTTCGCGCCACGGACGGCTTGTGTAACCTGATTGCCATCCAGCGGGGGGTATCCCCCGATTTGTATGCGGAAATGGCACGCATGGCCATCGCGCAAAGCCCGCATATCCGTAATATCGCAGCGGCCCCCGATGATGTGGTGCGCTTTGTCTATCCGCTTGAAGGCAATGAGCGCGTCCTCGGCTTGCGTTACGAGTCGGTGCCGGAGCAATACCGCACGGTGAAACTGGCGCGCGAACTGCGCCATGCCGTACTGGTCGGTCCGGTGAATCTGGTGCAGGGCGGACGGGCCTTGATCAACCGGACACCGGTATTTATCTCCCACAACGGCAAAGAAACCTACTGGGGGACCGTGGCCATTGTGGCGCGTGTGGAGTCCCTGCTGGCGCCGCTGATGCAAGGCGAGCAGGGGCGTGTCCGTTATGCCCTGCGCGACAAGCGGGATACACAGGGCTTGATCCAGGGCGACCCGGCGGTCTTTTCGGCCAGCCCGGTCGTCACCGAGATTCAGGTGCCAGGCGGGACCTGGGAGCTGGCCGCCGTGCCGGTGGGCGGCTGGCATTCGCGCAGCCTGCTGCATTCCGTCTTCTTTCAGGTCGGTATTCTGATCAGCCTGTTGATCAGCACCATCGTCATGCTGCGCGCCTCGCATTTGCAGCAGGCGCGGCAGCGGCAGCGCGAACTGGAGCAGGAAATCGCCGAACGCCAGCGTCTGGAAGTGGCGGCGGAACTCACCCGTCAACAGCTCTTCGCCAATCTGGAGAACACGCCGACAGTGGCCATCCAGTGGTATGACGAAGACGGACGCGTACTCTACTGGAACCCGGCGTCGGAGACGCTTTATGGGTATTCGGCGGGAGAAATGCTGGGCACGATTCCCGAAGGCACCTTGTTCGACAAGGCTACCTTTGATGCCTTCCTGGAGATTACCCGCGAGATCAAGGCCTCCGGCCAAGCCTACGGGCCGTATGAGATCAATACCCGCCACAAGGATGGCCGCGTCATTTCGCTGATGGCGACCACCTTTGCGATCCCGATGGATCAGGGCGGAATCGGTTTTGTCTGCATGGATGTGGACATGACTGAACACAAGCTGCAGCAGGAGCGTCTGAAACTCTCTGCGGCGGTGATGGCGTCAACGGCGGAGGGTGTGCTGATTACTGATGCCAGCACGCGCATTGTGGCGGTGAATCCTGCCTTTACCGAGATTACCGGCTATCAGGAGGCCGAAGTCCTCGGCCAGAAACCCGCCATCCTCCGCTCCGATTGCCATCAGGAAGATTTCTACCAGACGATGTGGCGGACCCTTCAGGAGGCCGGGGTCTGGCGTGGGGAACTGTGGAACCGGCGCAAGAACGGCGAGCTGTTTCCGGAGTGGCTGACCATCAGCACCCTGCGTAACGAAGCCGGCGACGTTACGCATTATGTCGGCGTCTTCTCCGATATCTCCTCGATCAAGCAATCGCAGGAAAAACTCGAGCACCTGGCGCATTTTGATCCGCTGACCGAGTTGCCCAACCGCGTTCTCTTCCAGGATCGCCTGGCCCATGCCATTGACCGGGCGCAGCGCTACGACCATCAGGTGGCGGTCCTGTTGATGGACCTCGATGGTTTCAAGACGGTGAATGACAGCCTCGGTCATCCGGTGGGGGACCAACTGCTGCAGGGCGTGGCGGCGCGCCTGCGTGCCTGTGTGCGCGTCGAAGACACGGTGGCCCGTCTGGGCGGCGATGAATTCGCGCTGATCCTGTCCAACATGCAGGATGGCGGCGATGCCATCGAGGTGGTGCGCAAGATTCTCTCCAGCGTCGAGCAGCCGTTCAGTCTGAATGGGCTGGGGGCCATGGTGACCGCCAGTGTCGGGATTGCCGTCTTCCCCGGTGATGGAAAAACATCCACTGAACTGGTGCGTAATGCCGACGCGGCGATGTATGGCGCCAAGGAAGGCGGCCGCAATACCTACCGTTTCTACCAGGCGTCGATGACCGAGAAAGCGCAGGATCGCCTCTTCCGCGAAGCAGCCCTGCGCCGTGCCATTGAAAACCGTGAATTCGAAGTCTGGTTCCAGCCGCAGGTCAGCCTGCACACGGGCCGGATGACCGGCGCGGAAGCCCTGGTTCGCTGGCGCGACCCCGAGCGCGGGCTGGTGCCGCCCATCGACTTCATTCCGCTGGCCGAGCGTACCGGCCAGATCATCCAGATCGGTGAGCAGGTGCTTGATCAGGTCTGTGCTGCGGCGCGGCGCTGGCTCGATGCCGGGCATGCCTTCGGGCGGCTGGCCATCAATGTGGCCATTCCGCAGATCGAGCGCAGCGATCTGGCCGCCACCCTGCGCAGCCGTCTGACGGCGGCCCGGCTTCCGCCGGATTGTCTGGAAATCGAGATTACCGAAAGCCTGATCATGGAGAGCGGCGGCACCGCCCGCGACGTCCTGCTCGCCGTGCAGGGGATCGGTGTGACGACTTCGGTGGATGATTTCGGGACGGGTTATTCGTCGCTGGCCTATCTGAAAGACCTGCCGATCGACAATCTCAAGATCGACCGTGCTTTCATCCGTGACCTGCCGGATAATCCGGACGACATCGCGATTGCCCGTGCCATCATCGCGATGGCGCACAGCCTGGGCTTCAAGGTCATCGCGGAAGGGATCGAAACCGAGGCGCAGATGGATTTCCTGAAGGCCGAAGGCTGCGATGAGGCTCAAGGCTATTTCATCGGGAAACCGATGCCCATGACCGACTTCGAGTCCTGGCTGACCACCTCGCGCTATGCCCCCGGCGCCACTCCACACTGATCGAACTGCGTGATTCTCAAGAAAACCGAACATCTCCCGGCCGAAGACCGAGGTACCCGCGTTGCCCTCATCTATGCCGTCACCGCCGAAGCCTTGGATGCGTTTTACGAGCATGGCCAATGGTTGACCGTCGCCCAGGCGGCCAGCCTCTGTGCCGACTGGCTGGCCCGCTCGCGCCGCAGCTTGCCGCAGGAGGAGCGCAAACGACTGGCAGGCCACGGCTGTGCCCTGGCTCAGGAGGTCGCAGCTGCGCTGTCGCGCGAGGCGGGTCTGTTCATGGCGCACGAACTGATGGCCTCGCTCGATCGCAACTACATTTCCGATGCCGGCACCTCCATCATGGACGAATGCACGCGGCGCGAGGCATTGCCTTGAGTCGCTGGCCAAACTGACCAGGGCCGCTCAAGCGCAGGCGGCGCTGTATCCGCACGGGGTTGTGCGACGTTTCCTGCGGTCGACCGTCGGACAGGGCTGAAAATCAAGCGTGATACGTGGGCGACGGTGATGCGATCTGCGTCGGTGTCCCTGTCGCCATCGCTTTCAAGCCTGCCCAGACTGTCTGACTGCTCGCGCCGTTTTTGATCCATCTTGGCGACCTGTCCGCAGGCGGCTGTTAGCGTGTTCCTTTTCAGCGGGCGGGGAGACGGGATGCAGCCGAGGCAATTGGGTTGGCAGGACATCGGTGCGGCTTTGCGATCGGGGGCGGTGATGCTGCGGCAGGCGCGGGGAACGGCGCTGGCCTTCGCCGCTTGCTTCGTGCTGCCCGGCGCGTTGCTCATGGGGACCCTGCTGGCGCTGGGCTGGACGCCATTCCTGATCCCGGCAGCCGGTGCCTTCATGCTGATTGCACCGGTGGGTCTCGCCGGCTTCTTCGGGCTGGCACGGGCTGTTGAGCAAGGTCTCCCGCTGGGGGCACCGGCCGTGCGCCAGGGATTTGCCGGCGCAGCCCCGGCCCTGTGGGCGCTGGCCTTGGTCTGTGCCTTGCTGTTCATGATTTTCGTGACCGATGCCGCGATCCTGTACGCCTATATGGTCGGCGGCGAGGCAGTGAGTTGGGCGGCCTGGCTCGGGCAGGGCGGCATTGCGCGCTTTGTGCTGTGGGGGAGTGTGTCCGGCGCCGTGATCGCCGGCTTGCTCTTCGCCGTGTCGGCGTTTTCCGTGCCGCTCCTGTGCGAGCGCAGGGCTTCGCTGGTGGCGGCGGTGGTGCTCAGCATCCGCATCATCCTGGGTAATTTTCTCCCGGCCCTGGCCTGGGGGGCGCTGCTGGCTGGTGTGACCATGCTCAGCGTGCTGCTCCTGCCGCTCTTGCTGCTCACCCTGCCGTGGCTGGCCTTTGCTAGTTGGGCACTCTATCGGCACGTGTTGCCGGAGGGTCCGACGGTCGACCGGGTATAATGTCCGGTTTTCCGCTTTTGACTGAGCCGCCGTGTCCGTTCTTGACGAAGAAATCTCCCGCCGCCGCACTTTTGCGATCATCTCCCACCCCGATGCCGGTAAAACGACGCTGACCGAAAAACTGCTGTGGTTCGGCGGCGCCATTCAGGTGGCCGGCGAAGTGCGCGCCCGCAAGGCCTCGCGCCACGCGACCTCGGACTGGATGGAGCTGGAAAAGCAGCGCGGCATCTCGGTGACCTCGTCGGTCATGCAGTTCCCGTACCGCGAGTGCATGATCAACCTGCTCGATACCCCGGGCCACGAGGACTTCTCGGAAGATACCTACCGCACGCTGACCGCCGTCGATTCGGCAACCATGGTGATCGACTCGGTGAACGGCGTCGAAGCACAGACCATCAAGCTGTTGAACGTCTGCCGCATGCGCGACACCCCGATCCTGACCTTCATCAACAAGCTGGACCGCGAAGGCAAGGAGCCGATCGATCTGCTCGACGAAATCGAGTCCGTGCTCGGCATGCAGTGCGCGCCGATCACCTGGCCGATCGGCATGGGCAAGCGTTTCCGTGGCGTCTATCACCTTTACGACGATACCATCGCCTTCTTTGATCCGCAGGCCGAGAAGGGCACGGCCGAGATCATCCAGGGGCTCGACAATCCGCGTCTGGATGAGCTGATCGGCACCCAGGCCGACGAACTGCGTACGGACATCGAGCTGGTGCGCGGTGCATCGCATCCCTTCGATGCCGAAGCCTATCTGTCCGGCAAGCAGACGCCGGTGTTTTTCGGCTCGGCGGTCAATAACTTCGGCGTGCAGAGTCTGCTCGACGCCGTGGTCGAACTCTCACCGGCCCCGATTTCCCGCCCGGCCCTGGCCAAGGGCGAGGCACGCCAGGTGGCCCCGAACGAAGCCAAGTTCTCCGGTTTCGTGTTCAAGATCCAGGCCAACATGGACCCGAAGCACCGCGACCGCATTGCGTTCCTGCGTGTTTGCTCGGGCCGCTTCGACCGGGGCATGAAGGTCAAGCAGGTGGCGACCGGCAAGACCCTGTCGATCAACAACGCGATCACCTTCATGGCGCGCGACCGTTCGACGGCCGACGAAGCCTGGTCCGGCGACATCATCGGCATCCCCAACCATGGCACGATCCGTCTCGGCGAAACCTTCACCGAAGGTGAGGAACTGCGCTTCACCGGCATTCCGTCCTTTGCCCCGGAAATGTTCCGCCTGGCCCGCATCGCCAACCCGCTGAAAATCAAGCAATTGCAAAAGGGCTTGCTGCAGCTGGCGGAGGAGGGCGCGACCCAGTTGTTCCGTCCGATTTCCGGCTCCGACATGATCCTCGGCGCGGTCGGCGCGCTGCAGTTCGACGTGGTGGCGCATCGCCTGGAGCACGAATACGGCGTGCAGGTGATCTTCGAGCACTACAACTGCGCCACGGCGCGCTGGATCGTTGGTGACCAGAGCGAACTGCGTCAGTTGTCCGACCGTTACAGCGCCAACGTCGCGCTCGATGGGGCGGACGATCCGGTCTATCTGGCGCCAAACAATGTGTATCTGAACATGGTTCAGGAAAAATACCCCAACCTGCGCTTCCTCGAAGCGCGCGAAGTGGCCTGATCGGGCCGGAGCGAGGCAGCGCATGAGCGTACGTGTCCAGACCACGGATTTCGACCTCGGGACCGAGTTGACCGCCCAGCGCGCGCAGGATGCGCGCATTGGTGCCCAGGTCAGCTTTCTGGGTCTGGTGCGCGACATGAACGAGGGGGCCAGCGTGGCCGGCATGACCCTGGAGCATTATCCGGGCATGACCGAGAGGGCGCTGGAAGCCATCGTCGATGAGGCCAAGGCGCGCTGGGATCTCTACGACGTGCTGGTCATCCACCGTGTCGGGCCGCTCAAACCGTGCGACCAGATCGTGCTCGTGGCCGTGACCAGCGCGCACCGCGGCGAAGCCTTTGCCGCCTGCGAGTTCGTCATGGACTATCTGAAAACCCGTGCCCCCTTCTGGAAGAAGGAAGACACGCCTGATGGCGGGCGCTGGGTCGATGCGCGCGACACGGATGACAGCGCGGCTGAGCGCTGGTCGGCAGCACCTGCGCCGCTGATGCGTTGAGGACGGGCTGCGAGCGCTGCCCGGCGACATGAAAAAAGGGGCCATTGGCCCCTTTTTGCTGGGTGCGAACCGGCTCAGGTCCGGAATTGAGCGACCGCAGTGTGCAAAGAGGCGGACAGGTCATGCAGGTGGCGCGCGGCGCGTGCCGTATCGGCCACAGCTGCGGCACTTTCCTCGGACATCTGGGCAATGGTTTCCAGCTGCTGGGCGATCTGGTTCCCGGCCTGGCTCTGCTCGCGGATGGAGTCGGAAATGCTGTTGACCACATGCGTGACGCGCTCGGCGCCTTCGCGGATACGGTTGATCGATTCCCCGGCCTGATTGGCCAGTTCCACCCCGTTGCCGACCTGCGACACACCGGCCTGCATGCTGCTTACGGCACTCTTGGTGCCGTTCTGGATGCGGCCGACCATGTCGGTGATTTCGGTGGTCGACAGCCCGGTGCGCTCGGCCAGCTTGCGGACCTCGTCCGCCACGACGGCAAAACCGCGGCCTTGCTCGCCGGCGCGGGCGGCCTCGATGGCGGCGTTGAGGGCGAGCAGGTTGGTCTGGTCGGCAATTTCCTTGATGGTATTGACGATGCTGCTGATCTGGTCGGACTGCTTGCCCAGATCTTCAACGATTTGCGATGACGCTTGCACGGCATCGGAAATCTTGCGCATTTCGCTGGCGGCGTTGTGGATCACCTGTGCGCCGGCATCGGAGATGTTGCCTGCTTCAATCGAAATGCCATGGGCTTCCGAGGCGTTGTCCCGCACCTGATCGATGCTCACCGCCATTTCTTCCACCGAGGCAGCCATCGAGGACGCGGCATCGCTCTGGGAGCGGGCGCGCTCGGCGACTTTTTCCGAGGCTTGCAGCAACTCGTCGGCGGCACGGGCAACCTGTTCGGCGTTGCCGGTGATGGTGCCGATCATGGAACGCAGGGTTTCCTGCATGGTGCGGATGTTGGCGAGCAGGCTGGTTTTGTCGTCTGTCGGACAGTCGACCGGCGTCGCCAGATCGCCGGCGGCAATGCGTTGCGTAATGGCGGATGCAATGGCCGGGTCGCCGCCCAGGGTACGGATGATGTTGCGGGAGAGTACCAGCAGGGAAATGGCGATGAAGCCGCAGATCAAACCGGCCCAGAGGAGCAGCTTGAAGGCCTGATTCTTGAATTTTTCATCGACGTCGTCGACGTAGATGCCGGACCCGATCACCCAACCCCATGGCGTGAAGCCCATCACATAGGAGAGCTTGGGCACGCCGGCGTCGCTGCCGGGCTTGGGCCAGTAGTAGTCCACAAAGCCTGACCCCTGGTTTTTGACCACGGTATTGAATTCACGGAAGAGGAACTTGCCATTCTTGTCCTTGAGCTGATCCAGCTTCTTGCCGTCCAGTTCAGGCTTGATCGGATGCATGACCATGAGGTCGGTCAGGTCGTTGATCCAGAAGTATTCGGTTTTATCGTAGCGCATGGCCTTCACGGCCAGCTTGGCGAGCTTTTGCGCTTCTTCGACGGAAAGGCGGCCTTCCCGTGCTTCCTTTTCGTAGTGGGCGACCGTGCCATAGGCCACTTCAACGAGACTGCGGACCTTGTTCTGTCGGTCCTCCAGCATTTGATGCCGCTCCCCGTTCAGCATCAGGACAACCAGTGCAACCAGGGCCAGGATGGTAATGAGGGTCATCCAGGTCAGTTTGCTGCGGAGCGTCATGGATTTCGCCATGGTATGCCTCCTCTTTCTTTTTTTTGGTAAAAATACCACTTCTGCCAATCTAGCACAGCCCATGTGATCGCGCCCTGATTTTGATCAACAGGGCGGTTGAAATGCGGACATTCATCCTTACCTTGTCCTCATTCGGAATTGCGCACAGGGAGATTGACCATGCGACTCGACAAATTGACCACCAAATTTCAGCAGGCGCTGGCCGATGCCCAGAGCCTGGCGCTCGGCAATGACCAGCAGCTGATTGATCCGCTGCACCTCCTGATGGCCCTGCTCAATCAGGATGATGGCGGCACGACGTCCTTGCTGGCCCGCGCCGGGGTGAATGTTCCGGGCCTCAAGCGTGATCTGGAGCAGGCCCTGACCCGTCTGCCCAAGATCGAAGGCCACGGCGGTGACGTGAGCATTGGCCGTGATCTGGGCAATCTGCTCAATCTGACCGACAAGGAAGCCCAGAAGCGGGGTGATCAGTTCATCGCCAGCGAGATGTTCCTGCTCGCCCTGTGCGACGACAAGGGGGATGCCGGCCGCCTGGCGAAACAGCACGGCCTGCAGAAAAAGGCGCTGGACGCCGCCATTCTCGCCGTGCGTGGCGGGCAGTCGGTGAATTCGCAGGAGGCCGAAGGCCAGCGCGAGTCCTTGAAGAAATTCTGTATCGACCTGACCGAGCGCGCCGCCATGGGCAAGCTGGATCCGGTGATTGGCCGTGACGACGAAATCCGCCGCGCCATCCAGATTCTCCAGCGTCGCTCGAAAAACAACCCGGTCCTGATCGGTGAGCCCGGCGTCGGCAAGACCGCCATCGTCGAAGGACTGGCCCAGCGCATCATCAATGGCGAGGTACCGGAAAGCCTGAAGGGCAAGAAGGTGCTGGTGCTGGACATGGCCGGTCTGCTCGCCGGTGCCAAGTACCGTGGCGAGTTTGAGGAGCGCCTCAAGGCCGTACTCAAGGAGATCGCCCAGGACGAAGGCCGGATCATCCTCTTCATCGATGAAATCCATACCATGGTCGGTGCCGGCAAGGCCGAAGGCGCCATCGACGCCGGCAACATGCTGAAGCCCGCCCTGGCGCGCGGCGAGCTGCATTGCATCGGTGCCACCACGCTCGACGAGTACCGCAAGTACATCGAGAAAGATGCCGCGCTGGAGCGCCGCTTCCAGAAAGTGCTGGTCGAGGAGCCGTCGGTGGAAAGCACCATCGCCATCCTGCGTGGGCTGCAGGAGAAGTACGAACTGCACCACGGCGTCGACATCACCGATCCGGCCATCGTTGCGGCGGCCGAACTGAGCCATCGCTACATCACCGACCGCTTTTTGCCGGACAAGGCCATCGACCTGATTGACGAAGCGGCGGCGCGTATCAAGATGGAAATCGATTCCAAACCGGAGTCGATGGACAAGCTGGATCGCCGCATCATTCAGCTGAAAATCGAGCGCGAAGCCGTCAAGAAGGAAAAGGACGAAGCCTCGCAAAAGCGCCTGGCTCTGATCGAGGAAGAAATTGCCCGCCTGACCAAGGCGTATTCCGACCTGGAAGAAATCTGGAAGGCCGAAAAATCCGCCGTGCTGGGTTCCGCCCAGATCAAGGAAGAAATCGACCATCTGAAGGCCGAGATCGTGAAACTGCAGCGCGAAGGCAAGCTGGAAAAGGTGGCCGAGCTGCAATACGGCAAGTTGCCGCAACTGGAAGCGCAGTTGAAGGCGGCGGATACGGTCGACCCTGAAAAACAGGTCAAAAACAAACTGCTGCGCACCCAGGTCGGCGCCGAGGAAATCGCCGAAGTGGTCAGCCGCGCCACCGGGATCCCGGTCAGCAAGATGATGCAGGGCGAGCGCGACAAGCTCCTCAAGATGGAAGACAAACTGCATCAGCGCGTGGTTGGGCAGGATGAAGCCGTCCGCCTGGTGGCAGATGCGATCCGTCGCTCCCGCGCCGGTCTTTCCGATCCGAACAAACCCTACGGCTCCTTCCTTTTCCTGGGCCCGACCGGTGTCGGCAAGACCGAGCTCTGCAAGGCCCTGGCCGAGTTCATGTTCGATTCTGAGGAACACCTGATCCGCATCGACATGAGCGAGTTCATGGAGAAGCACTCGGTTGCCCGCCTGATCGGCGCGCCGCCGGGTTATGTCGGCTATGAGGAAGGCGGTTACCTGACCGAAGCCGTGCGCCGCAAGCCGTACAGCGTGATCCTGCTCGATGAGGTGGAAAAAGCCCATCCGGATGTCTTCAACGTGCTGCTGCAAGTCCTGGACGACGGCCGCATGACCGACGGCCAGGGGCGTACCGTGGATTTCAAGAACACGGTGATTGTCATGACCTCGAACCTGGGCAGCCAGATGATCCAGCAGATGCAGGGCGATGATTACGGCCTGATCAAGCTGGCCGTGATGGCCGAGGTGAAAACCTATTTCCGGCCGGAGTTCGTAAACCGGATCGACGAAGTGGTGGTCTTCCACAGCCTGGATGAGCAGCACATCGCCGGGATCGCCAAGATTCAGCTGGCGTATCTGGAAAAGCGTCTGGCACAGCTGGAGATGCAGCTTATTGTGGACGATGCGGCGCTGCTCGAACTGGCCAAGGCCGGCTTCGATCCGGTGTTTGGTGCGCGGCCGCTCAAGCGGGCGATTCAGCAGCAGATCGAAAATCCGCTGGCACGTGCCATCCTGGAAGGCCGCTTTGCCGCCAAGGATGTCATCCGCGTCGGCATCGACAACGGCGAGCTGCACTTCAGCAAAGCCTGATCGGCAGCAGGTAAGTAAAGCGATGGCAAAACGGCGAGGTGGGCAACCTCGCCGTTTTGGTTTTTTGGGGTGTCAGGCGGTTGACCGCCGGACTGTGCCTGTGACGGGGATCAGCAATTGCCTTTCTTGGCCTGGCCCGGCGGGCAATGGCGGGCATCGTGGCCCTTGCCATGGCCCGTGTAGTACTTCTCACCGCGCGGGCCGCCATGCCGCTTCCAGTAATCCGGATCGCGGTACTCGTAACCATCCCAGTAATAACCCCGTGTATCGCGACTGCCAAAGGTCACGGTCACGCCACCGGGCCCCTGGACGCGAACGTTCCCGAGGTTGACGTTAACATCGACGGCGCTGGCCAGCAGGGGCGTCAGGCCGATCAAGGCGGCCAGGAACAGTTTTTTCATTGCAAGACTCCGGGAAATGGGGGAGGGAACAAGGCCTCCTCTGAGATATTAACGACGCTTTGTGCAAAGCGCTGACACAGGCGGTAGAAAATCTTTCGGGGCGCTCGCTCAACGGATTTTTTACCTTGGGCAGAGCAAAAAAATGGCGTGCTTGTGACGGCACGCCATAGGCGGAGCTATTACGCGGCACAGGTCCGCGTGCAGTACGACAAATCAGCTGTTGTTGCCGGTTTTCCGGAGCATTGACTTGGTTTCGGGGTCCAGCGGCAACGAATAATCATGCGCCGACAAAACCATGCTGCTTGCCGGATCAACCAGCTTCAAGGTGATATGGACGAAGGAGGCGCTGACGGCATAGGTCCCGACAACGACGGCTTGGGCTCGGTAAGTTGCTGCAGTTTCCTTGATTTCACGCGTGAGCAGGAATTCGCCTTCGGATTTCCGCATATAAACGCTGTTGCGGACCTTGAGGTCGATGACACGGTGTCCTGTTTGGGTCAGGCGAGATGAAATTTGTTCGGAGATGGCGCGTCCGAGGGTGGACGATTGCTCAAGTTGATCAACATTCACCAGGGTCGTAATGACGAAAGGGGCGGGGCCGCTGTCGTTGCCACGATTATTGGTGAAGGCCGATCCATAATTTTTGAGCAGGGCATCGGTTGCAGCGTAGTTGCTGGCACGGAATGGATTGGATGCTGCTTGTTCGTAAGTGGGGGCCTCGACTTTGGCCGGCTGCCCTTGGCAAGCCGTTAATGTGAGGGCAAGGAAGGTTGCGGGAAGCCAGACTGATTTCATCTTATTTGCCCTCCGCTTGCATGACTTTCAGGGTGGTGCCTGCGTTGGTATTTTGCTTGTTCCAGTACAGAGCATGATCTTCATCTGCCGTGTAATAGATGTTGCTGACGCGGCTGATCAATCGATTGCCGTCCGCAATGGAGGTGGTGAGAAGAATTTCGGAACGGGGAACTGCGCCATTGGCAAAGCGGCCTCGACCGAGTGCTTCGTTGCTCAGCCAGCCAAATCCATCCAGTGCTGCGGCGCCGGTCAGAAGTTTGATCCCTGCGTCCACGCCTTTGGCGCTTGCGAGATTTCCCGCCATGACCCCTCCGACCGCCCAGAGTCCTGCTGCGAGTGCAGTTGCATCACCGTAATGGTAGGTTTGGCGGGCTCGCTCCTCCGAAAATTTGAAAATTGAATACTGCACATCGACCTGCAGTGCTTGCTCTGGTTTGATGCTGACAGGCGTGCCTTGGCGAACCAGTTCGGTGATCAGGAGTTCTCGGAAACCCGTAACAAAGGCTTGTTCGTTATTGGGTGTCGGTACATAGATCAGGCGTCCGTTGAGTCGATCTGCCGTATCGTCAGCGATTTGCTTGGCGATGTGCCGAGCAATCAGCTTCCAATGATTGGCTGCCTGCAACTTTTGTTGCTCTGCATTTTCAAAACGGGTCGGCGCCGGTACGTCTGCATATTTGCTCGCACACCCACCCAGCAATAGAGCTGAAGAAAATAGGCCTAAAGTAATAAATTTTATCAATTTAATGCTCCATGGAAATCTGATTTGGGTAACTTTTGCATGTTACTTGCAGTGCTTGATCCGTGTAAACCATGGTGGCACAGTGTTTTGTGCTTTTGATGGTTTTGATCGGTTTCGGGTTTTGTGATTGGTTATTAAAACAGTGATTTTTTAATTTGTTTCGGACGGAGGGTGCGTGATCGATACGGAGTTTGATGGCATTGCCTCATGCAAAAGCTGGCAGGCTGCACGCATGGCAGAACTCAGCGGGCCGGATAGCTGGCTGGGGGTTGTTGGCTTGTTTTGGCTGGAGCCCGGGCAGAATCGGGTGGGGGCCGGTGAGGATTGCGCGATACGCCTGCCGGGTGGTCCGGCTTACCTGGGGGATGTGCAACTGACGGCAGATGGCCTCCTCTGGCAGCCCCGACAAGGCGCGTCGCAGCCGCTGGTATCGGACCGTGACGGGCCTCCCAGTGTGATCAGCTTTGAAAACTGGTCTTTTTTTGCCGTCGACCGTGACGGGCGGATTGCCATTCGGGTACGTGACCGGGCCTGGGCGCAAGCCCGTCCTTTTGCCGGTTTGACGTATTTCGATGCGGATCCGGCCTGGATGATCGAGGCGACCTGGGAAGTCTTGCCTGCGCCCATCCTGATGGCGGTACCGAATGTGAGCGGCGAGTTGAAAGAGGTCGCTGTCACGCATCGGGCCGTGTTTTCGGTGGCGGGGGAACCGGTGGCCTTGCTGCCCATGTCGGTCAGCGCCGAAGCGGCTTTCTTTGTCTTCCGTGACCGGACGAGTGGTCGTGAAACCTATGGTGCCGGGCGTTTCCTGAAAGCTGCACCGGCGGTCGACGGGCGGATTCGCCTCGATTTCAACCGCGCGTTTAATCCGCCTTGTGCGTTTACACCCTTCGCGACATGCCCTTTGCCGCCGCCGGAAAACTGGCTGCCCTTTGCCGTGCGTGCGGGGGAGTTGAAGCCGGTATCAAAATAATCAAATACTGATATTGACATTAAATAAGCGTTTGCTAATATGACTGCATCGATGATTTTTCAGGAGTGCATGCCATGTTGCGTTTCGATATTGCCCCCGTCTGTGCCAATGCCTACCGCTTTCAGGCGCTGATGAGTTTTGCCATTGCGGCGGTGTATCTCTTCACGCCGTATCAATGGGCCGCCATCCTCCTGGCGGGCGGTGGCTTCATCCGTGGTTTTGTCTCCCCGCACAAATGTCTGTCGTACCGCCTGTTTGCCGGGCTGACCGAGAAGTTGGGTCTGCGCAAGCTGCAGAATGCCGGTTCCAAGATGTTTGCCGACAAGATCGCCTTTGTTGCCGGCGCGGCCATGAGCATTTCCTGGGCGCTGGATGCCGGTTTTGGCGTGATCCCGGCGACGGCCATCCTGATCTTTGCCTTCATCGATCTGGCGACCGGCTTCTGCGCTGCCTGCTGGGCCTATGCTGCCTGGTACCGCGTGCGTGGTGCAGCCTGATACGTCGCGGGAAACTGCGCTAGAGAGCACGCTTGAGCCTTTTGGCTGCCGCAGCGCGACTGTCTGAAGCATGAAAAAACGCCGCCGGGCGCAAGCCTCGGCGGCGTTTTTGATGGACAGGCAGTGGGTGATCAGCCCGTCAGCGGCTTGACCACGCGCTTCACGGCCGTGTCGTCCGGATGCGGGTGGATGGTAAAGCCCAGGCTGGTCATCAGGCGGAACATCTTGCTGTTGGTCGACAGCACGTCGCCGACCACGGCACGGTAGCCCTTCATGCGGGCACAGTCGATCAGCGCCGTCATCAGCTTGCGGCCGACACCGCACTTCTGCCAGTCGTCGCCCACGGCGAGCGCGAACTCAACCGTTTCGCCGTCCGGATTGAGCACGTAGCGGGCCACGCCAATCTGGTTTTCCTTGCCGTCATCGCCGGGCAGGGTGGCGACCAGGGCCATTTCGCGGTCATAGTCGATCTGGGTGAAGCGGACCAGCATGGTCTGCGTCAGTTCGCGCAGGGTGTCCATGAAACGGTAGTAGCGGGATTCGTCGGACATTGCCTTGACGAACTCCTGCTCCATGTCGGCATCTTCCGGACGGATCGGGCGGATGGTGACGACCTTGCCGTCGTTCATCGTCCAGTCCTGGATCAGGTGCACCGGGTACGGGTAGATCGCCATGTGGGCGTAACGGTCACCCGAGGCGCCGACGGCGTGATCGATGACGATGCGGGCATCGGCGGCGATGGCGCCGTTTTCATCGACGATCAGCGGGTTGAGGTCAAGCTCCTGAATCCACGGCAGTTCGCAGACCATTTCCGAGATGCAGAGCAGGACTTCCTTCAGGGCGTCACGGTCGACCGCCGGCATGTTGTGGAATTGACCGAGGATCTTCGCGGCGCGCGTCGAGTCGATCAGATCCTTGGCCAGGAAGCGGTTCAGCGGCGGCAGGGCAACCGAGCGGTCGGAGAAGATTTCGACGTCGAAACCGCCGGCGCCGAAGGTGATCACCGGCCCGAAAATCGGATCGCGGAAGACGCCGATCATCAGCTCGCGCCCGTTCGGACGGGACAGGAAGGGCTCGATCGAAACGCCATTGATCTTGGCGTTCGGATGACGCTTGCTCACCGTGTCCAGAATGTCGTGGTAGGCGTTACGGACGGCCGGGGCATTGACGATGTTCAGGCGCACGCCGCCGGCGTCCGTCTTGTGGGTGAGTTCCGGACAATCCACCTTCATGGCGATCGGGAAGCCGATCTGCTCGGCGAGCAGCAGGGCTTCGGTTGCCGTGCGGGCCACCATGGTCTGGGCCACCGGCACCTTGAAGGCCCGCAGGATGGCCTTGGATTCCATCTCGGAGAGCACCTTGCGGCGCTCGGCGAGCAGGGCCTCGATCAGCATCTTGGCGCCTTCGGCTTCCGGGCGGCCATGCTGGCGGGTCGGCTCCGGCGTTTGCAGCAGGAGCTTCTGGTTGCGGTAGTACTTCGAGATGTGGTGGAAGAGCTCGATCGCGGTTTCCGGCATGCGGAAGGCCGGGATGCCGGCATCTTCCAGCGCCTTGCGGGCCTCGGCCACCTGTTCTTCACCCATCCAGCAGCAGATCAGCGAGCGGTTGAGCTTGTCGGAGACCTCGATGATGGCCTTGGCCACTTCCATCGGTTCAGTCATCGCTTGCGGCGAGAGCATGACCAGGGTGCTGTCGACATTCGGGTCCTGCGTGACGGTCAGGATGGCCTCGCGGTAACGTTCCGGCGTGGCGTCACCCATGATGTCGATCGGGTTGGCATGCGACCAGTTGATCGGCAGCACCTTGTTCAGGGTGGCCATGGTTGCATCGGACAACTGGGCGAGCGGGATGCCGAGGTCGCCGGCACGGTCGGCCGCCATGGCGCCCGGGCCGCCGCCGTTGGTGATGATGGCCAGACGGTTGCCCTGCGGGCGGAACTTGGAGGCGAGGGCCTTGGCGGCGTAGAAGAGCTGGCCGACGTTCTGCACGCGGACCACGCCGGCGCGGCGCACGGCGGCGTCGAAGACGCTGTCGGTCACGGCGATCATGCCGGAGTGCGCTTCGGCGGCGTTGGAGCCGGCCTCGTGACGACCGGCCTTGAGCAGGATGATCGGCTTGATGCGGGCGGCCGAACGCAGGGCGCTCATGAAGCGGCGGGCGTTACGGATGCCTTCCACGTACATCAGGATGTAGTGGGTGCGACTGTCGTAGATCAGGTAGTCGAGGATTTCGCCGAAATCGACATCGGCCGTCGTGCCGGTGGAGATGACGGACGAGAAGCCGACCTGGTTGGCCTTGGCCCAGTCCAGCACTGCGGAGCACATGGCGCCGGATTGCGAGACGAGGGCGAGGTTGCCCGGATTGGCGGTGATCTTGGTGAAGGTGCCGTTCAGGCCGAGTTCCGGGCGGATGATGCCGAGGCAGTTCGGGCCGAGGATGCGCACGTTGTAGGAACGGGCGATTTCGAGCATCTTGCGCTCGATGGCGGCACCGACGTGACCGGCCTCGGAGAAGCCGGAGGCGATCACGATGACGTTCTTGACGCCGCTACGGCCGCATTGCTCGATCAGGTGCGGGACCGTCTGCGGGCGGGTGCACAGGATGGCCATCTCGACGCGGGCGCCGATTTCCTCGATGGACTTGTAGGCGGGCTGACCCTGAATCGTCTCGTGCTTCGGGTTGATGGCGTAGAGCTTGCCCTTGTAACCCTGATTCAGGATGTTCTTGAAGATGATGTTGCCGACCGAGTTTTCGCGATCGGATGCGCCGATGACGGCGACCGATTTCGGTTCGAACAACGAGGTCAGATAGTGCTGTTCCAGCATCTCATGGCCCTCCCAGGCTGTTATTGTGCATCGCACGATTCTGGCACAAACACTAAGGGATTGCCATGAGGGAAGTCAGCTGATCAGGACTCCGTGAGCGAGCAGTCGAGCTGGAAGGATTGCGACAGGGCGCGATGCACCGGGCATTTGTTGGCGATCGCCAGCAGGCGTTGCCGTTGCTCGACGGTCAACGCCCCGGTGAGGGTGATTTTCCGCTCGATGCAGTCGCGGCTGCCGGTCTCGGTGTCGAGCTTGTGGTGGCGCAAGGCGACCTCGACCTTCTCCAGCGGCAGGCCCTTGCGCTCGGCGTACATGCGCAGGGTCATCGAGGTGCAGGCGCCCAGGCCGGCCATCACAAAATCGAAGGGGGCCGGGCCGGCATCGCCGCCGCCCATGCTGGCCGGTTCGTCCGCGACCAGCCGGTGTTCGCCGGCCGTGACCGATTGCTGGTATCTTCCGAGTCCGTTTTCTGCAACGAGCACCACGCCTGACATGTCCGATCTCCTTCACGTTGAAAAGAGCCCGATGATAGCGCCCTCGGCCTGGGTCGTGGCACATGCCGCCCAACTGCCGAAAAGCGGGCGTGTGCTTGATCTTGCCTGCGGTAGCGGACGGCATGCGCGCTGGCTGGCGGCGCAGGGTTGGTCGGTGCATGCGGTCGACCGCGATGCCGAGGCCATTGCTGCGCTGCAAAACGAGGCGGGTATCACCGCCGAGGTGATGGATCTCGAAGGCGACGATTGGCCGCTGGCCGGGCAGGCTTACGCCGGTATCGTCGTCACGAATTATCTGTGGCGCGCCCGTCTGCCCGAATTGCTCGCCCTGCTGGCGCCGGGCGGCGTGCTCATGTACGAAACCTTCATGCAAGGCAATGAGGCCTACGGCAAACCATCCAGCCCCAAATTCCTGCTCGCGCCGGGTGAGTTGCGCCAGGTTTGCAGTGCGGCGGGCTTGCGCGAACTGGCCTTTGTCGAGGGCTACGTCGAGACGCCGAAACCGGCGCTGCGTCAGGCCATCTGCGCGCGGCGCGACTGAATGATGGCGGCTGCCAGACGCTCGATCCCGACGGTCGACAGGTCGTCGGTGGCAAAAACGGTGGCGTCGGCCTGACGGGCAAAGTTGCGATCCTGCGAGCGACGGTAGAGCGGGTCGTAGTGTTTTTCCAGCAGGTCGCGCACGATGCCCGGCCAGTCACCGGCCTGGATCAGGGTCTCCCACTGGTTCATGACCTCGCGGCTGTGCAGGTTGCGCAGCGCTTCCAGGCGGCGTTGCAGGCGGGCCGGATCCTGGATGAAATAGTCGTAGTCGTCCTGGAGGAAGGTGACGCGTGCGTCCAGCGAGGCGTCGATCTGAATGCACTCGCCCAGGCGGATGCGCTCGATCAGGCCTTCCGGCAGGTGAATGCGGCCGATCTTCCGGCTCTCTGCTTCCACATAGACGGGCCGGGCCGGATCGAAGGCCTCCAGTTGTTGCAGGACACAGGTCTCAAACCATTTTTGCGGCGGTTGCGGCTGGCCGGGCAGGGTGCCGAGCACCGAGCCCTTGTGGCTGGCCAGGGTTTCCAGATCGAGCACCTGCTCGCCCTGACGGGCCAGCGCTTGCAGGAGGCGCGTCTTGGCGCTGCCGGTCGGGCCGCCGATGACCACGAACTGCATCTCGGCCGGGCGCGCGATCAGGCGTTCGACGGTGTGACCCCGCCAGGCCTTGTAGCCGCCGTCGAGTTGTCCGGCCGACCAGCCGATGGCGCGCAGGATGGTGGTCATCGACCCGCTGCGGTCGCCGCCGCGCCAGCAGTAGATGAGCGGCTTCCACTGCTTGGGTTTGTTCAGGAAACGTTCCTTCAGGTGGCGGGCGATGTTCTCGGAAACCAGCGCCGCGCCCAGCTTTTTCGCTTCGAAGGGGGAAACCTGCTTGTACAGCGTACCAACCTCGGCGCGTTGCGCATCATCGAGGACCGGGCAGTTGATGGCGCCCGGAATGTGGTCTTCGGCAAATTCGCCTGGGGAGCGGACATCGATGATTTCGTCGTAGGCCGGGATGTCGGCCACGGTCGGGCGGGCGTATTTCATCCCGCTATTTTAGCAGCGGCTGCAGGCTGCCCCAGACATGATCGAGAATGCGCGGTTGGGCGTCGGCCGTGGGGTGCAGATTATCCGGCAGGAAAAAGCGCGCCTCGCTGGCCACCGGTTCGAGCAGGAAAGGCAGCAAGGGGCTTTTTTGCGCCTGTGCCACGCGGGCGAAACTGGCCTGGAACTCGTCGGCGTATGGTCCATAGTTCGGCGGCAGACGCATGCCGGCGATCAGCACGCGGGCACCGGCCTGGCGGGCGCTGGCGGTCATGGCCTCCAGATTGGCCCGCATCTGGGCCAGCGGCAGGCCGCGCAGGCCGTCGTTGGCGCCCAGGGCAAGGATGACGACGGCCGGGCGATGGGTCTTGAGCGCGGCATCGAGGCGGGCGCGCCCGCCGGCGGTGGTCTCGCCGGAGATCGAGAGATTGGCAACGCTATAATCCAGCTTCCGCGCTTTCAGCCGCTGGTCAAGCAGGGCTGGCCAGGCTTCGTCCGGGCGCAGGCCGTAACCGGCGGAGAGCGAATCGCCGAAAACCAGCAGGGTTTTCGCCGCATGGGCGGGCTGGGGAAGCAGGCTGGCGAGGATGGCCAGCATCGACAGAATCAGTTTCAGGGGAATACGCCGCATGGCAGATCAACCGGTGGTCAACGTCGAAAAATTGGGCAAAACCGTCGATAACGGCGGGGCCGAACTCTGCATTCTGCAGGAGATTTCCTTTTCGGTCATGCCGGGGGAAAGCGTGGCCATCGTGGGCGCCTCCGGTTCCGGTAAATCGACCTTGCTTGGTTTGCTGGCCGGGCTGGATGTGCCGAGCAGCGGCTCGGTGCGGCTGGACGGGGTGGCCCTGGCCGACCTCGACGAGGATGCGCGTGCCCAGGCGCGGGCGCGCCTGCTCGGTTTCGTTTTCCAGAATTTCCAGCTGCTGCCGTCCCTGACGGCCCTGGAGAATGTGCAACTGCCCCTGGAATTGGCCGGTTCTGGCCGGTCGACCGTCGCCGCCAAAGCCTGGCTGGAACGCGTGGGCCTGGGGCATCGCCTTGGGCATTACCCCAAGCATCTGTCCGGGGGCGAGCAGCAGCGCGTCGCCCTGGCCCGCGCCTTTGCACCCGAGCCGCGCCTGGTCCTGGCCGATGAGCCGACCGGCAACCTCGATGCCGACACCGGCGCGCAGATCATTGACCTGATGTTCGATCTGAATGCCCGTCAGGGCACGACGCTGGTGCTGGTGACGCACGATGAGCAGATTGCCCGGCGCTGCGGGCGCACCCTGCGCATTCAGGGCGGGCGCTTGCACGACTGAAGGGGCGTGGCGCCCAGCGCTGCCCCACTACGCGGCTGATGCGCCGGGACGGCGCTGCTTTCCCGGCGGGGGGAGCGCGTCTCAGTCGCTTTCAGTCGGCAGCGTGCCGGCTTCGATGACCAGCGCGGCGAGGGCGGGGTCGCTGAGGCCCAGATACGCCTGGATCGGCTTGCCGATCTTGAGCCACTCGTTGGTCTGGTTCTGGCCGGTGAGTTGCTGGTCGATGTATTCCGCCAGACCGGCGATGGCAATCAGATTGCGCGACAGCGGCGGCAGGGCGCCGCCACCTGCAGCCAGCGTGATGAAATCGTGGTGATTGCGGATGGCCAGGCAGGTTTCCTCGGCGAGCCACCAGGATTGCGCCAGCAGGCAGCCGACCACGGCATGGTTGGTCGGGAGATGCTGTTCTTCAACCACCGTGAACGGCAGCGCGGGATCGCCATTGGCCGCGGCCAGAATCTCGAAGTAGTTCGGGAACTTGCGCATCATGATCGGGATGCCGCAATCCCGGAACAGGCTGAAGGTATAGGCATCTTCCGCACGCAGGCCGGCGACGGCCTCGCATTTCTGGCTGAGCCAGGCAGAGAGGCGGGCGACGCGGGCCGAGGCATCCCAGAAGCGTTCCAGGCGCGGCATCGGCGGCAGGGCCTTGCGCAGCACAATGCCGGCAATGGTGCTGGCGGCCACGGCCAGCCCGAGCATGGAGAGCGCATCCTGGACCGTGCGTGCCTTGCTGCGGTAACCGTAGAAGGGCGAGTTCACCACCTTGAGCAGACTGCCGGCAATCCCGACGTCGGCGCTGATGGCGCGGGCCAGGGCGCGCAGATCGGGTTCGTCACGCCCCATCTCCGCCACAACCTGTTCGAGGATCAGGGGGCGGGGGGGAATCCCGATCTGGCGGATGCTGTTGAGCAGTTCGCCTTCGAGGGTCTTGGGGGCGGGAGCGTCCATAATCAGTAATGCGTAGCGAGCCAGGTTTCGAGTTCGGTTTCAGGAAGCGGATACGACAGCAGGAAGCCCTGCAATGCCGTGACGCCGGCCTCGGCCAGGATGTCGCGTTGGGCGTCCGTCTCGACGCCCTCGGCCACGATGGTCATGCCCAGATCGGCGGCGAGCTGCGTAATTGTACGGATTATGGCAAATGATTTTCTATCTTCGGGTAAACCTTTTACAAAAGCCCGGTCGAGCTTGAGTTTGCGGGCCGGCAAATCCTTCAGGTAAGCGAGGCAGGAATAGCCCGTACCGAAGTCGTCGATGGCCAGCGGGAAGCCGGCCTCCACCGCTGCCGCGAGGTTATTGCGCACGGTCTCGGAGGTGTCCATGAACAGCGATTCGGTGAGCTCCAGCTCGATCAGGCCGGGCGGCACATCGCTACAGGCGAGCACGCCGTAGAGCACCTGGCGGAACTTGGGCGCGGTCAGCTGGGCGCGCGAGACATTGACGGCGATCTTGGTCGGGCGCCCGATCTGGATCAGATGGTCGGCCAGGCGCGCTGCGGTCAGCATGGTCCATTCGCCCAGGCGAATGATCAGGCCGGTTTTCTCCGCCACCGGGATGAACTGGTTGGGCTGGATGGAGGCGCCGCGCGAATTGCAGCGCATGAGGGCTTCGCACGCCTCCAGGCTGCCATCGGCGAGATTCAGGATGGGCTGGTAATGCAGCGCGAGGCCGCCATTTTCGAGCGCCTCGTGCAGGCGCTCCTCGATGGCCAGTTCTTCGCGGGCGAGTTCGGTGCCAAAGCGTCCGGTGATGCGTTCCTCGCCGGCCACCGCCGTCTGGTTGCCACCGGCCCGCTTGGCATCGTGCATGGCGCGGTCGGCGCGTTCGAGCACATCGAGCGGACGTTCGGTGAGATCAAGCAGGGCCAGGCCGATGCTGCAGGCCTGACGCAAGGCCACCTGGCCGACTTCGAGCGGCGCCTGCAGGATGCGGTGAATGCGGTCCGCCGCGATCTCGGCGCCGGGCATCGGCGTGCGCGGCAGGATGACGACAAATTCGTCCCCGCCGATGCGGCCCAGGATGGCCTCCGGATCGGCCTGGGTTTTCAGGCGGTAGGCCAGCATGGCGAGCACGTTGTCGCCGGCTTCGTGGCCGAAGGAGGTGTTGACCTGACGAAAGCGGTCGAGCCCGATCCAGAGCACGCACAAGGGCGTCTCGTCCTGACGGGCCTGGCTGGCCAGCCGGTCGATTTCGCGCATGCATGCTTTGCGATCGAGAAAGCCTGTGAGGCTGTCCATCCGCTCCCGTTCCCCTCCCTGTCTTGATCTTCGGGAGTCTAGCGCAACTTTGGCGCTTCGTGGGGACGGGCGTCGGGCGAGTTTTCAGGTGAGCTGGCGGGCAGCGTGAAGGCCGCTGCGGACAGCGCCTTCGAGCGTTGCCGGGTAGTCCTGCCAGGTATGGTCGCCGGCAATCCACAGCTGCGGCCAGCGGGTGGCGGCGGGCGTACGTGCCAGCTGCGGTCGACCGGAAAACGTGGCCCGTTTTTCGCGGATGACGCGATACCAGCGCGGGCTGTGCGTCAGCCCCAGTTCTGCCTGCAAGGCTTCGGCCAGCGCCCGGTCGCTCAAGGCCTCCCAGGGGCCGTGGCCGCTCAGTACGGCGCCGAGCACCCCATCGCCCCGATCCACCACCCATTGCCCGATACGCCCGTTCAGATGCTGCAGCGGGAAGGGCAGGGTGGCCGCCGGTGCGGCGGTTTTGGCACCGATTTCGAGGTAGACCGTCGCGATGGGCTCGTAGTCGAGTTGGGGCGCGGCGTCGGGCAGAAGGCGCGCAAGGTGCTGTGGCGCCACGGCCAAAATGGCGGCGTCGAAGGCCTCGCCGTCGATCAGCACCGCGTTGTTCTGCGGCGTCACCTGTTGCACGCGTACGCCAAAGCGCAGCGTCGCACCCTGCTGCGCCAGCCAGCTTACGGCCGGTTCGGGCAGCACATCGCCGAGCGGCACGCGCGGCAGCAGCAGGTCGGTATCGGCGCGGCGCGGGCTGCCCAGGCTGTCGCGCAGAACATTGGCAAAGAGCTGGGCGGAGGCGCGTTCGGCCGGGGTGTTGAGCGCCGCCAGACAGAGCGGTTCCCAAAGGTGTTTCCGGAAAGCCCCGGTCTGGCCGGCGGCGTCGAGCCAGGCTGCGACGGTGGTGTCGTTGCCCACCCGGAACCCCCGCGCTTGCACGCCGAGCATCCAGCGGGCGGTTTTCAGCTTTTCAGCGAGGTCGACCGGCGCCGCCGTGAGCAGGCCCCAGGCCAGGTTGAGCGGCGCGGGCAGCTTGGGCAGGGCGAGGCGGAAGCGGCCCGGCTCATGCACGGCCAGCGGGCGTCGTTCAAACAGCTGATCCGGATCGGCCCCCACCCGGCGCATCAGCGCCAGGGTGTCGCGATAGGCACCGAGCAGGATGTGCTGGCCGTTATCGAGGCGTCGTCCGTCGAGTTCCACCGTGCGCGCCCGACCGCCGGCCACCCGGCCCGCCTCGAAGAGCGTCACGGCATGGCCACGCGCGGTCAGTTCGACGGCAGCGGCCAGACCGGCCCAGCCGGCACCGACGATGGCAACGCGCATGGCGCTCAGCCGCGAATCCAGGTCTTGCAGGCGATCCAGATCTTGCGCACCGGCGTCAGGGCAATGCGTTGATGCAGCACCTGGAAGTTGTCGCGGCGGATTTCATCGAGCAGGGTGCGATAAATCGCCGCCATGATCAGGCCCGGACGCTGATTCTTGCGGTCGACCGCCGGCAACTGGGCAAAAGCCTGGGCGTAGTATTTTTCCGCCCGCTCGGCCTGAAACTGCATCAGGGCGACGAAGTTGTCGGAATACTTGCCGTCCAGAATGTCCTTGGCCGGAACATTGAACTGCTTGAGTTCATCCATCGGGATGTAAATGCGGCCCCGGCGGGCATCTTCCCCGATGTCGCGGATGATGTTCGTGAGCTGGAACGCCATGCCCAGATCGTGCGCATATTTCTGCGTCTGACGATCCTGATAACCGAAGATTTCGGCTGCCAGCAGGCCGACCACGCTGGCCACGCGGTAGCAGTACAGCGACAGGCCCTTGAAGTCGAGATAACGCGACTGCTGGAGATCCATCTCCATGCCGTCGATGATTTCCAGCAGTTGTTCCTTGGGCAGATGGAAGCTGCCTTCCAGCGCCTTCAGCGCCTGGCCGACCGGATGCTGCGGCTGGCCGCTCGCCACCCGTTCAATCTCCTGGCGCCACCAGGTGAGCTTGGTCGAGGCGAGCGAGATGTCCTGGCATTCATCCACCACATCATCCACCTCGCGGCAGAAGGCGTAGAGCGCCATGATGGCGCGCCGGCGCTCCAGGGGCAGGAAGAGGAAGCTGTAATAGAAGGAGGAGCCGCTGGCGGCGCACTTTTCCTGGCAGTATTGATCAGGCGTCATGGTCTTACATTCTAAAAGCGCGGCCGATCATCACCAGCCAATCACGGGGGCCCAGCGTGGGGCGTTGCTCAAAGACATTGCCGCGCACTTGGCGCAGGCGTTCAAGTATACGTAGACCGCCCTGGACGGTCAGGCGGATTTCCCAACCCAGGCGGCCGGGCAGGGCATGCACCAGCGGCTGCCCGCGCTGCATCAGGCGCTCCGCACGCTCGATCTCGAACAGCATCAGGCGTTCCCAATGGGGCGACCAGCGGCCCGCCGCAATATCGGTTTCGCAAATGCCGAAGTGCGGCAGATCGGTCTGCGGGATGTAAACACGGTTCTTTTGCCAGTCGACCGCGACGTCCTGCCAAAAATTGATCAATTGCAGCGCCGTGCAAATGCAGTCCGACTGCTCCAGATGTTCCGGCGACGTGCGGCCCACCAGATGCAGCACCAGACGCCCGACCGGGTTCGCGGAGCGGCGGCAGTACTCGATCAGCTCCGGATAATCGGCATAGCGCTTCTTGATCACATCCTGCGCAAAAGCATCCAGCAGATCGCGGAACAGGCGGATCGGCAAGCCATGCGCCCGGATCACCTCGCCCAGGCGGACAAAGAGATCGGTGGTTGGTGTTTCCCCCACCTCAATGCGATCCAGCTCCCGGTGATAAGCATTCAAAGCCTCGATCCGGGCCGCCGGCCCGGCATCGCCCTCATCGGCAATATCATCCGCGCTGCGCGCAAACTGATAAATCACCTCGATCGGCCGGCGCAGGGCTGGCGGCACGAGCAGGGAGGCAACCGGGAAGTTTTCGTAATGGTCGACGGGCATGGGGCCGCAAGTATAGGGGGGAAGCGCCACTCATGGTAGACTGCGCGCCGCTTGCCCAGGTGGCGAAATTGGTAGACGCACCAGATTTAGGTTCTGGCGCCGCAAGGTGTGGGGGTTCGAGTCCCTTCCTGGGCACCAGCAAGCACGGCACACACTGCCTACCCAACATGAAACCCGCGTGACAGCGGGTTTTTTGTTGCCTGTTGGGTTTGTGAAGGGAAGAAAAAAGCGCCTTGGGGGCGCTTTTTTTGTTGGGCGGGTTGTCGGTCAAAAGTTGAGCAGTTTGCTTAATATGCTTTATTCCGGATGGCTGTCATTTCAAATGGCATAATCCAAGCATCGAAATTCAAAAATAAGGACTAGACGATGCATAAGGTTTTTGAGGACATCTGTGGGTCGTTACGAAATTTGGCTGACGCTGTTCGCAATACCTCCGGAGAAAGCCGAACCTTAACAGAAGCATATGGATGGAATTGCCCCGCCATAACCCGTATCGATTTAGCCGCCATTCCCGACAGCATAGCGATGTGGTTGGAGGAGGCGGACCCAGAAAAGATTGACCTGGATGAGTTTGATTGTCTAACACTACTACCCAAGCAAATCGAAGTTCTAAAGCAGCAGACAGTCCCTCAACTCTTTAACGGGGGTAACGTACCACACGCATCTGCCGCGTATATGGCAACGATGTCCTTTCTGGAAAAGGAACTGGCCCCTTATTACTCTTGGCAGAAAATTGATGACCCATCACGGCTTCCACCGAAATTGGCGAGGAGGGTCAGAGGCTGCGCTGCCCGTTTGGCTGAGATAGAGCCAGAGTTGGAGTCCTTGGACGAAAAAGTTAAAGGAATACTAAGTGCCCATGATGCTGCGGAGTCACTTCCTGCAGACATGGAAGCACTTTCGGAAGCTCGAAAAAAAATCGACAGGTTGACCGAGGGAGCAGTAATTGATGTTGAAAAAATAGCCTCACGAGAAACGCAGGCGAAGGAATATCTTGATGGGATGGTTGGCAAAGCGAAGGAGGCTGCAAAAATTGTCGATCAGTGTGATGAGGCTTACCGTGCAGCCACGACCAAGGGACTTGCCGCTGCCTTTGATGAGCGGGCAGCTTCGTTACGAGTATCTATGCGCTATTGGGTTTTTGGGCTGGCCGCAGCATTAGCCGCTGGAGGGGCTATTGGTAAAAACCGAATAGATACACTATCAGCTGTTTTTTCCAGCGGAACGCTCCATTGGGAAACTGTGTTTGCTCACATTCTTTTGACGGTATTGGGTATCGGTGGCCCCCTCTGGTTTGCTTGGGTCGCTACAAAACAAATAGGTCATAGATTTAGGCTGGCCGAGGACTATGCTTTTAAGGCGTCTGTGGCGAAGGCTTATGAGGGTTATAGGAGAGAGGCTGCGAACATTGATGAAGTGTTTGAGGCCCGATTATTTAGCACTGCATTGGTGCGCTTGGAGGAGGCTCCTTTGCGCCTTGTCGAGGGGACAACTCACGGAAGCCCTTGGCATGAATTTATGACCTCTCCGGTCTTTAAAGAAGCAATGGCTGCGGTTCCAAATTTCAAAGACACCCTGGTTGAAATTTTCAAGAAGGGCCGGAATACAACAGATGGGTTTGCCCAAAAGACAACAGGAGAGGGGAAGCAGGAGTCTGAAGAGTTAGGCAAGGCTGCTACACAGTAGACCGGTAGCAGCGCACCTAGCGCGTTGGAATGGTATCTGCTCTAGCAGTCCATGAGTACGCATGAATAATGGGCGAAAGTTTCGCGCTTTTTCCAAAGGGACTTGTATCTGGCATGCCTCATGCGGTAGCACCGGTTGAGTAACCCATAGTTGCTTGCCCCGACAAATTATCCGAATGGCTGCTTCGGCTGACCACCCGCCACCCACCTCAAACAAAAAGCCCAGGCATGCAGCCTGGGCTTTTTGTTGTCCTGAGGATGAGTTCCCTGTTCAGCCTTGCTTGGCCACCGCTGCCACGCGGGCCTGATGCAGTTTCCGGTAGCTGTCGATCAGGCGCTGGTGGCGGTCGAGGCCTTCCAGTTTCATGCTCGTTTCCGTCAGGCCGTAGAAGCGGAGGCTGCCTTCCAGTGAGCCGATGACGGCGTCCATGCGGTCGTTGCCGAACATGCGGCGGAGGTTGGGTTCGTAGTCGGCGAAATCCATCTCGTCGTCGAGTTCGATGCTCAGGGCGGCGCTCATGGCCTGGTAGAAGAGGCCGCGGTCGACGGTGTTTTCGTTGTATTGCAGGTAGGCGTCGACCTGATCCTTGGCGGATTCAAAGTCTTGCAGGGCGAGGTTGATCAGGAGCTTGAGTTCGAGGATGGTCAGCTGGCCCCAGACGGTGTTTTCGTCGAATTCGACGCCGATCAGCGTGATGATGTCGGTGTAGTCGTCGAGTTCGCTTTCTTCCAGGCGTTCGAGCAGGTCGGCCAGCGCGTCGTCGTCGAGGCGGTGCAGGTTGAGGATGTCTTCGCGGAAGGCGAGTGCCTTGTTGGTGTTGTCCCAGATCAGGTCTTCCACCGGGTAAATCTCGGAGTAGCCGGGCACGAGAATGCGGCAGGCAGTGACACCGAGCTGGTCGTAGACCGCCATGTAGGCTTCCTTGCCCATGGCCTCCAGGATGCCGAAGAGGGCGGCGGCCTCCGTGGCATTCGAGTTTTCGCCGTGGCCGGAGAAATCCCATTCGACAAAGTCGTAGTCCGACTTGCTGCTGAAGAAGCGCCAGGACACGACGCCGCTGGAGTCGATAAAGTGTTCGACGAAGTTGTTCGGCTCGGTGACGGCGTTGCTCTCGAAGGTCGGGCGCGGCAGGTCGTTCAGGCCTTCGAAGCTGCGGCCTTGCAGCAGTTCGGTGAGGCTGCGCTCGATGGCGACTTCCATGCTCGGATGGGCGCCAAAGGAGGCAAAGACGCCGCCGGTGCGCGGGTTCATCAGGGTCACGCACATGACCGGAAATTCGCCGCCCAGCGAAGCATCCTTGACCAGGATCGGGAAGCCCTGGCTTTCCAGCTCGGCAATGCCGGCGAGGATGCCGGGGTATTTGGCCAGCACCTCGGCCGGGACATCGGGCAGGGCGATTTCGCCTTCGAGGATGTCGCGTTTGACGGCGCGCTCAAAGATTTCCGACAGGCATTGCACCTGCGCTTCCGGCAGGGTATTGCCGGCGCTCATGCCGTTGCTGAGGTAGAGGTTGTCGATCAGGTTGGTCGGGAAGTACACCGTTTCGCCGTCGGATTGGCGCACGTAGGGCAGGGCGCAGATGCCGCGTTCGGTGTTGCCGGAGTTGGTGTCGTAGAGGTGCGAGGCGCGCAGTTCGCCGTCCGGGTTGTAGATTTCCAGCGTGTACGCGTCGAGCAGGTCCTTGGGCAGCGCATCCTTCTTGCCCGGCTTGAACCAGCGTTCTTCCGGGTAATGCACGAAGGGCGCATCGGCAAATTCTTCGCCCCAGAACTGGTCATTGTAAAAATGGTTGCAGTTCAGGCGCTCGATGTATTCACCCAGCGCCGAGGCCAGCGCGCTTTCCTTGGTGGCGCCTTTGCCGTTGGTGAAACACATCGGCGAGTGCGCGTCGCGAATGTGCAGCGACCAGACATTCGGCACCAGATTGCGCCAGGAGGCGATTTCAATCTTGATGCCCAGGCTGGCCAGAAAGCCGGACATGTTGGCGATGGTGTCTTCGAGCGGCAGGTCTTTGCCGGGGATGGTGGTTTTGGTGCCCGAGGTGGTGTCGACCGTCAGAAGGGCCTGGGCGTCGGCGTCGAGGTTCTCGACTTCCTCGATGATGAATTCAGGGCCGGTCTGGATGACTTTCTTGACGGTGCAGCGCTCGATCGAGCGCAGGATGCCCAGGCGGTCGCGCTCGGAAATGTCCGGCGGCAGTTCGACCTGGATCTTGAAAATCTGCTTGTAGCGGTTTTCCGGATCCACGATGTTGTTCTGCGACAGGCGGATGTGCTCGGTCGGGATGTGGCGCGTGTCGCAGTAAAGCTTGACGAAATACGCCGCACACAAGGCCGACGAAGCCAGGAAATAGTCGAACGGCCCCGGCGCAGAGCCGTCGCCCTTGTAGCGGATGGGCTGGTCGGCAATGACCGTGAAGTCGTCGAACTTGGCTTCCTGACGAAGCTTGTCGAGAAAGTTGACCTTGATTTCCATGCGGGGATTTCCAAAAAGCGTTCAAAACAAAAACGGGGCAGCAGGGGCGACATTATCCGGGTTTCCGGGAGGTACGGGCGCCCGGTGTCCGATGTGTCCGGATCGTCGCGGGTGAAATTTGCCCCTTTCCGACGGTCGACCGTCGGTGAGCCGCAGTTTTGCCGGGGGCGGCTTGCGCGCTGTGATGGGCTGTATTGCTGGCCGGGTGTGGGGATGGGCGGGGTGTGGTCAAAGCGTGTTGTTTTGAATGCGTAAACTGATTCATCAATGTTAAATTTTTTCGTCCAAATGCATCATGTCGTGATGGGCCTCGTTATACTTACGTAATAAGCCAAATGGGATAGAGGAGGCCGGGGTGGTCATCGACAGTACGCGCGCATTTGCAATTCGCCTGATGGAGCATCTGGTGGTGCCGACTTTCGTGCTGGATGCCGAGCGTCGGGTCGTGATCTGGAACCGTACCTGCGAACGCCTGACCGGCATCCCGGCCAGCGAGATTCTGGGTACGCGCCAGCACTGGAGCGCTTTTTACGACGAGCCGCGTTATTGCCTGGCCGATATCCTCGCCCTGGGCTGCGCCAACGAACTGGATGCCCTGTATGCCGCCCACACCGAGCCGAGCGAGACCGGCGAAGGCTTGCGCGCCGAGAACTGGTGCACCATGCCCCATACCGGCAAGCGCCTCTATCTGGCCATCGATGCCGGTCCCATCTACGACGATGAAGGGCGCCTGATTGCGGTGGTGGAAACCCTGCGCGACATGACCGAGCAGAAGCTGGCCCAGATTGCCCTGCAGCGGCTGGCCGAGCGCGATGGGCTGACCGGCATCGCCAATCGGCGGCGCTTTGACGACAGCCTGGAACTCGAATTTCTGCGCGCCCAGCGTGAGCAAAGGCCGCTGTCGCTGATTCTGGCGGATGTGGATTTCTTCAAACGCTATAACGACCATTACGGCCATCAGGAAGGGGATGCCTGCTTGAAGCAGGTGGCGTCTGCGCTGGAATCGGCCAGTTTTCGCCCGACCGATCTGGTGGCGCGCTACGGTGGCGAGGAATTCGCCATCCTGATGCCTTATACCGATGAGGCCGGCGCGACGGCGGTGGCGGAGCGTGTGGTCGAGCAGGTTCGTCGTCTGGGCTTGGCGCACGCGGCCTCCGAGGCGGCCTCGCATGTGACGGTCAGTCTCGGTGTGGTCACCCTGCTGCCGGAAGAACAGCACAGCAGTGCCGATTTGCTGAAAGCAGCCGATCAGGCCCTGTACGCCGCCAAGCACGCAGGCCGGGATCGCTTTGTCTGCGGCGCAGTCACGGAGACGCTGCGGGAGCCATTGCGGCGTATCAGCCCGGCCGACGATCTGTGCGCGGCCTGAGGGTCTGAATACCACGCTGCGGCGGGCGCTGCCTGCTCGCCGGGCGGGATTTAAAGCGCGAGCGTCTGCTGGATCGGATGGTTGACCATGCCGGCGGTGGCCTCCAGCCCGGCGGCCCGCACCCCGAGCAGGCGGATGCGTTTTTCCAGCGGCACCCGTTTCAGGCATTCGGTGGCGGCGCGGCGGATGGTGAGCCCGTCATCCGTGGGCGATTCCAGCGTGATATCCCGGGTAATCGACTGAAAATCCGCATAGCGCAGCTTGATACCGATGGTGCGGGCAAACTGCCCTTTGCGCCGCAAATCGTCCGCCACACGCAGGCAGAGCTGGGTGAAGTGTTCCGAGAGCGTGTTGCGGTCGTGCCGCACGTGCAGGTCGCGGGCAAAGGTGCTCTCCCGGCTGACCGATTTGGGTTCGCGCACGGTTTTGACGGGGCGCGCGTCGATGCCGTTGGCAACTTCGTGCATCCAGTGTCCGGTGCTGCGCCCAAAGGTCCGGACCAGCAGGTCGAGCGGGGCCTGTGCCAGATCGCCGATGCGCTGGATGTTCAGCGTGGCGAGGCGGGCATTGGCCTTGGGGCCGATACCGTTGATCTTGCTGGCCGGCAGCGGCCAGATCCGCGTTTCGAGGTCGCCGACGGTCAACACCGTGATGCCGTCCGGTTTGTCGAGGTCCGAGGCGATTTTGGAGAGGGTCTTGTTCGGGCTGATGCCAATCGAGCAGCTGAGCCCGGTGGCGGCCAGCACGGCATCCTTCAAGCGGCGGGCCAGGGTCTGGCTGTCTTCGTCGAAATCGCTCAGATCAATGTAGATTTCATCGATGCCACGGTCTTCGATGGCGGGTGCAATGTCGGCTACGGCGGCCTTGAAGCGGCGCGAATAATCGCGGTAGGCATCGAAATTGGCCGGCAGCAGGATGGCATCCGGCGCGAGCTGGGCCGATTTCATCAAACCCATGCCGGAAAACACACCGAGCGCCCGTGCCTCATAGGTGGACGTGGTGACGACGCCGCGCCCGACGTAATCGCGCAACCGGGCAAAACGCAGGCGGCCATCGCCTTCGGCCTGCGGCACATTCCGGCCACCGACCACCACCGGCTGCCCCTTGAGCATCGGGTAATGGCAGAGCTCGACGGACGCAAAGAAGGCATCCATGTCGAGATGGGCGATCCTGCGTGCGCGGGGCGAATCGGGGTGGCTCATGGCGATGGAACGGGGCGTGCGCCCCGTGGCGGGGGCTTGGCTTACGAATACTGTATTAATGTACAGTTATTGTAATCCAACTTCTCCCCGCCGCGTCACGCTGCCTGTTTTATGGGCAGCGTGAGCAATTCCGATCCGGCTCAAAGACTTAAAGCGCCCACCCAGTGCGCATCCCCAGGCTTATCCACAGATTTTGTGGGCAGTGTTCATTCGGCCTGGGCGATGCCTTTGAGGGCGAGGAACTCATCGATCAGGCGGGCCATCAAGGTGGCCTCATCGTCTTCCTCGATGCCGAGCAGGGCGGCGACTTGCTGGCGCTTGGCGAGGTCCGGCGCGGCCTCGGTGCGGCGGGGTGTGGCCGACGTCGCCATTGATGTCGGGGCGGCAGGGGCGGTTGTGGACGGCTCGGCCTGTGCACCGACGGCCTCCGGGGCGCTGGGGTTGGGCGCAGTGCTCGCCGTTGCCTGGGACGTTGCGGGGGCGGTAATTGTTGCGGCCGCTTGTCCGAAATCTTCCTGAGGGGCGATGGCAGGCGCCCGCGTTTTGCCGGTGGCGCGATCGAGGGCCTTTTTGGAGAGCTTTTCCCCTTCCGGCAGTTGTTCGATCTGCTTGATCAGGGCCTGGGCGCTGGCTTCGTCTTTCTGGACCAGCTTTTCCAGCTGGATGGCGGTGCTGGCGCTGCTGATCTTGCCGGCATCGAGCAGGGCGACCACCGGCTCGGAGAGGCGGGCGGCGGCGGTGGCCTGGTTGACCCAGGTCGGGGCGCGGCCAAAGTAGCGGGCAGCATCGTCGGCCGACTCAAAGCGCTCGGAGAGGCGCTGGATGGCCTGGGCCATGTCGCGCGGTTCGAGGGCGCTGCGCACGCCTTGCCCGAGGTTTTCGAAAATCTGGATGGCCAGCCGGTCTTCCATCGTGCAGGTGCGGATGAGGGCCGGGATCGTCTCGGCACCGGCGGCAAGCGCGGCCTGGCGGCGACGTTCACCGGCCACGACGACGTAGCGTCCGGGCAGCTCGCCGGGGCGGACCAGAATGGGCTGGATCAGCCCGACTTGCTGGATGGCGTTGATCAGGCCATTCAGCGCGCCCTCCGTCTGCTTGGTGCGGACGTGCTGCGGGTCAGGGTCGATGGCGGAAAGGTTCAGTGTCTGGAGTTCGAGGGGCGCGTTGGGGATGGACATGCCGGGACAGCGAAGAAAAAGGGGGCGGCATGTTCGTCTTTTTTGCGCGTTTGATCAATCCAAACTGCGGCCACCTTGTTTCAGAGGCCGAGCACTTCCCGAAAGAACGGCAGCGCCGCCATCTGGAAACCAGCGGCCTTGCGGTGGCCGCCACCCCCGTAGCGTTGCGCGATGGCAGCCACGTCGACCGCGCCTTCGCTGCGCAGGGATGCCTTGATCTGGCCATTGCCGTCCAGATGCCAGGTCATCCCCCAGGTGCCGCTGAGCTGGGCGAGGCGATGGCCGAGATCGGAGGCAAACAGCGGCGGTGCGTTGGCGGCCAGGCCGGGCAGGGCGTGCCAGTGGCTCAGGCCATCGGTGACGATGTCCTGGCCGTGGCGCAGCGCTTGCAGGGCATCGGCCGGTTCGCCGCGCAGGCGGGCGGGGCCGGGGAGGCGACCGCCGCTCATACGCGTCACCTCCAGCATCAGGAAGCGTTCCACGGTCTGGCCACGGTCGACCTGCTGGCGATAGGCAAAATCATCCGCAGACATGCTCACAGTCATGAGTGGCTGCCAGGTCGCGAAGTCGAAATCGAGCAAGCGCAGGGCGCGACAGAATGGCCGGGTGTCCGGGTCCGTGTGCTGCCACAGATCGTTGGCAGCGATGTGCTGCAAGGCGAGCGGCATCGGCTGCCCGGGTTGGAAATGCTGCCAGCTGAGCGCGCAACCGGCCTGGTCCAGATCGAAGATCAGGCGCAGCGGCGCGTGCGGATGCTGAAAGTCGATCGCCGTTTGCTCGCCAAAGTGGCTGGTCCAGGCTTGCCAGGCCGAGAGGTGGTGATCGATCACCGTGACGCCGGCAGCGTGCTGGGCCAGAGTCGTCAGCCTCTCCGGCGGCAGGGCGTAGTCCAGCAGGTAGAGCTGGTGGCCCGCGTAGGCGCTCGCGTCCAGGTGCATGCCGTGATGGCAAGGAATGTAGCGGGCGGTGTTGCCGAAGTGCGTCCAGGCTGCATAGGCCGCGCCAAAGCCATCCAGGCAGTCGGCGTGATAGAGGATGGCGATGGGGGCACTCATGTCGGGCGCGTGTGCGGGCTATTAATAATGCGGGGGAATCTCGTCGCGCAGGTTGCGCGGCTCATTGGGCTGATTGCTTTGCACCTGATCGCGCAGTGATTTCAATTCGCGGATCAGGAAGTCGATTTGCTGCTGCTGACGGTAAATCGTGCGGTTGAGTTCGTCGATCATGTCTTCCGTGTAGGTCAGCTTGATTTCGACGTCGGTCAGACGGGCGTCGTCCATGGGGCATCCTTGGTGATGGGGTGATTCAAACGGGAGAAGTGTATCGGGCGCTGTGCCTGTCCGGGTTTTCGGAAAAATATTTCCTCGAAAGTGTTGACCAATCCTCGTATTGCTCTATAATGCGGCCTTCTTCAGGCGGTTAGCTCAGTTGGTTAGAGCGCCACGTTGACATCGTGGAGGTCGTTGGTTCGATTCCAATACCGCCTACCAAATTCCTGACGGGGTTGATTCCATGTTTTTCCGAACTTGCATCGCAGTTCAGAAACTTTAACGAGTCAGCTTTCGTTCGACCAAAAAGTGCGGCTCGTTCCGCACTTTTTTTTCGTCTTTTTTTCGAGAATCCGCCATGCCTGATATCAAATTGCCCGACGGTTCCATTCGTTCTTTTGAACAAGCTGTCACCGTTGCCGAGGTTGCAGCCAGCATCGGTGCCGGGCTTGCCCGTGTCGCCCTGGCGGGCAAAGTGGACGGCAAGCTGGTCGATACGTCCTATTTGATCGAATCGAATGCGGATCTGGCGATCATCACGGATCGCGATGCAGAAGGCCTGGAAGTGATTCGTCACTCGACGGCGCACTTGCTGGCTTATGCGGTCAAGGAATTGTTCCCGGAGGCGCAGGTGACGATCGGGCCGGTGGTGGAAAACGGCTTCTATTACGACTTCGCCTACAAGCGTCCGTTCACGCCGGAAGATCTGGCCGCCATCGAAAAGCGCATGGCTGAACTCGCCAAAAAAGACATTCCGGTCACGCGTGAGGTCTGGGATCGCGATGAGGCGGTCAAATTCTTCCTGGGGCAGGGTGAAAAATACAAGGCCGAGTTGATCGAGGCGATTCCGGCGGGTGAGCAGGTCTCCCTGTATCGCGAAGGTGACTTCATCGACCTGTGTCGCGGCCCGCACGTGCCGACCACGGCCAAGCTCAAGGTCTTCAAGCTGATGAAGGTGGCGGGCGCCTACTGGCGCGGCGATCATCGCAATGAGCAGCTTCAGCGTATTTACGGCACGGCCTGGGCCAAGAAGGAAGACCTCGAGGCTTACCTGCACATGTTGGAAGAAGCCGAGAAGCGCGATCACCGTCGCCTTGGCAAGCAGTTCGATCTCTTCCATATGCAGGACGAAGCGCCGGGTCTGGTGTTCTGGCACCCGAAGGGCTGGGCGGTCTGGCAGGAAATCGAGCAATACATGCGCAAGGTGTACCGCGATAACGGTTACCAGGAAGTGCGTTGCCCGCAGATTCTCGACAGGTCCCTCTGGGAAAAGTCCGGTCACTGGGATCACTACAAGGACAACATGTTCACGACGGCCTCGGAAAACCGTGACTACGCGGTCAAGCCGATGAACTGTCCGGGGCATGTGCAGGTGTTCAATTCCGACCTGCGTTCCTATCGCGAACTGCCGCTGCGCTACGGCGAGTTCGGTTCCTGTCACCGTAACGAGCCGACCGGTGCGCTGCATGGTCTGATGCGCGTGCGGGGCTTCGTTCAGGATGATGGTCATATCTTCTGTACGGAAGAGCAGATCGAGTCCGAAGTGACTGCCTTCAATGCGCTGGTCAAAAAGGTCTACGCCGATTTCGGCTTCAATGACGTGGCGGTCAAGCTCGCTCTGCGTCCGGAGAGTCGTGTCGGCTCCGACGAGATCTGGGATAAGGCGGAAGACGCGCTGCGCCAGGGCTTGCGTGCCTCCGGTCTGGAGTGGACCGAGTTGCCGGGCGAGGGGGCTTTCTATGGCCCGAAGATCGAGTTTCACATCAAGGATGCGATTGGTCGTTCCTGGCAGTGCGGCACGATGCAGGTCGATTTCTCGATGCCGGGCCGTCTGGGGGCGGAATACGTCGCCGGTAACGACGAGCGCAAGGTGCCGGTCATGCTGCACCGTGCCATCCTCGGTTCGCTGGAGCGCTTCATCGGCATCCTGATCGAGAACTTTGCCGGTTCGCTGCCCTTGTGGCTGGCTCCGGTGCAGGCGGTGGTTCTGAATATTTCGGAAAAGCAGGCCGATTACGCGGCCGATGTTGCGCAAAAGCTGCACCAGGCAGGCTTTAGAGCCGAGGCTGATTTGCGTAACGAGAAAATTACCTATAAAATTCGCGAACATAGCTTGAACCGGCTGCCTTACCAGCTCGTTGTGGGCGACAAGGAAAAGGAAGCCGGCTTGGTGGCCGTGCGTACTCGCGGTGGTCAGGATCTCGGTCAAATGACGGTCGAGGCACTGATCGAGCAACTCCGAGGGGAAGTTGCAGCGCGCAGTGGCACGGCTTAATTATTGATTTTCGGGGGTTTTACCATCGCTCAGAACAAGACCCATCGTTTAAACGATGAGATCACGGTGCCGGAGATTCGTCTCCAGGGTTTGGAAGGTGAGCAGCTTGGGATTGTGAATATCCGTGCTGCACTGCAGATGGCCGAGGAAGCCGGGGTTGACCTGGTTGAAATCGCGCCGACGGCGAAACCGCCGGTCTGCCGCATCATGGACTATGGCAAGTTCAAGTACCAGGAAGCCAAACGCGCGCACGAAGCAAAGCTGAAGCAGAAGCAGGTGCAGGTGAAGGAAATCAAACTGCGCCCGGGTACCGACGAAAACGATTACCAGATCAAGCTGCGGAACATGACCCGCTTCCTGGATGACGGTGACAAGGTCAAAGTGACCCTGCGCTTCCGGGGGCGTGAAATGGCCCACCAGGAATTCGGTATGCGCCAGCTGGAGCGCATCAAGGCTGACCTTGAAGAAGTGGGTCAGGTTGAACAGATGCCGAAGATGGAAGGGCGCCAGATGATCATGGTCATCGCGCCGGCCAAGAAGAAGTAAGGTTTTTTTAGGACCCGGTTTTCGGGTCCGCCTTTGCAGTACCGGCCACTTGGCAACAAGTGGTCAAACACAAGTGCTTACGGGTTGTGGAAGTGTTTCCGTCGGAAACCACCTGCAAGCATGTCATTAAGGAGCATCTAAATGCCCAAGATGAAGACCAAGAGCAGCGCCAAGAAGCGTTTCTCGGTTCGCGCCGGTGGTTCCATCAAGCGCGGTCAAGCCTTCAAGCGTCACATCCTGACCAAGAAGACCACCAAGAACAAGCGTCACCTGCGCGGTGCCGTTGGTGTTAACGAGCGCGACGTTGCATCCGTCCGCGCCATGATGCCCTACGCGTAAGGAGATAAAGCATGTCCCGAGTTAAACGTGGTGTAACGGCTCGCGCCCGTCACAAGAAGGTTCTCGCCCAGGCCAAGGGTTACCGCGGTCGTCGCAAGAACGTATATCGCATCGCCAAGCAAGCGGTGATGAAGGCCGGTCAGTACCAGTACCGTGACCGTCGTCAGCGCAAGCGTCAGTTCCGTTCCCTGTGGATCGCCCGTATCAATGCTGCAGCTCGCGAGCTCGGCATGAAGTACAGCACCTTCATGAACGGTCTGAAGAAGGCCAACATCGAAGTCGACCGCAAGGTCCTGGCCGATCTGGCTGTCTTCGATCAGCCGGCATTTGCCGCTCTGGCCGCCCAGGCCAAGGCAAAGCTCGGCGCCTGAGCTTAAGCTCTTGACGAAAAAGGAGGCGCAAGCCTCCTTTTTTGTTGGTATCCCCCGATACCTGTTGTTGTCACAGGTCTGTCATCCAGACCGTGTTTGGCCCTATTGTTGGTAAAAGTCCATGGACAATCTCGATCAGATCGTTAGCGAAGCACAAGCTGCTTTCGCCGCCATTTCCGACCCGGACGCGCTGGAGCAGGCCAAGGCCCGCTTTCTCGGCAAGAGCGGCCAGATTACCGAACTCCTGAAGGGCCTGGGCAAGCTCCCGCCCGAAGAAAAGAAAACCGCCGGTGCGGCGATCAACGTGGCCAAGACAGCCGTTGAGAACGCCCTGAACGCCCGCCGTGAAGCGATCCGCAAGGCGGCGCTGGAAGCGCGTCTGGCTGAAGAGGCGCTGGATGTGACCCTGCCTGGTCGCGCTGAAGCGCGCGGCGGTCTGCACCCGGTGACGCGCACCCTGGAGCGCATTGAATCCCTGTTTGCCTCGATCGGCTTCGAAGTCGCCGACGGCCCGGAAATCGAAGAGGATTTCCACAATTTCACCGCGCTGAACACGCCCGAGGATCACCCGGCGCGTTCGATGCACGACACCTTCTACCTGCAGAACCCGGACGGCTCGCTGGCCGACAAGGTGCTGCTGCGTACCCATACCAGCCCGATCCAGGCGCGTTACATGCAGGCGCATGTGGCCAAGTACGGTCAACGCGAAAAAATGCCCGAAATCCGCATCATCGCGCCGGGCCGTGTGTATCGCGTGGATTCCGATGCGACCCATTCGCCGATGTTCCATCAGGTCGAAGGCCTGTGGGTGGGAGAGAATGTCTCCTTTGCCGATCTCAAGGGCGTGATCGCTGATTTTCTGAAGAGCTTCTTCGAGACCGACGACCTGACGGTGCGTTTCCGTCCGTCCTTCTTCCCGTTCACCGAGCCCTCCGCCGAAATCGACGTGGCCTTCATGAGCGGTCCGCTGAAGGGGCGCTGGCTGGAGATTGCCGGTTGCGGCATGGTGCATCCGAACGTCTTGAAGATTGCCGGCATCGATCCGGAGCAGTACACCGGCTTTGCCTTCGGCTTCGGTCCGGACCGCCTGACCATGCTGCGCTACGGCGTCAATGACCTGCGCCTGTTCTTCGAAGGCGACCTGCGTTTCCTGCGCCAATTCGCCTGACCCCTTTTTCGAGACAAGCCCATGAAATTCTCTGAATCCTGGTTGCGTACCCTCGTCAATCCGACCCTGTCGAGCGAGGAACTCTCCCATCTGCTGACCATGGCCGGCCTCGAAGTCGAGGACATGGCCCCGGTTGCGCCCGCTTTTCACAGCGTGGTCGTTGCTCAGGTGCTCGAAGTCGTCAAGCACCCGGATGCCGACCGCCTGAATGTTTGCCAGGTCGATATCGGTGATGGCTCGCCGAAACAGATCGTCTGTGGTGCCCCCAATGTCGCTGCCGGCCTGAAAGTGCCGTGCGCGCTGCCGGGTGCTGAACTGCCGGGCGATTTCAAGATCAAGATCGCCAAGGTGCGCGGCATCGAATCCTCCGGCATGCTCTGTTCCGCCAAGGAACTGGGGATTGCCGAAGAGGCCTCCGGTCTCCTGATTCTGCCGGTCGACGCACCGGTGGGGCAGAATATCCGGACCTATCTCGATCTCGAAGACACGGTTTTCGAGATCAAGCTGACGCCGAACCGCGCCGATTGTCTGTCCCTGCTGGGTGTGGCCCGTGAAGTCGGTGCGATCACCGGTGCCGCCACCGATTTGCCGGTGGTCGTCGAGGTGCCGGCCAGCATCGCCGATACCCGTGCCGTTGTGCTGGATGCGCCGGCAGCCTGCCCGCTGTACTACGGTCGCGTCATCAAGGGGGTCAATGCCAAGGCAGCGACGCCGACCTGGATGGTGCGTCGCCTGGAGCGCAGCGGCATCCGCGCCATCTCAGCGCTGGTTGATATCACCAATTACGTGATGCTCGAACTGGGTCAGCCGCTGCATGCCTTCGACAACACCAAGCTCAGCGGCAGCGTGCATGCCCGCCTGGCCAAGGCCGACGAAAAGCTGCTGCTCCTGAACGAGCAGGCCATCGATCTGGCGGCCGATGTGCTGACCATTGCCGATGACAGCAAGGTGCTGGCCATGGCCGGCATCATGGGTGGCGAAGAGAGCGGCATTACGCTGGAGACCAGCGAGCTCTTCCTGGAATCCGCGTTCTTTGCGCCGAAAGCCATTGCCGGCCGTGCCCGTCGTTATGGTTTTGCTTCCGACGCTTCGCACCGTTTTGAACGCGGTGTCGATTTCGGCGGTACGCGTCGTGCCATCGAGCGTGCGACCCAGCTCATCCTCGAGATTTGCGGCGGGCAGGCGGGTCCGGTGGTCGAAGCCAAGGCCGATCTGCCGGCACGTCCGCCGGTGCGTCTGCGCACGGCCCGCGCTGAAAAGGTGCTGGGTGTGCCGCTGGGTGCCGAGCGCATTGCCGGTCTGTTCAAGGGGCTGGCCCTGGCATTCACCTGCGAGGGTGACGATTTCCTGGTCACGCCGCCGAGCTGGCGCTTCGACATGGAAATCGAAGAAGACCTGATCGAAGAAATCGCCCGCCTGGTCGGTTACGACAACATTCCGTCGCTGGCACCGCAGGCGCGCATGGCCATGCTGCGCCAGCCGGAAGCGCAACGCCCGGCTTACCGTATTCGCCAGATGATGGCCGATCGGGGCTATCAGGAAGTCGTCAATTTTGCCTTTGTGGAAGAGGCTTGGGAGGCGGATTTCGCTGCCAAGACCGAAGAAGCGGATCTGATCCGCCTCGCCAATCCGATTGCCAGCCAGATGGCTGTCATGCGGTCGTCTCTCTTTGGCGGCCTGATTTCGAATCTGGTGACCAATCTCAAGCGCAAGCAAACCCGCGTGCGTCTGTTTGAAGTCGGTCGCACCTTCCATCGCGACGCCGATGCCACGCCGGTCAGCGGCTATCGTCAGCCCTGGAAACTGGGCGGTCTGGCGTTTGGTGGCGCCTTGCCGGAAAGCTGGACGAGCGGTGGCCGCAAGGTCGATTTCTACGATGTGAAGGGTGACCTGGAGGCCTTGCTGGCACCGGCTGCCCTGCGTTTTGAGAAGGTCGCCCATCCGGCCCTGCATCCGGGACGCGCTGCGCGCATCCTGCTCGATGGCCAGGAAATCGGTGTCGTCGGCGAGCTGCATCCTGAATGGGTTCAGAAATATGACCTGCCGAACGCCCCGGTGCTGTTCGAGCTGGATTTTGCCGTACTGAAAGCGTCGACCGTCCCGGCCTATGCCGAGGTCTCCAAGTTCCCGCCGGTCATCCGTGATCTGGCGGTGGTGGTCGATCAGTCGCTTGCTTTGCAGGCCCTGATTGATGGTCTGAAACAGGGCTTGCCGGGCCTCGTTCAGGACATTCAATTGTTCGATGTGTACGTCGGCAAGGGGGTTCCTGAAAACAAGAAAAGTCTTGCGTTCCGTATAGTTATGCAAGATACTCAACGCACTTTGCTAGATTCTGAAGTTGATGCTGCGATGCAGCAACTGGTGTCCTGTCTCGAACAGGCATTCGGTGCTCAACTGCGTGCCTGATGGAAAAAACGACGATGACGCTTACCAAAGCTGAACTCGCGGACCTGCTCTTCGAGCGAGTAGGTCTGAACAAGCGTGAAGCCAAGGACATGGTCGAGGCTTTCTTCGAAGAAATCCGTAACGCCCTGGAAACCGGTGATGGTGTCAAACTCTCCGGTTTCGGCAACTTCCAATTGCGCGACAAGCCCCAGCGCCCGGGGCGCAATCCCAAAACCGGGCAGGAAATTCCGATTACGGCACGCCGTGTCGTGACTTTCCATGCCAGTCAAAAGCTGAAGTCCGACGTTGAACTTGCTTACGATGGAACCACGGCATAAACCTGCTGGCGGCGAGGAGTTGCCGCCCATTCCGGCCAAGCGCTACTTCACCATCGGTGAGGTGAGCGAGCTTTGTGGCGTCAAGCCGCATGTGTTGCGCTACTGGGAACAGGAATTCACCCAGCTGAAGCCGGTCAAGCGGCGCGGTAACCGCCGCTATTACCAGCATCACGAAGTCCTGCTCGTCCGGCGTATTCGCGAGCTGCTTTATAATCAGGGCTTTACCATCAGCGGTGCGCGTAATCGCCTGGACGAAGGCGATGTCGGGCATGCTGACGAAGGCCTGAAAATCGAGGCGGCCGCCCCGGTTTCCGGACTGCGTCAGGAACTGCAATCAATTATTGCGTTGCTGCGGCTTTGAAAATCCGGAATTTCCGGTATAATGCGCGGCTCGTCGGGGTGTAGCGCAGCCTGGTAGCGCACTTGCATGGGGTGCAAGGGGTCGCGAGTTCGAATCCCGCCACCCCGACCATTGATTCGATGAAAAACCGGCCTCGTGCCGGTTTTTTATTTTTATCTGTTGAAAAACGGATTTAGACAAATTAAATTACTGCCACCCGTTTATTTATTACTGGAGGTAATCATGGATTTGTCGACTCTTTCTGTTCCGCAATTGCGCGAACTGCAGCAGCAAATTCCGCTCGAAATCAAACGTCGCGAAGTTCAGGAAAAGGCTGAAATCCTGAATGAAGTCCGTGCTTTTGCCAAAGCCCGTGGTTATGCCATTGAGGATTTGCTGACTGGCAAGGAGCCGAAAGTTAAAGTCCCGTCCGCCGGTGGCAAGGTCAAAGTCAAATACCGCCATCCGCAAAATGCGGAACTGGAATGGACGGGGCGCGGTCGCAAGCCGAAGTGGGTTGAGGCTTGGCTGGCCGAAGGTGGTTCCCTCGATAATCTCCTGGTGTAATTCATGCGTATTCTGCTCAGTAACGACGACGGCTATTTCGCACCGGGCCTGGCGGCCCTGGCGGAGGCACTGGCTGGATTGGGTGACATCATCGTGGTCGCGCCTGAGCAGAATCGCAGTGGCGCCAGCAATTCACTGACGCTGGATCGCCCGATGTATTTGAAAACCGCGCAAAGTAGTTTTCATTATGTAAATGGCACGCCCACCGATTGCGTGCATCTTGCCGTTTCCGGCATGCTGGATATTCAGCCCGATATTATTGTTTCCGGGATTAATCTCGGTGCCAATATGGGGGATGACACCATTTATTCCGGCACGGTGGCGGCTGCCACGGAAGGGTATTTATTCGGCATTCCGTCTTTTGCCGTTTCACTGACCAGTTTTGAAGGCCGTCATTTTGCGACTGCAGGCAAGGTGGCACGTGACATGGTCGAACGTTTTGTTCGCGATCCGATTCGCGAACCGGTATTGCTGAATATCAACGTGCCGGATATTCCGGCGAACGAACTCAAGGGCGTGGTCACCACCCGTCTGGGCCGGCGCCACAAGGCCGAGCCGATGGTGCGTACCGTTTCTCCCCGGGGCGAAACGATGTACTGGATCGGCGCCGCCGGTGCAGCATCGGATGCCGGTCCGGGTACGGACTTTCATGCAGTCGAATCCGGTTATGCCTCGGTGACGCCTTTGCAGATCGATTTGACCAATCAGGCGCAATTGCCGGCGATTCGCCGCTGGATGGAGTAAGGGCATGTTGCAGGGTATCGGTATGACTTCCCAACGGACGCGCGTGCGCATGATCGATCGCCTGCGTGAGCAAGGGATTCGTAGCGACGCCGTGCTCAGTGCCATGGCAGCGGTCCCGCGCCACATCTTCGTCGAGGAGGCCCTGGCGTCCCGTGCTTACGAAGATACTGCCCTGCCGCTCGGCATGGGCCAAACGATTTCCCAGCCCTATGTGGTCGCGCGGATGATCGAGCTGCTGCTCAACGGCCGTAGCACGCTGGGCAAGACCCTCGAGATCGGTGCAGGCTGCGGTTATCAGGCTGCGGTACTGGCGCAACTGACCAAGGAAGTTTACGCCATCGAGCGCCTGGGGCCCTTGCTGGAAAAGGCCAAGCTGCACATGCGCGCCTTGCAGCAGTTCAATGTGCGTCTGAAACATGCGGATGGCCAGTTGGGTTTGCCCGAGGCGGCACCATTTGACAGTATCATTGTCGCTGCGGCCGGCATTCAGGTGCCGCCTGCGCTGTTGTCGCAGCTGGCGGTCGGCGGACGCATGGTCTTGCCAGTCGGGACAACGGAGCAGTATCTTAGCTTCATCGAGCGTACCCCGGAGGGCTTCACCGAAACCCGTCTGGATGCCGTGCGCTTTGTCCCGTTATTGTCTGGAACCCAATGAACTGTCGTTTTCTCGTTCTCGCTTCGATTCCTGTCTTGTTGAGCGGCTGCTTCTCGCAACCGCCGGCGCCGACGGTCGACCGTGCCGGCGGGGCACAATCCCGTGCAACGACACCCGCGCCGACGGCGGTTGCTGCGCCCGTGGCCGGGCCGGGGTATTACACGGTCAAGCGCGGCGATACCCTGTATCGCATCGCGCTGGAGAACGGTCAGGATTATCGCGAGATCGCGGCCTGGAACAATATTGCCTTGCCGGCTGCCATCATCAAGGAAGGGCAGGCCCTGCGCGTGCAGCCGCCGGGTGATAACGGGCCGGTGGTGACCAAGCCGATTGCTGCCGCCTCCGCTGTCGAGTCCCGTCCGCTGGATCCGCAGCCGGTGGCTGCGCCTGCAACCAATGCCGCCAATCCCAACCTCAAGCGCGAGCCGCGGGTCGGCAAAGAACCCTATTCCGACGAGGCTTACGCCCGCCTGAACCGTACCGAGCCGCCCAAGGCGCCGGAAACCAAGCCGGAGCCGGCGCCGACACCTGCACCCACTCAGGCGCCCGCTACCGCTGCTGGCCCGGATGACGTGGCCTGGGCCTGGCCGACCAATGCCAAGCTCTCCACGCCGTTCAGCGATGCGGGCAACAAGGGCTACGATTTTGCCGGCAAGGCGGGGGATCCCGTGCTGGCGGCAGGCGATGGGAAAGTCGTCTATGCCGGGGCCGGCTTGCGTGGCTACGGCGAACTGGTGATCGTCAAACACAACGGTACCTATCTGTCGGCCTATGCGCATAACCGCAAGATTCTGGTCAAGGAAGGCCAGAGCGTGACGCGCGGTCAGAAGATTGCCGAGATGGGCAATACCGACGCCGATTCGGTCAAGCTGCATTTCGAAATCCGCAAGCAGGGCAAGCCGGTCGATCCGTCGCAGTATCTGCCGAAACGATGAGCGAACGGGACGACATCAGCGAAGAGCCGGCGTTTGGCGAAGAGCCTGACGAGGCGCTGCTGCTGGCGGAGCCCGAGACGGTGGCGCCGGAAATCGAGCTGCTCGAAGATGTCACCCAGCTTTATCTCAACGAGATCGGCGCCAAGCCGCTCCTGACGCCGGATCAGGAACTGGCGACGGCCCGGCGCGTACGGGCCGGCGATTTTGCCGCCCGGCAAAAGATGATCGAGCACAACCTGCGGCTCGTCGTGAATATCGCCAAGCATTATCTCAACCGGGGGATTCCGCTGCTCGATCTGGTCGAGGAGGGTAATCTCGGTCTGATTCACGCGCTGGAGAAATTTGATCCGGAGCGCGGTTTCCGTTTCTCGACCTATGCCACCTGGTGGATTCGCCAGAGCATCGAGCGCGGCATCATGAACCAGTCGCGCACCATTCGTTTGCCGGTGCATGTGGTCAAGGAAATCAACGTTGTCCTGCGTGCGATGCGCCACCTGGAGTCGGCCGACCGGCGCGAATCGACGCTGGAAAAAATCGCGTTGCTGCTCGATAAGCCGATTGAAGACATTCGTCAGGTGCTGGCGCTGAACGAGCACATTGCCTCGCTGGACGCGCCGCTCGAAATCGATTCGGCACACACCATGGCCGAAGTGATCGCCGATGACAGCGAGAGCGCCGATCCGGCCTCCCTGCTGGAGCACAGCGAGGTCGGCCATTTGCTGGAAGACTGGCTGACTCAACTGACCGATCGTCAGCGTTTCGTGCTGGAGCGTCGCTACGGCCTGAACGGTCATGACATTGCGACCTTGGACTGCATCGCCACGGAATTCGGCCTGACCCGCGAGCGGGTGCGGCAGATTCAGATGGAAGGGCTGGATCGCCTGCGCAAGATCATCAAGCGCGGCAACATCAGTCGAGACTCTCTGCTCTGATCGCGATCATGGCCTGATCTCAGGCAGCAAAAAGCCCGCTTTCAGACGGTCGACCGTCGGAAAGCGGGCTTTTTCAATGGCGGGCCAGGCCGGCTTCAGCGCGGCATGCGTTCGCGGATGGCTTCCGCCAGTTGAAACACCGACATGGCGTAGAAGCTGGAACGGTTGTAGCGGGTGATCACGTAAAAATTGTCGTAGCCCAGCCAGTATTCCGTTTCCTTGCCGGGCGAGGCGAGGTCGATCAGGGCGACCTTGGCCTGCTGGTCTGCGGTGCTGGCTACGCCCTGCTGCTGCAAGGCTGCTGCGGAGAGCGTGGGACGGATGCCGGCTTCCAGCCAGGCCGGATCCGGTTGGCCGGCCAGTTGTGCCGGAACGGCGACGGGTTGGCCGGCCTGCCAGCCGTGTTGTTCGAGGAAGCGGGCCACGCTGCCGATGGCATCCTCGACGCTGCCGGAGAGATCCACGCGCTGATCTCCGTCGAAGTCGACGGCGTAGCGGCGCTGGCTGCCCGGCATGAACTGCGGGATGCCGATGGCCCCGGCGAACGAGCCCTTGACCGCGAGCGGGTCGAGCTGGTTTTCGCGGCTCAGGATCAGGAATTGTTCGAGTTCGGTCCGGAAGAAGTCGGCACGGGGCGGGTAATTGAAGGCCAGGGTGGCGAGGGCTTCGAGCACACGGAAGCCCCCCGTGTTGCGGCCATATTCGGTTTCGACGCCGATGATGGCCACGATCACCTCGGGCGGGACGCCGTAAAGCGTACTGGCGCGCAGCAGGGCGGCGCGGTTTTCCTGCCAGAAGCGGATGCCGTGATCGATCCGGCGGTCATTCAGAAAGCGCGGGCGATAGCGTTCCCAGGAACGCTGCGTCGGTGTGCTCGGCGGCTTGATCAGTTGAATGACCTTGGCGTTCGGGCGGATCTGGGCAAACTGGCCGAGCAGGGTGTCGGCATTGAAGCCGTGGCGCTGCTCCAGGTCGCGGGCGAAGGCGACAACGGCGGCATCTTCGGCAAAGCTCGGTGAGGCCGGCGTGGCGGCGGTGAGTGTCAGCGGGAGGGCGGTGAGTGCCAGGGCAAGCAGGCGGCGGGCAGACAACTTCAATCGGTTCTCCGTGAGGCAAGGCGGGCCACGGCGGCACGCAAGTCAGTCAGGTCGGTCTGGTTGCCGTAGCGCACCGCCAGGTAGGCGTCGACCACGGCGCTGAAACGGGGTGCCAGGCCGGGCGCTGTCTGCTCGACGCGGGCCAGCAGGCACAAGGGCGTTTCCCAGGGGGCGCAGTCTACCTTGCTTCGCTGCAACTGTCTCAAGGCCTGCTGCCAGAGCTGCCGGGCCGGGTCTGTGCTGCGCTGCGGGCGCAGGGTCCAGGCCAGCAAGGCGAGCAGCAGGGTCGCGATGCTCCCGCCCAGAAAAATGGCCAGGGTTTGCCAGTCGACCGTCTCCAGGCCGAGTGTGGCCAGCAAGTTGCGTTGACGAAATTCGTCGTAGCCCAGCACGTACTGATTCCATTGGTTGTTCAGGGCTTCCCAGCGCTGGCGCAGGTCGCGCAGCCATTCGGCCCGGACCACGAGGGGGAGTCCGTCCGTGCTGGCGAGGGCGCGCCCGATGCCGGTCTCGATCCGGTCGGGCGAGACGGCTGCGGTCGGATCGACACGGACCCAGCCGCGTCCGGCCAGCCAGACTTCCGCCCAGGCATGGGCATCGGATTGGCGAACGACCACATAGCCATCCAGCGGGTTGAGTTCGCCGCCCTGATAGCCCGTCACGACACGGGCCGGGATGCCCGCAGCGCGCATGAGCACGACAAAGGCGGCGGCGTAGTGTTCGCAGAAGCCGCGGCGGGTCGAGAACAGGAATTCGTCGACGCTGTGAATCCCCAGGCGGGGCGGTTCGAGGGTGTAGTGGAAATCGTTCTCTGTGAAGTACTTGAGGGCGCGGCGAACGAGGGCTTCGGGGTTCTGCTCCGCCTGTTGCCATTCGGCGGCAAGCGCCAGCGTGCGGGGGTTGAAGCGGGGTGGTAGCTGCAGATTGTGCATGCGCACCGCCGGTGTTTCATCGACATTGAAGCGGTAGATCAGGGCCGATTGCAGGCGCACGCGGGTGCGCTCGGTGAGCGGGGCGGCGGTACGGGCGGTCAACTGCCCATCGAGGCTCGATTTTTCCGGCAACTGGGTGGGCGCATCCAGGGCCAGCAACCAGTTCTGTGGCGCGGCTTCCAGGGTCAGCTCGTAGTCGAGGCCCGGCCCCAGGGCCTCAATGCGTGGCGGGGGCGTGCGCAGCGGTGTCGGACGCCAGATGCGCCCGTCGAAGGCATCGAGGACCGGCCCGCGCCAATAGCGCTGAGCCGTGCTCGGTACCGGGCCGAAGAAGCGTGTGCGCAGGGCGATGTCGCCACTTTGCACCAACGTGGCAATATCGCCCGGGCTCATGCTGTCGGACAGACCGGTCCGGCCGCTGAACGCATCCTGCGGCAGTCCCCAGAGCGGCCCCTGGATGCGGGGGAAAAGCAGAAAGAGCACGATCAGAAAGGGCAGACCTTGCAGGCACAGGCGTCCGGCAAGCTGAAGCTGCGGGCGTAGCGGTAGCCGCTGGCCGGCCTGCAGGCGGATCTGGGCAAGCAGCGTCAGGGCCACGCAGCCGAACGTCCAGGCTGCGCTGAGAATGTCCTGTGCGTGGAAAAAATGCGTCAGCAGCAGGAAATAGGCGAGCACGATGAGCACCATGGCATCGCGCCGTGTCCGGATTTCCAGGAGCTTGAGCGGGCAAAAGAGCAGCAGCATGCCCATGCCTGCATCGCGCCCGAGCAAGGTCCGGTATTCGACAGCCAGTCCAGCCAAAGCGGCCAGCGTGGCCAGGGTCAGCAACCCTCTGGCGGGCATGGGCTCATCGCGTTGCCAGCGTCGGAAGGCCCAGAGCACGAGGAGTGCCGAGCTCAGGGCGAGCCAGTGGGGGACAAATAAAACATGCGGCGCCATGGCCGCCAGACTGACCCCAAAGAGCCAGGGGGGCGTACTGCGTTCGAGCCGTTCGCGGGGATCGAAACTCATGGCGTCGGCACGCAGAGCGCCAGCGCCTGCAGGCAGGCGTGACGATGCGCGGGGCCGCTGCCCAGCGGCAATTGCTGATCGGGCAGCGTGAGTGCATAGCGGCGCCCGGCTGCCTCGGCGGCCAGCACCCAGCCGGTGAGCATGGAAATCCGGGTTTCCGCATCGTTGACCGTCGCCGTCAGCGCCCAGTCGAGCATCAGGGCCGTTTCGCTGCCGCTGCCGAATTCCTTGATCAGCAACGGGCGCGCGCCGTCATGGCGGGCATCGATTTTCCAGGCCACATGATTGAGTGCATCGGCCGGCTGCCGTTCGCGCAGGCCGGCAAAGTCATCGTCACCCCGCTGCTGGCTGAGCGGGCCGGCTTCGCCGCCCGCAGCGGCGGGTAACGGCATCTCGATCGGTGTGGGATAAACCAGGCAGCGCATGCTGGGCTGCGGGTAGGCCCAGGCCACGTACAGCCCGAGCGGGTAGCGGGTGCTCAGGCGGAGGCGCGGCAGGAACAGCCAGCCGCGCTGTGTCGTGGGCAGCGGGACAATCAGGCGTTGCAACTGCTGCGGGTCGAGGTGGGTTTCGATTTCCAGTGCGGGTCCGGCGCGCAAACGCAGGGCGGGGCGGTGGCGTGTGCTGCGATTGTCGAGCAGCAATTCGAAACGGGCCGCTTCTCCGGCAAAGACCGGCGGGCTGCTGCCGGCACCCAACCAGAGGCCGTGCATGTTACGGAAGGTTTCCAGCATGCCCGCCAGTGCAATGCCGGCCAACAGAAAGACCAGCGCGTGGCCGAGCGCCAGGCTGTAGTTGATCGCGGTGAGCAACATGGCGATGAGCAGGAGGGCATAGAGCAGTCCTTGTCCGCTGGGCAGGATGTAAATCCGGCGCTGTGTCAGGCAGAAAGGCGCTTCACCATCCGGGCGCGGGCGCAGGAAGGGCGGTATCAGACGTGCCGGCACGCGGGGACGCCAGGAAAACCGGAAGGCATGGGGCTGCGCCACGGTCAACGCTCAGGAAGTCAAGGAATCGAGACGCGCTGGATCAGGGCAGCCAGTTCGGCAGGGCTGGCGCTCCGGCTACTGTGCGGGCTGCTCAGGCGGTGCCCGGCGACGGCGGGAAACACGGCCTGGACGTCGTCCGGCAGGACCATGTCGCGCCCGGCCAGCCAGGCCCAGGCGCGCGCAGCATGGAGCAGGCCGAGTCCGGCGCGCGGGGAAAGTCCGTGGCGGAAGTGGGCCGTGTCGCGGGTGGCGGCGAGGAGTGCCTGGACGTAGTCGATCAGTGCCGCCGAGACGGTCAGCTTCCGGATGTGCGCTTGTAGTGCCGGCAAGGTCTTCGGGTCGAGTTTGGCCAGGCAGGTGTCGGCCACCGGGCGTACACTGCCCGTGGTGAGCAGGTGCCGTTCCGCAGCGCGATCCGGGTAGCCCAGCTCGATGCGCATCAGGAAACGATCCAGCTGCGATTCCGGGAGGGGGTAGGTGCCGATCTGATGCGCCGGATTCTGTGTCGCGATGACAAAAAAGGGCTCCGGCAACGCATGGGTGACGCCGTCGCAGGAAACCTGGCCCTCCTCCATGGCTTCAAGGAGCGCGCTCTGTGTCTTGGGGCTGGCGCGGTTGATTTCGTCGGCCAGCAGCAGTTGGGCGAAGACAGGTCCCGGCTGAAAGCGGAACTGCTGCGCCGCGCGATCGAAAATCGATACCCCCGTGATGTCCCCCGGAAGCAGGTCGCTCGTGAACTGGATGCGTGAGAACTGCAGGCCGAACAGTCGCGCCAGGGTGTGGGCCAGCGTGGTCTTGCCCATCCCCGGCAGATCCTCGATCAGCAGATGTCCGCCGGCCAGCAGGCAGGCACAGGCCAGGCGGATTTCCCGGGGCTTGCCGAGGACGATGCGCCCAGCCTCTTCAAGGAGGTCGGCGAGGCGTGCGGCATGATCATGGTTGGGGTTTTGCATGCGGGTTCCGGAGGGTTTGCTTCAGTCGATTCTAATGCTTGAAGCCGGTCGTGAAATGGGACGATAATGGCATTTCGACGTGCGCCTCAGGGGGGCGCCGGTACGGAGAGAGAAAGAAAGAGAACAAGTGACTACCACGGCCTTTATCACCCATCGCGACTGCTTGTTGCACGACATGGGAACGCATCACCCGGAATGCCCGCAACGTCTCACCGCCATCAACGATCACCTGATTGCCCAAGGCATTGACGCTTACTTCGTTTACTACGATGCCCCGCTGGCAAGTTTTGAACAACTGCTGCGCGTACACCCCGCGTCTCACCTCGAACGCCTGAAGCGTGCCTCGCCGGAAATGGGGGTGGTTCACCTCGATCCGGATACCGCGATGAATCCGCACACCTGGCAAGCTGCCTTGCGCTCAGCCGGGGCGGGGTGCATGGCCGTTGACCTCGTCATGCGCAAGGAAGTTCAGAACGCTTTCTGCGCCGTCCGCCCGCCCGGTCACCACGCCGAAAAAGCGACCCCGATGGGCTTCTGCTTCTTCAACAACATCGCAGTCGCCGCCCAGCACGCGCTCAAGGCGCATGGCCTGGAGCGCGTGGCCATCATCGACTTCGATGTGCATCACGGCAACGGCACCGAAGACTGTTGTGCCGGTGATGACCGCATCCTGATGTGCAGCATTTTCCAGCATCCGTTCTATCCCTATTCGGGCGCCGACAACCCGGCCAGCAACATGTGCAACGTGCCGCTGGCGGCCGGCAGTGGCGGCGAAGAATTCCGCGATGCCGTGATGCAGGTGTGGACGCCGCGCCTCAAGGAATTCAAGCCGCAGATGATCTTCATCTCCGCCGGTTTTGACGCGCATTACGAGGACGACATGGGCGGCCTCAAGCTCGTCGAGAAGGATTTTGCCTGGTGTACCGACCATCTCATGAAACTGGCGGCAGAAATCTGCGACAAGCGCATCGTTTCGATGCTCGAAGGCGGTTATGTGATGACCTCGCTGGCACGCAGCGTCGGCGCGCATCTGCGCGTGCTGGCCGATCTCTGATTCAGGTCTGCGGTTCACCTTAAAAGGGGCTGGATAGGTTAAAATCCAGCCTCTTTTCATGTTTATTACAACGTTTAAACGGACAAATCCATGGCGTTGATTGTTCAGAAGTACGGCGGCACGTCGGTCGGCAATCCCGAGCGCATCAAGAATGTCGCCAAGCGCGTTGCCAAGTTCCACGCGCAAGGGCACCAGGTGGTGGTGGTCGTTTCCGCAATGAGCGGTGAAACCAACAAGCTGATCGCGCTGGCCAAGGAAATTCAGGCCAATCCCGATCCGCGCGAGCTGGATCAGATCTGCTCCACCGGCGAGCAAGTCACCATTGGCCTGTTGTCGATGGCCCTCAAGGAAATCGGTGTCCCGGCCAAGAGCTACACCGGTGGCCAGGTCAAGGTCCTGACCGACAGCACCTTCACCAAGGCCCGCATCCTGTCGATCGACGAATCCAACATGCGTCGTGATCTCGACGCCGGCAAGGTCGTCGTCGTGGCAGGCTTCCAGGGTGTTGATGCCGACGGCAACATCACCACGCTGGGTCGTGGCGGTTCCGATACCTCCGGCGTGGCCCTGGCGGCTGCCCTGAAGGCCGACGAATGCCAGATCTACACCGACGTCGATGGTGTCTACACCACCGATCCGCGCGTTGTGCCGGAAGCGAAGAAGCTCGACACCATCACCTTCGAGGAAATGCTGGAAATGGCCAGCCTCGGCTCCAAGGTGCTGCAGATCCGCTCCGTCGAATTCGCCGGCAAGTACAAGGTCAAACTGCGCGTGCTGTCCAGCTTCCAGGATGAAGGCGAGGGCACGCTGATTACTGTTGAGGAAGACAAGAACATGGAACAACCGATCATTTCCGGCATCGCCTTCAACCGCGACGAAGCCAAGCTGACCGTTCTCGGCGTTCCCGATACCCCGGGCATCGCCTACCAGATCCTGGGCTCCATCGCTGAAGCCAACATCGACGTCGACATGATCATCCAGAACGTCGGCCACGATGGCACCACCGACTTCTCCTTCACCGTCAACCGTGGCGATTTCGCCAAGGCCCAGGCCATCCTGGAAGACGTCAAGGCCAAGCTGGGTGCGCGCGAAGTGACCGGCGACAACAAGATCTGCAAGGTCTCCGCCGTTGGCGTCGGCATGCGCTCCCACCCGGGCGTGGCCTCCAAGATGTTCAAGGCCCTGGCTGACGAAGGCATCAACATCCAGATGATCTCCACCTCCGAGATTAAGATTTCCGTCGTCCTCGACGAGAAGTACCTGGAGCTGGCCGTCCGCGTCCTGCACCGCGCCTTCGGTCTGGATCAATAAGGTTTGACCAACGGGCGCGAACTCTATATCATTCGCGCCTCGTTGTCCGAGGCATGGAGACGTGGCCGAGAGGTCGAAGGCACTCCCCTGCTAAGGGAGCATGCGGGCAAAACCTGCATCGAGGGTTCGAATCCCTCCGTCTCCGCCAGTATGACAACCTACAGAAAGCGTCCAATCGGACGCTTTTTGTTTTTCCGGAGTCCGCCATGCATCATTACGCTGCCGTTCCGCTCGATAAATCCTATCTGCTTTTGAATCATGGCCCGGTGACGCTGGTTTCCAGCGCTGCGGCGGGGCGTCAGAATGTCATGGCGGCTGCCTGGGCCATGCCGCTCGATTTTTCGCCGCCCAAGGTGGCGGTGGTGATCGATGCGCAGACGCTGACGCGCGAATTGATCGAGGCTTCCGGCGAGTTTGTTCTCAGCATTCCGGTGCGGGCGCAGGCCGAACGGGTCTTGGCGGCCGGCTCGCAAAGCGGGCGCGATGGCGACAAGTTCGTGCTGACCGGCCTCTCGCCGCTGGCGGCCAGCCAGGTGGGGGCGCCGCTGATTGCCGGCTGCGCGGCCTGCCTGGAGTGCAAGGTGCTGCCTGAGGCGCACAACCAGCAGCGCTACGATCTCTTTATCGGCGAGGTGGTGGCGGCGTGGGCCGATCCCGCCGTCTTCAGCCAGGGGCGCTGGCATTTTGATACCGACGCCGCACGTACCCTGCATTACGTCGCTGGCGGCGCTTTCTTTGCGACGGGCGAGCCGGTCGCGGTATCCTGATCTTTTCGCTTGAGCGGAGGCCGCATGGCCAAGCGTTTTCCTCTCCATCCCAAACACCCGGAGCGCATCTGCTGGGGCTGCGATAAATACTGTCCGGCCAATTCGCTGCAATGCGGCAATGGTTCGGGGCGGACGCAGCATCCGGCGGAAATGCTGGGGGATGACTGGTACACCTGGGGCGATTGGGGCATTGTCGATGCCGAGGACCCGACGGCCGATCCCGTCAAGCCGTCAGGGCAGGGCTGAGCGCTTCCGGTGTGCCCGGCTGGAGCGTCGCGGCATAGCGTCGCTTCTCCGTCGCACTCAGTTGTTTGATCCGGTATTCGGCCCGGCTGGCGCTGGCGCGATCCGGGTGGGATTCCCAACCCAGCAGGTTGGCCGGCGGATGGCTGCGCGTATAGCGGGCGCCCGTCCCCGCAACATGGGCCGCATAGCGCGCCGCCACGTCGACTGTGATGCCGGTATAGATGCTGCCATCCCGACATTCGATCAGATAGAGAAACCAGGGTTTGCTCACGCGGCGCTGCCCGGCTGCCGTGCCAGCGCGGCGCGAATGCGTGCCAAGGTGTCCTCGATCGCGGCCTTGCGTGACACCTCCAGCCCGAGATCGCGGGCGATCTGATTGACGCGGGCCGCATTGAGCGGAATGCCGCCGCGATCGACGGCCTCGATCAGCTGGCGGGCGCGTCCGTACTCGTCGAGCGCGGCGGGGGCCGGAAAAAAGCGCGCTTTGAGGCGGGCAAAGAGACCGGAGGAACGGCGAGATGTCATAAACTTCAGGCTTTGCAAAATGCGGGTTGTCCGACGGTCGACCGTCGGCAGGCCACCATTTTGCCATGCACGATAACCGGACTGCGAATCATGACCGATCTCTCGACGTTGCCCGAACTTTCCCTGATTGAAACGCGCATCCTCGGCACCCTGTTTGAAAAACAGCGCACCGTGCCGGATACCTACCCACTTTCCCTCAATGCCCTGCAGGCCGGGTGCAACCAGAAAACCAGCCGGCATCCGGTGATCGAGGTGCAGGAAGCAGAGCTTGTTCAGGCCCTCGAAGCCCTGCGCGAGCGGGGTTTGGTGGCTGAGGTCAGCGGCAGCCGGGTGACGCGCTACGAACATCGCCTGGAAAAAGGGTTGGGCGTGCCGGGGCAGGCAGCCTCCCTGATCGCCGTGTTGATGCTGCGTGGCCCGCAGACGGCGGGCGAGTTGCGCCTCAACAGCGAGCGTCTGCATCGCTTTGCCGATATTTCATCGGTCGAGGCGTTTCTGGAGGAACTGGCCGAGCGCGAGGGCGGCCCGCTGGTCATTCAGTTGCCGCGCCTGCCCGGCGCCCGTGAAAATCGCTGGATGCATTGCCTGAGCGGCGTGCCGGAGGTGATGCCGGGGGCCGCTGCTGCGCCGCGCGAATCGGGGGATCTGGCTCGCCGGGTTGAGGCGCTTGAGGCCGAAGTGGCCGAGCTACGCGCGCAGATTCAGGCCTTGCTGGACCGTTGACCGCCGCTCATGCTTGAAGCGCTCGCATTGCTGGGTCTGGCACCGGAGAGCACGCCGGCCGAGTGGAAACGAGCGTATCGCCGCCTGGCCATGCGCTGGCATCCGGACCGCTGCGATCACCCGGAGGCCACCGAGCGTTTCAAGGCCATCGCCGCCGCTTACGACACCCTGCTGGCTGCACAGGCGGGGGAGGACGCAGCGGAAGATGCCGAGCCGGATGAGGCAACACCGGAACCCGATGCGCCGGCGCCGCACGCGCCTGCCTCGCCACCGATGCCGGATATCCGGCTCAGCCTGACACTCAGTCTTGAAGAAGCCGCGGTGGGTTGTCGCAAGACCCTGCGCGTGACACGCCATACGACCTGTGAAACCTGCGACGGCAGTGGGGAGTCCGGCCTCTCCCGCACCCGTTTCTGCGACGCGTGCCATGGCAGTGGCCGGCTGCATGATCGCGAACGGGGTCTGGTGCATTGCCCCGCCTGCGCGGGCAAGGGTCTGTTCACCGAGCGCCAATGTCCGGCGTGTGAAGGCAGCGGCCAGTTGCCGAGCGAGGTCGATCTGGTTGTGCGTATTCCACCGGGCCTGCTGCCCGGGGATGACCTGCGCCTTGCGGGGCAGGGGCAGGCCGCGCAGGGTGACCGGCCGGCCGGCGATGCCTATGTGACCATCCTGCTTGCAGCCCACCCCGTTTTTGAGCGGCACGGGCGGGATGTGCACGTCGTTGTGCCGGTCAGTGCGCTCAGCCTGCTGGCCGGCGGCGACATCCAGATTCCGGGTTTGCTGGGGATGCTGCCCCATTCCCTCTCGCCCGGCGCGGTGGCGCCGCGCACCCTCTGCCTGAAAGGTGTGGGCTATCCCGGTCGCGGCAGCCAGCCGGCCGGTGATCTGCATGTGCGTTGCGAGCCGGTCTATCCGGCATCGCTTGACGCCGCCACCCGCAAGCGTTTGCTCGCCATCGACGCCGCCTTGATCGCCCAGGGCGCCTATCCGGCGCTGAACAGCGGGGCGGGGAGCGCGGATGGGGGGGCTGGGTGAGCGAGGTGTACACCCTGGCGGTGCCGGTGTGCAGCGCCTTGCTGATCAAGAAAAGCCGCTTCATCGGCTGTGTGCAGCCGGTGCATGATCGCAGCGAGGCGCAGGCCATCGTGAGCGCCTTGCGTGCCGAACATCCGGGGGCGGCGCATGTTTGCTGGGCCTTGCTGGCAGGCGGCCAATCCGCTGCCGTGGATGATGGCGAACCGAGCGGGACGGCCGGGCGCCCGATGCTGGATGTCTTGCGGCATCAGGGTCTGGAGGGGGCGCTGGCCACCGTGGTGCGCTATTACGGTGGCGTCAAGCTGGGCGCGGGCGGCCTGGTGCGCGCCTATACCGACTGCGTGGCCCAGGCCCTTAAAAGTGCCGAGAAAATTCCGCGTATCGCGCAGACAGTGCTGGCCTGCACCGTGCCCTATGCGCAGGAAGGGCTGCTCAGACGGGAGATCGAGCGGGCGGGGGCGCAGCTGTTGCGTGTCCAGCACGGTAGTACCGTGTGTTTTGAGGTCCGGCTCCGTACGGCGCAGGCCGTGGATTGGCAGGCCGAGATCGGCGAACTGACGCAGGGGCGGGTCGTCTGGTCCTGAAGCAGGGGGCTCTGCTAGACTGCCGCCTCCGTTTTCGCAAGCAGGCTAACGATCGTGATCCCGAGCACCCTGGCTAAACAACTGGCTTTCCTGCAGGAAATCGACAAACTCAAATCCGTGATCCGCCTGACGCCGTTGATCGACCGCTCACGCCGGGAGAACAGCGCCGAACATTCCTGGCACCTGGCCCTCTACGCCCTCGTGCTGGCGGATTATGCGGCGGCGACGGTCGACGTCGCGCGGGTGGTCAAAATGCTGCTCATCCATGACATCGTCGAAATCGACGCGGGCGACGTGCCTTTCCATGCACCGGAAACCCACGTCGGCCAGGCCGACCGTGAGCGCCTGGCTGCCGAGCGCCTGTTTGGCCTGCTGCCCGACGCGCAGGCAGCCGAATTCCGTGACCTGTGGTTCGAGTTCGAAGCGGCAGAAAGCGCAGATGCCCAGTTCGCCAAAGCCCTGGACCGCTTCCAGCCCATGCTCCACAACGCCGCCACCGACGGCGGCACCTGGATCGAATGTGCCGTCACGTTCGACCAGATCAAAGCCCGTTGCCAACCCCCCATCGAACGCGGCGCCCCGGCCCTGTGGGCGGCAGCGGAGGAGATGGCGCGGGGGTATTTCGAACAGGCTGCTGAATAGGCGGGTAGGGAGGGGCGGGGTTCGACCACAAGCTGACTGTCAGCCAGGTGAACATTGAGACGTCCAAATGACTGCTTCGATTTCAAAGCGGTCGGCGCATCAGCGATTAAAGCATTTCACTACAGAGTCCTGGCTGGGTGGCGAAGCCTCTCCAGCATGAAGTCCACAAACGCTCTCACCCTGGCAGACAAATGCCTGTTTTGCGGATATGTGACAGAAAACTGACGCGACCTTCCGCCATACCCTTGCAGTACTTCAATCAATTCGCCGCGAGCCACTGCCGCTCCTGCGATGAAGTGATAGGTCTGGAACAGGCCACCTCCAGCGTTGCCCCAACTGATGCAGCCAAACGCATCATCAAGCAGGCGGAAACGGCTGCGGAACCCATAATCCATCTCCTGCCCGTCCGGCATCTTCAGTATCCAGGGCATGGCCCGTCCGGTAGTCGGCAGAATGAATTGCAGGCAGTCGTGCTTTGCCAAGTCATCAAGGTGTTCGGGAATACCTTTGCGAGCCAGGTAGTCCGGTGTCGCAAAGATGCCGACCGTCGCGTCTTCCAGCTTGTGCGCAATCAGGCGTGAGTCCTGGGGCGTACCAATCCGGATGGCTAGGTCGTACCCCTCATCGACAATGTCAGCCACCCGGTTGGACAGACTTAGTTCCAGTTCAATCTGAGGATACGCCGTGGTGAAATGGTGCAGCATCGGGAGAAGGCGGTAATTGGCATACAACGTCCCGACGCTGATGCGCAGCAATCCGCTGGGGACTTTCTGATTCCCTGTGATGGCCCGTTCAGCCTCGGCAATCTGCTCCAGCGCCTGCCGGCATTCTTGCCAATAGAGTTCGCCCTCACTGGTGAGCCGTACATTACGTGTCGTCCGCGAGAAGAGGCGCACCCCCAGCCGCTCTTCCAGACGCTTGATGGAACGACTGACCGAAGCCGGCGTTAGTCCCATCGCTTCAGCCGCCGCGGAGAAACTGCCCAATTCGGCGGCCTTGCAAAAGAGCTCGATGCTGCCGACCTGAGTGTTATCGAAAGTGCGCATCAGTTGTTCGTGTATGTAATAAATAATGTGATTTTAAGGTAATTTATTCATTCGAGTGTCGAAAGTACAGTGCACCCCATCGGCACTTTTGCCACGACTTGATAGAGGAAATCACCATGAGCGACATTCTTTGGCCGGCTGGTTATGTGCCCGGTTTCACCGACAACTACTGCTCCAACGAAGTCATCGTCACCGGACTGACGGCCGAAGAGCTTTGGCCCTTCCTGAACACCCCGTACCTGTGGCCAACCTATTACGCCAACTCAGCCAATACCCGTTTTTACGACGGCAAAGGTCCGGAGCTGGCCCTGGGTGACCGCTTCTACTTCGAAACCTTCGGTTTCCCCGTTGAAGCACAGGTCGTTGAGCACGTTGCGCCGGTAGTCGGCCAAGCAGCACGGATTGCCTGGCATGGCTGGGCGGGCTCGACGCAGGAAGACCGTCTCGATGTTCACCATGCGTGGTTAATTGAGGAACTGTCTGCGGGTCGTGTTCGCATCCTTACGCAGGAAACCCAGGTAGGGAAGCCAGCGCAAGCGCTGGCCCAAGCCAAACCGAACCCGATGATTAACGGCCATCAGGATTGGCTAGATGGCATGGTGGCTGCGGCTCGCCAAGCCAAACTAGCTGCTCAATAAACAAGGGAAGCAAATGTCACACATTGCCTTTTTGGGTTTGGGTGCGATGGGCAGCCGAATGGCCTCCCGTCTCCTTCAGGCCGGACAGCAGGTCACCGTCTGGAATCGTTCATCTGCGGCCAGCGAAGCACTGGCCAAACTTGGGGCCCAGATTGCGCCAACGCCACGTGCTGCTGCCCAATCTGCCGACTTCGTCATTACCATGGTGCGTGATGACGAGGCTTCCCGGCAGATTTGGCTCGACACAGAGAGCGGTGCTTTGATGGGGATGCGCCATGGGAGCATCGCTATTGAGAGTTCGACGCTATCGCATCGTTGGGTCGTCGAACTTGGCCAAGCCTTTAAGGCTGCCGGTATGCTGTTTCTGGAGGCGCCGGTATCCGGCTCACGCCCACAAGCGGACGCAGGCCAGCTCATCTATTTCGTGGGTGGTGACGCAGTGGTAGTAAAACAGGCTGAGCCGCTGCTGGCGTTAATGGGGGGTGCTATCCATCCGGTCGGGCCGGTTGGGAGTGCTGCCATGACCAAGCTGACCACCAATGCCCTGCTCGGTATTCAGGTGACCGCGATGGCCGAACTCGTGAACATCCTCCAGCGCTCCGGTGCGGATACCGCTCAGATTCTTCAGGCCGTCGCTGGAACCGTGGTGTGCAGCCCCTTCGCCAAACGCGCTGCCGACAGTATGCTGGCTGGCGATTTCACGCCCCAGTTTCCGGTGGAACTGGTCGAGAAAGACTTTGCCTACGTGTTGGCTTCAGCAGCTTCCCCAAAGTCTGTGCCGACACTGGCCGCCGCCCATCAAGTGTTTGCTGATGCGGTTACCCAAGGCTTGGGGAACGAACATCTGACCAGCGTCGTGAAGCTGTTTGCTCAATAGGCAGCGCGCCTCGAGCCTCATTTTTTCGGCACGTCACCCTGATGTGCTGCTGCTGTTTCAGGAGCCTATTCATATGTCCGGATTGTTTTCGAGTTTCAAACTGAAAGACGTTACCCTGCGCAATCGGATTGCTATCCCGCCCATGTGCCAGTACAGCGCCGTCAATGGGATGGTGAACGACTGGCATGAAGTGCATTACGCCAGCCTCGGACGTGGCGGTGCCGGGCTGGTGATTGTGGAGGCGACCGGTGTTGCCCCCGAAGGCCGTATCACGCCGGCTTGCCTCGGCTTGTGGAACGATGCCCAGGCTGCCGGACTCGCCAAGGTCGCTGCTGCCATCAAGGCGGGAGGCGCCGTTCCCGGCATTCAAATTGGCCATGCCGGCCGCAAAGCCAGCGCCAATCTTCCTTGGGAAGGCGATGACCATATTGCCGAGGGCGACCCGAGAGGCTGGAACACCCTTTCACCCTCGGCTGTTGCCTTTGGTGCCAATTTGCCCAAGGTGCCCAAAGCCATGACTCAGGAAGATATTGCACGCGTCCGCGATGACTTTGTCACGGCAGCGCGTCGGGCACGTGAGGCCGGGTTCGAGTGGCTGGAATTGCACTTTGCCCACGGCTATCTGGCGCAGAGCTTCTTCTCCGTACATGCCAATCAGCGCACCGACCAGTATGGTGGTGACTATGCGGGACGCAGCCGCTTCCTGTTGGAGACCCTGGCCGCCGTCCGGGAAGTGTGGCCCGAGCACTTGCCATTGACCGCCCGTTTTGGCGTCATCGAGTTTGATGGCCGGGACGACGAAACCCTTGCCGAAGCGATTGAGCTGTCCATCGCTTTTCGCAAAGCCGGTCTGGATATGCTGAGCGTGAGCATGGGCTTCTCGACACCGAAGGCCAATATTCCCTGGGCTCCCGCTTTCCTGGCGCCCATTACCGAGAATGTACGCAATGCGACCGGCTTACCTGTCGCTTCCTCCTGGGGAATCGACTTGCCGGCCACTGCGGAGCGTGTGGTCGTGGACAAGCAGATGGACCTAGTAATGATTGGCCGCGCTCATCTAGCCAATCCGAATTGGGCCTATCAGGCGGCTAAGGCGCTTGCCAAAGACAAGCCATCCTGGGTCTTGCCGGCACCGTATGCGCACTGGTTGGAGCGCTACAGCGTAGCTTGATTCCGCATTAGTATCGCGGATATTTCTTGTGTCATTCGGGGGTGGCTCAGTTGAGTCGTCCCCCTGCGTGCATTGGTAGGAACGAGTATGAAAACCTGGCTGCTTCTGTTGGTGGCGATTATTTGCGAAACGGTTGCCACTTCCGCACTGAAATTGAGTGAGAACTTCACGCGACTGCTGCCATCACTGGTCGTTGTTGCCGGCTACGCTGCTGCCTTCTACCTGCTTTCATTAACGCTTCGGGTGATTCCGGTCGGTGTTGCATATGCCGTTTGGTCTGGCGTTGGTATTGTTCTCATCACCTTGGCCGGCTGGTTCGTGTTTGATCAGAAACTGGACATGCCGGCATTGCTCGGTATGGGCCTGATTGTTTCCGGTGTGGTCGTTATGAATGTATTTTCGAATAGCACGGCACACTAAAACGCTTACAGCACTGTCAACCCTCAACAGGGTGTTGATAACCAGGCATAGTTATCTTTCGTCTCGAAAAACAGCATTGGCTCGTTTTGAGATATTCGGGCAGCAACTCAGCATTTTCTCCAGACAAAAAAACGCCCGCGCGAGGCGGGCGTGAAATCCAATCCATTCAGGGGTTGGAGGAGGAGACAGACCTCAGTATCCTCCAACTCGTTGTGCATTGCAGCATACGATGTGTAGCGCTGTGTAACAGTTAGTGACCGGTGAGTCAGTAATTATCGGGCGCGCTGGATTTTCGTATCAGGTTGGGTTGGGCAGGGGCATCAGTGAGCGGGCGGGGACAATCATGCGCTTGCGGGCGCCGCCGCCGATTTCGCGCTCGACTTCCCACATCGCCAATCCTTTGACGATGGCCACCTGTTCGATGGCGGTGACAACTGCGCCGAACTTCACACACACATATTCGGCACCGCGTTTGATCGTGGTCGTGACTTTCACTGCTAGGCCTCCTGTGTTACGAAAAAGTGATGTTTATATTACCGCTGCCGGCCATCTTGTGAAGGGGGGCGGCACCTGTTTTATGTTCAGATTTTTTCGAATTATTGAAGGCTTGAAATACAAAAAGCCCTGATATTTCAGGGCTTTTTGGGGGCTCGCACCCGGGAAGCCCGGGCGGGTGGGCGTGTCGGGGCGTTTATCCCTTGACGTGCAGGCCGCACTCCTTGGATTCCGGGTTTTCCCACCACCAGCGACCGGCGCGGACGTCCTCGCCCAGCGAAATGGCGCGCGTGCAGGGGGCGCAGCCGATGCTGGGGTAGAACTTGTCGTGCAGGGCGTTGTAGGGGACGCCGTGTTCCTTGATGTAGGCCCAGATTTCCTTTTCAGACCATGCGGAGAGCGGGTTGAATTTTTCCAGCCCATTGCCTTCGTCGTACTCGCGCACAGCCAGGTTGCCGCGGGTGGCGGCCTGTTCGGCACGCATCCCGGTGATCCAGGCTTGCTTGCCGGCCAGGGCGCGCTTGAGCGGCTCGACCTTGCGCGCGTAGCAGCAGGCCTTGCGCAGCGTCACGGAATCGTAGAAAGCGTTGATGCCGTGCTGGCGGACGTAGCTTTCGACTTCTTCGGCCTGCGGGAAGTAGAGCTTCAATTTGAGGCCGTAGTGGGTGTCGACCGTCGCCATCAGGTCGTAGGTTTCCAGCGGCAGGCGGCCGGTATCGAGGCTGAAGATTTCGATGGGCAGCTTGGCCTTGACGATGAGGTCGGTGAGGACCATGTCTTCGGCACCCAGGCTGTTGGCAAAGGCGCAGGCCGGAAACTCACGGGCGATCTCGGCGAGCAGGGCTGCGGCTTGGGCAGCCTTCTCGGCGGTGCTGGCAGCGAGTGCCGGCGTGACGTTGAGCAGGGCGGGATTCATCGGCAAGTCCTCAGGCGCGGCGGCGGAAGAAGGGTTGCGGTTCGCTGGTGGCGCCCTGGTAGGCATCCGAGAAGGTCGTGAAACCGGCTTCCAGTGCGTAGCTGATGTTCTTGCCATCCTTCAGCGCAAAGCTGTTGAAACCGACGCGGCGCATGAAGAAAAGCTGATCGTGCAGCACGTCGCCGACGGCGCGCAGTTCGCCGGTGTAGCCGTAGCGCTGGCGGATCAGGCTGGCGGTGGAGTAGCCGCGACCATCGACGAACTTCGGGAAATTCACGGCGATGATGGCAAAGCGCTTCAGGTCGGCGGCCACGTCTTCGACGCGGTCAGCCGGTTGCAGCAACAGACCGAGTTGTTCGCGGCCGGCCAGTTCGCCCTGGCGGGCTTGCCAGACGGCGAGCGGAACGATCAGGTTGCCGGCGGGCAGGGCGATGCTTTCCGGCGTGTCGCCTTCAGCCAATTCGAGGGTCTGCCAGGTGTCGACCGCAGCGGACTGGTTCTGGATCAGTTGGGCCATTATGCGGTCTCCTTTTCAGCGGATTTGGCCTTGCCGTGGGCGCGGCCTTCATAAACGAGGTTCTTGAAGGGATCGAGGCCGATACGGTCAAAGGTGTCGATGAAGCGTTCATCCTCGTGACGGTTGCCGAGGTAGACCTTGATGATCTTTTCGACGACGTCCGGCATTTCTTCTGCCGAGAAGGAGGGGCCGATCACCTTGCCGAGCTTGGCATCATTGCCCTGGCGGCCACCGAGGGTGACCTGATAGAACTCGGCGTCGTTCTTGTCGACCCCCAGCACGCCGATGTGGCCGACATGGTGGTGGCCGCAGGCGTTCATGCAGCCGGAGATGTTGAGGTCGATCTCGCCGATGTCGAAGAGGTAATCGAGGTCGTCGAAACGGGCCTGGATGGCCGTGGCGATGGGGATGGACTTGGCGTTGGCCAGGTCGCAGAAATCGCCGCCCGGGCAGCAGATCATGCCGGTGAGCAGGCCGATGTTCGGCGTGGCGAGGCCGGCGGCGCGGGCCTTCTCCCAGACCTCGTGCAGGTCGCCCAGCTTGACGTCGGCCAGGATGATGTTCTGCTCGTGGCTGATGCGCAGCTCGCCGAAGCTGTAGCGGTCGGCCAGATCGGCCACCAGATCCATCTGTTCAGCAGTGATGTCGCCCGGGGCGATGCCGTGCTTCTTGAGCGACAGGGTGACGGCGGCGTAGCCCGGCACCTTGTGGGCGTGCGTGTTGCGCTCGACCCAGCGGGCGAAGGCCTTGTCAGCGGTCTTTTTGGCCTCGAAACCGGCGTCGACCGTCGGCAGGGCGGCATAGGCCGGTGCGGTGAAGTGGGCGGCAACGCGGTCGTATTCGGCCTGGGTGAGGGTCATCGGACCGCCCTTGCCGTGCGCCCATTCGGCGTCGACCTGTTCGCGGAAAGCCTCGATGCCGAGCGCCTGGACGAGGATCTTGATGCGCGCCTTGTAGGCGTTGTTGCGGCGGCCATAGCGGTTATAGACGCGCAGGATGGCTTCGCAATAGGAGAGGATGTCCTGCCAGGGCAGGAAGTCACGAATGATCTGGCCGCGAATCGGCGTACGGCCCAGGCCGCCGCCCACGATGACCGTGAAGCCGACCTGACCATCGACCTGCTTCAGGTGCAGGCCGATATCGTGGAACCAGGTGACCGCGCGGTCTTCCTGCGTGCCGGAAATGGCGATCTTGAACTTGCGCGGCAGGAAGGCGAATTCCGGATGGAAGGTCGTCCATTGGCGCATGATTTCGGCCAGCGGGCGCGGGTCGATGATCTCGTCGGCGGCCACACCGGCAAACTGGTCGGTGGTGATGTTGCGCAGGCAATTGCCGGAAGTCTGGATCGCATGCAGGTCGACCGTCGCCAGCTCGGCGAGCATCTCGGGCACATCCTCGATCTTCGGCCAGTTCAGCTGCAGATTGTGGCGGGTCGTAAAGTGGCCGTAGCCGCGATCGTAGGTGCGGGCCAGATGGGCCATCTTGCGCAGCTGGTCGGCGCTGAGCATGCCGTAGGGCACGGCAATCCGGAACATCGGCGCGTGGCGCTGGATGTACAGGCCGTTCTGCAGGCGCAGCGGACGGAATTCATCGTCGGCCAGCTCGCCGGCTTTCCAGCGGCGAACCTGATCTCTGAACTGGGCGACGCGCTCGTTGATCAACTGGCGGTCGATGGCATCGTATTTATACATGATGATTCCTTGGGGAAAACCTTAAGCAAGGACCAGCTTGGTGCCGATCAGCACCAGCATGGAGGCCAGGATGCGGCGCAGGATATGTTCCGGCACCTTGGCAGAAAGATGGCTGCCGAGCCAGATGCCCGGCAGTGAACCGAGCAGCAGGGCACCGAGCAGGGACCAGTCAACGCCGCCGAGTAACCAGTGACCGAGGCCGGCCACCAGCGTGAGCGGCACGGCATGGTCCACGTCGGAGCCGACAATCTTGACCGGCGACAGTTTGGGATACAGGAAGAACAGGGCCGCCACCCCCAGCGCGCCCGCGCCGACGGAGGAAATCGTGACCAGCACGCCGAGAATGGCGCCCACCAGCACGGTAACCTTGGGCAGGCAGCAACGACGGAATTCGGATTCTTCGTGCTGGGCTGCGTACTCCCGCAGCTTGCGGCCAAACAGGATGGCCACGGCAGTGAGCATCAGCGCAAAACCCAGGCCGTGCGAAATGATCGCGCCAATCGCGTTGCTGCCCTTGGGCAGCTGGGACAGGACATAAATGGTGATGGCGGCAGCCGGAATGCTGCCGGCGGCGAGCCGGCCGGTGATGGCCCAGTCGATATGGCCCTTCCGTCCGTGCGCGACCGTGCCGCCAGCCTTGGTCATGGCGGCATAGAGCAGGTCGGTACCGACCGCCGTGGCGGGATGCACGCCAAACAGCAGCACGAGCAGCGGGGTCATCAGCGAGCCGCCACCGACGCCGGTCAGACCGACAATGGCGCCGACCGCAAAGCCGGAAAGGGTATAGAGATAGTCCATGGCCGCGCATCTTACGGGCCTTCGTTTGAAACAAAAAGAATATTGCGTTAGATTGTTATAAACTTTGGTTATTAAGCGATCCATGAAACTTCAACAGCTCCGCTACATCGTCGAAATCCAGCGTCAGGGCCTCAATGTTTCCGAGGCGGCCGAGAGCCTCTACACCTCGCAGCCGGGCATCTCGAAACAGGTGAAGTTGCTGGAGGACGAACTCGGGATTGCCATCTTTGAACGCAGCGGCAAGCGCTTTACCGGCGTTACCGAACCCGGCAAGGCAGTGCTGGCCATTGCAGAGCGCATCCTGCGCGAAGCGGAAAACCTCAAGCGTGCGAGTGCCGAATATGCGGCGGGCGACAGCGGTCGTCTGGTCCTGGCCGCGACGCATACGCAGGCGCGCTATGCCTTGCCGCTGGTGGTGCGCGACTTCGTGGCCCAGCATCCGCATGTCCGGCTTGAGCTGCACCAGGGCAGCCCGACGCAGATTGCCGAGTGGGTGGTGGCGGGGGAGGCCGATCTCGGGATTGCGACCGAGGCCCTGGATCAATATCCCCAGTTGGTCACCCTGCCGGTACGCCAGTGGAGCCACTGCGTCATCGCCCCCGAGGGCCATCCCATTCTGGCGACCGGGCCACTCTCGTTGCAGGAACTGGTCAAGTGGCCGTTGATCACCTACGACACGGCGTTTACCGGACGTTCCCGGATCAACCGGGCCTTCGAGCGGATCGGTAGTCAGCCCAATATCGCCTTGACCGCCCTGGATGCCGACGTGATCAAGACGTATGTCAGCCTTGGTCTCGGTCTCGGCATCATCTCGGCCCTGGCTTTTGACGCTCAGCGCGATGCCGGTCTGGTGGCCCTGGATGCCGGGCATCTCTTCGAGTCGAACACGACCCGGCTCGCCCTGCGCAGGGGCAGTTACCTGCGCCGGTATGACTATGATCTGATCGGCCTGTTTGCGCCGCATCTGGACCGGCGCGTTGTCGAGATGGCCATGCAGGGCGGGGGCGATGCCTATCAACTATAACTTTTGTCGGATTTGAAACAATCGTCATTCGGCGTACCCTTTCGGCTATCGCGAGGGAGTACGCCAAATGAATGCAGTCTCTGACGAAGGGCAGTTGAGTTTGTTGTTGCAGGGGATCGATATTCCCCCCTGTCCGGCCATCCTGATGGATATTGACCGTGAATTGCGCAAGGAAACGGTCGATCAGCGGGAAATCGCCCGCCTGGTTGCCCGCGATGTCGGGCTCTCCGGTCAACTGATGCAGTTGGCCAATTCTCCGGCCCTGAGCGGCGGACGTCAGTTCACCTCGGTCATCCAGGCCTTGAATGTCCTCGGCACGCAGCAGGTGCTCAACCTCGTTATCGGCCAGTTGCTCAAGGTGGCCATGGAAGAAGGGCAGTCCGTTTCCCTGGAGCGTTTTTGGGACAGTTCGGCCCAGACCGCGCGGGTTTCTGCCGAAATCGCCCGTCGCTTGCGCTGCATGCGGCCCGATGTCGCGTATACCTTCGGCCTGTTTCACGATTGCGGCATCCCGCTGATCATGAAGCGTTTTCCCCAGGCGAAGTCCGTGCTGGCCCTGGCCAATGGCGAAGAATTCCACAATTTTAGTGCAGTTGAAGAAGCGCACTTGGGCACCAGCCATGCCATCGTCGGCTATTTCTTGGCCAAGCGCTGGAATCTGCCGGACTTCGTGGCCGAAGCCATCCTGCATCACCATGATTACGTCGTCTTTGAGGACAAACTCTGCTCGGAACCGGTGCGCAATGCAATTGCCGTTTGCGTGCTCGCCGAGCATGTGATCCGTCTGCAGCATGGTGGTCTGGCAGACATGGAGTGGGTCAAGGCGGCGCCCGGTGCGGCCAGCCAACTGGGTATTTCACTCGTCGAGGTGGATGACCTGATCGAGGATTTGCTCGACTGGCTTCACTGAGCGTGTGGCGTCATGCGCGGCGCCGGGTCGCGCAGGATCAGCGCCGGGGCTGAAAACGGGGCCAGGCGTTCAAGAAAATCCAGAAGTTCGAGCACCGGCGCATTGCGGAAAAAGCGTGCAGCCGGCGTTTCCATCCAGATCCGGTCGGCGTAGGCATAGAGTTCATGCGGGGTGTCGCCAATCCCGTCATGATTGCGGTCGAACCCCTGGTAGTCGTCCCAGGTATTCCCCCACCAGACATCATCCATCGGATTGCCGTCACCAATGATGGTGACGGGCCACAGGTTGCCCTTGAAGCGGTTGTTGAGGGCGATGTGGCCGCCTTTCACGCCGTAAAAGTAGATGCCGGTGACGTTGTGGGCGACCGTGTTGTTGTGAAAGACGATGCGGCTTTGCGGGTGCGTGGGGGAGTCGGCCATGATGCCGTGGGCGCAATGCACAATCTCGTTGCCATCCACCAGGGCAGCCGATGTCTCTTTGAGCGCCACGCCGGCCCCGGACGGGTCCATGGCATGCAGGATGCGGTTGCCGCGGATGAGCAGCCCTTCGGAGTTGAGCGCGACGATGCCGGTTGAGTTGTTCTCGAAGCGGTTGCCTTCGATCAGGGTGCGATGCGCGAAGAGCAGATTGAGTGCACGTCGGCTTTGGCGGACCGTATTCCCGATAAAGCGGTTGTGGGTGGCATTGCTGACCGTGATGTCGCGGATCTGGGCAATATCGTTGTTTTCGATGCGGTTATGGCGGCTGTACCAGAGACGCACGCCGTCGCCGCGGTCCGCTGCATCGACCGGCAAGGAGCGAATGTGATTGGCGCGGATCAGGCTGTCTTCGCTCTTGTGCAGTGAAATGCCGAAGAGCACATTCTCGATCCGGTTGTTTTCGATGCGCAGTCGATGGCCTTCGGCCATGATGCCCCCATCAATGGCATCGTGTGACTGCCCGCTGTTGCGCAGGGTCAGGCCGCGGACCGTGACGTCGTCAGCCTGGATGTGCAGGATGGTGCCGCGGCCACCCGCATCGATGATCGCCTGGCCGCGTCCTTCGAGGGTGAGCGGTTTGGTGATGCGTGCCGGCCCGAAATATTCACCGGGTGTCAGGATCAGGGTGCTGCCGGCCGGGGCTCGGTCGATCAGCGGCTGCAGCAGTTGGGCTGCCCGGGCAGAGCAGGCCAGCAGGGGCAGCAGGCAGAGCAGCAAAAAATGAAAACGCATGATTCCGGCATCCTGCGGTCAACGGCCTCGGATTGCCTGAATCTGCATCAAGTTCCGGATGTGAAAAAGCCCGCCGAAGCGGGCTTTTGTTGGGTCAAGGCAGGTGTCGATCAGTTGATCTTGGCCTTTTTGCGCAGTTCCTGCACCAGGCTTTCAACCTTCTGCTGATTGGCGCGCTGCAGCAGTTGCGGACGAACCTGCTCGAACGGCGGCGGGGTCAGGTCGCGGGTGTCTTCGAGCTGGATCACGTGCCAGCCGAACTGGCTCTGCACCGGATCCTTGGTGAATTCACCCTTCTTGAGGGAAACCAGCGCGTCAGCAAACGGCTTCACGTAGCTGCCCGGGGTGCTCCAGCCGAGGTCACCACCGGTTTCGCGGGAACCCGGGTCCTTGGAGTCCTTGGCCAGGTCAGCAATCTTTTCGCCCTTGTTCAGCTTGGCGATGATGGCCTTGGCTTCTGCCTCGCTCTCGACCAGGATGTGGCGGCTGCGGTATTCGGTGCCACCGAGGTTTTGCTTGATCAGATCGTATTCCGCCTTGAGCTGGGCATCGCTGACCGGGTTGCTGCGGACGGTATCGGTGAGCAGCGCATTGACCAGCACGGCCTGGCGGGCAGCTTCGATCTGCAGCTGGATCTCGCTCTTCTTGTCGAAGCCCTTGCGCTTGCTCTCCTGCACCAGGAGTTCGCGGGCAATCAGTTGATCCTTGATCGATTCACGCAGTTGCGGGGTATCGGGCACGCCTTTGCTGGTCTGCTCGGCGACGATGGTGTCGAACACGGCTTGCGAAATCGGCTGACCATTCACGGTGGCCAGAGCCTTGGCCTTGTCGGCGGCCAAGACCGGAGCAGTCATCACGGCACCGGCGATGAGCAGGGCGGACAGACGGGAAAGCTTGCGCATGGATGTGTATCCTTTGGAAATCGGGAAAAAGCCGGACGATTATACTTCTGCCGGCGTTCTGGCTTCGATGATCAACGCATGAATCTTGACTCGCATCAAGTCACCGGCAGCAGCATAGACCAGACGATGCCGGGCGAGGGTGTTTTTCCCCGCGAAGGCCTCGGCGACGATATGCAGACGGTAATGCCCGCCGCCGTCGCGCGCACCGGCATGACCGGCATGCAGGTGCGACTCGTCGATGATTTCAGTGCTCAGCGGGGCGAGCGTGCTCAGGCGCTCGCGCAGCAGGGCAACGGTGTCCTGACTCACGCCGGCAACGCCTTCTTGAAGGGCTTGATGGTGACTTTCTCGTAGACGCCGGCGGCAATGTAGGGGTCGGCATCGGCCCAGGTTTGAGCGGCTTCGAGCGAGGCGAATTCGGCAATGATGATGCTGCCGGAGAAACCGGCCGGGCCCGGGTCCGGCGAGTCGATGGCCGGGCAGGGGCCGGCAACGAACAGGCGGCCTTCCGCCTGCAGGGCCTGCAGACGTTCCAGGTGGGCCGGACGGGCGGCGAGGCGGGCTTCCAGCGAATTGGCGCGGTCTTCGCCGATGATCACGTAGAGCATTACTTGTCTTCCTCAATGTATTTCGAGAGCAGCATGCCTTGCGCCAGGACGAACAGCAGCATGAGGCCCATGCCCCCGAAGAGTTTGAAATTGACCCAGGTATCGGTCGGGAAATTGAAGGCGATGACCAGATTCAGCACGCCCATGGCGGCGAAAAAAGCGATCCAGGCCAGATTGACGCGCGCCCAGATCGGCTCGGGCAGCGTCATCTGTTCGCCCAGCATGGTGCGGATGGCGTTCTTTTTGAGCACCAGCGAGGAGAAGGCCATGCTGCCGGCGAACACCCAATAGAGCAGGGTCGGCTTCCATTTGATGAAGGCCTCGTTCTGGAAAAATAGGGTCAGGCCGCCAAACACGACAACCAGCCCGAGGCTGATCCAGAGCATCTTGTCGACCTTGCCGTGTCGAATGCGTACCCAGACGATCTGGGCCACGGTGGCCACAATCACCACCACGGTCGCCAGCAGAATCGGGGCTTGCTTGAGGTCGACCGCCGCGCTGCCGAGCAGGCTGGTGAGCAGGTCTGCCGCAGTCTCCGGATGCTTTTCCGAGTACTTGAAGGCCCCAAAAAAGAGGATGACGGGAAAGAGATCAAAAAGCAGTTTCATGGCGCGGCATTATATACTTCCCTGAACTGGCAACTCGTTGCGGAATTACCCTATGCATACCGTCCTGATCGTCGACGACAGCGACATCAATCTGACCTTGATCAAGGCCTTGGTCTTGAAGCTGGGTAATTGCAATCCGGTCTTGTTCGATCATCCCCTGAAAGCGGTCGAGTGGTGCCAGACCCATATCCCCGATCTGGTGATCGTCGATTACATGATGCCGGACATGGATGGTCTGGAATTCATCCGTACCTTCCGCGCCCTGGACGGACGCGCTGAAATCCCGGTCCTGATGGTGACGGCCAATGACCAGAAGGATGTGCGCTACGAGGCACTGAGCGGCGGGGCCAATGATTTCCTGAACAAGCCGATCGATCGTGTGGAATTCACGGCGCGTGTGCGCAACATGCTGGACCTGCGCACCGGCCAGAAATTCCTGGCTGATCGCGCCCAGCATCTGGCTTCCTTGGTGGCCGAGCAGACGCAGGAAATCTGCGATCGCGAAAAAGAGCTGATTTTCCGTATTTCACGGGCCGCCGAGTTCCGCGATCCGGAAACCGGGGCACATATCCAGCGCATGGCGCATTATTCGCGCCTCATTGCACGTGCCCTCGGACTGGACGAATCGACCCAGAAGCTCATTCTGGAAGCGGCGCCGATGCACGATGTGGGCAAGATCGCCATCCCGGATTACATCCTGCTGAAGCCGGGGCGGCTGACGCCGGAAGAGTTCGAAATCATGAAACGCCACGCCCAGCTGGGGTATGACCTGCTGGCGGGCAGCCACTCCGAGATCATGAAGGCCGGCGCGATGATTGCGCAGAGCCACCATGAAAAGTTTGATGGCAGTGGTTATCCGGCGGGTATTCAGGGTGAGGACATTCCCCTGTTTGGTCGCATCGTCGCAGTGGCGGATGTCTTTGACGCCCTGACCTCGGAGCGTCCTTACAAGAAGGCATGGTCACTTGAGGACGCGCGCAAATTTCTGGAGGAAGGCGCGGGCAAGCACTTTGATCCGCGTTGTGTGGCGGCGTTGTTCGAAGAGTGGCCTGAGGTGTTGGAAATCCGCCAGCGCTTTGCCGATCAGCACGACACCATGCCGGTGTGCTGATCGAATTTCGAACTTTAGTAATAGAATTCTGAAATTAATAATAATGTCGCGCTTGGGCGCGGGAGACACCCCTGATGTCCGTCCTGTTTGAACTCGACCGAAAGACCATCCTGGCTCGCCTGGGGGGCGATGAGGAAATCCTCGAGATCATGATCGATGCTTTCCTCTCGGATTACGAGAACAACTGCCAGCAACTGCTGGCAGCCTGGTCGGTGCGTGATGCCGGGTTGATCGCCCGCGAGGCCCATACCCTCAAAGGCTTGCTCGCGACCCTTTCCGATGAGTCCGGGGCGGAACAGGCCTACCTGCTTGAACAGAAGGCGCGCCAGGGGGCAATTGCCGATCAGGACGCGATGGTCGATGCGCTGGTGCAGCGCGTGCGCACCGTGGCGGGCGTATTGAGCGCGCGTTAAGCGCGATGCGCTACGCCTGACGCAGGCAACTGCAGCATCAAGGCAGCACCACGGCTACCTTCGGCCGGCGCATGCGGGACAACGCCGAGCAGCGGCGCCGGCATCAGCGCCTGCAAACTCCCCAAATTTTCCTCGAAGCGGGACATCGCCGGATCGATCCGGTTGGCGACCCAACCGGCCAGTGTCAGGCCGCGCGCGGCAATGGCCTCGGCGGTGAGCAAGGCGTGGTTGAGGCAGCCCAGGCGCATGCCGACCACCAGGATGACGGGGGCGCCGAGCGCGACCGTCAGATCGGCGCTGTCACGGTCAACGCCCAAAGGAATGCGAAAACCGCCCGCGCCTTCCACCAAAACCAGATCGGCAAGCGCCTGTGCTGCGGTCACGCTGGCCTGAATGCGCTTGAAATCCACCTCGACACCGGCTTCGCGGGCCGCAATATGCGGGGCGATGGCCGGGGCAAAACAATACGGATTGATCACCTCGGGCGGCAGCGCCACGTGATTGGCGGCCGTGATCTCGGCCACATCTTCGTTGATCCCTTGTGCATCGGTGCCGGCGGCGATCGGCTTCAGGCCAACTGCCGTCAGGCCATCAAGGCGGGCGCGATGGAGCAGGGCGCAGGTGATGAAGGTTTTACCGACTTCGGTGTCGGTGCCGGTGATGAAATAGGTGGCGCTCATGCTTGGGCAGAGAGGGTGATGACGTCGTAGCTGAGGGGGAGGCCTGCGGGCGTGCGCAGGGTTTCGAAGGCGGCTTCCACCCGGGCCAGCGCCTGGCGGCTCATCAGGCTGGTGCGCCGGCCTTCCCCCACTTGATTGGCGCCTACCGCCTTGACGGCGCGGAGCAGGGTTTTCAGATCCGGGTAATGGGCGATTTCGGTGTGCCGGGCGAGGTCGACCGTCGGGAAGCCGGTGGCGCGTGCAGCGTCCTCGATGGCGCCCGGTGTCAGGAATCCGAGCGTGTGTTCGTGGCGGTCGATCTCGGCAAAGGCGTGACGCAATTCGTGGAAGGTGGCCGGACCGAGCGTGGCCAGCCGCAGCGTGCCGCCGGGGCGCAGGGTGCGGCTGGCTTCCTGTAGCACGGCCGGCAGGTCGCACCATTGCACGGCCAGGCTGCTCCAGTATAGATCGAGGCTGTGCGGCGCGAGCGGCAGGTGTTCAAGGTCGCCGGCGAGGCGCAGGGCATGGTCCGGCACACGCTTGAGCATGGCGACCGAAAGATCGAGCGTCAGGATGCGGGCGTCCGGGTAGCGTGCCTGCAGCAGGCGCAGGGCGTAGCCGGTGCCGCAGCCTGCGTCGAGGATGCCGGGGGTACGCAGGTCGGGCAGGGCGGCGGCAAGCCGGTCGCAAATGCGGCGCTGAACGTCGGCGGCCTGATCGTAGGTGGGTGCGGCTTTCTCGAAAGAAAGCCGGACACGCGCCTTGCTGGGTTTAGTCATGCAGGAAGCGGCGAACAGCGCTCAGAAAATCAGCCTGGCGGGACACGAAGGGGGCGTGCGCGCAGTCGGCGATCAGGGCCAGCTGGCTGTTCGGCAGGGCGGCCGCCAAGGCTTCGGCAGCCCCTTGCGGCATCAGCGGATCAGCGGCGCCGTGCACGAGCAGCGTCGGCGTCTGAATCCCGGCCAGTTGCGGGCGCAGATCAACGGCAGCCAGCCAGGCCAGCCCGGCACAGAGCACCTCGGCGGACGGGCGCGGATCGGCCAGTTCGAGCAATTGACGGGTGACTTCCTTGGCCTGCGCATCGCCCCGGTTAAAGCCGCCGACAAAGCGCGGCAGCATGGCTTCGGCATCGGTCGCGATGGCCGTGGTGAATTCGGCGAGGGCGGCCGGCGGCATGGCAAAGGGCCAGCCGTCGCGCTGGACGAAGGAGGCCGTGCCGGCCACCAGCACCAGCTTGCCGACCTTGTCCGGATGACGGGCGGCAACGGCCAGCGCCAGTTGGGCGCCGAGCGACCAGCCGGCCAGCGTGCTGCCCGGGGCCAGCGTTGCGGCCACGGCATCCGCGGCAGCATCGAAATCGGTGATCAGCGGCGTGCCGGCATAACCGGGCAGATCGAAAAACTGCCCTTCCAGGGCGTCGACCGTCGACTGCAGGGGACCGCGACCCAGGCACCAGCCGGGGATGAAAACGAGGGGGGCGTTCATGCAAGCTCCTTCAGGGTACTGACCAGTTGATCGATGTCGGCGGCAGTGTGCGCGGCCGAGACGGAAATGCGCAGGCGGGCGGTGCCCTTGGGGACGGTGGGCGGCCGGATGGCCGGGACCCAGAGGCCACGTTCCCAGAGTGCTTTGGCAAGTGCGAGCGCAGCGTTGTTGTCGCCAACGATGAGCGGCTGGATGGCGGTGGCCGAGGGCATCAGCGTCCAGGGCAGACCGGCCAGGCCGTCACGCAGGCGGGCGATGTTGGCAAACAGTTGCCGGCGCAGGGTATCGCCGCTGCGGATACGCTCGAGGCTGGCCGACAGGGCGCAGGCCGTGGCCGGTGGCGCGGCTGTCGTGAAGATGTAGGCGCGGCCGGTATTGAGCAGGTAGTCGATGGCCAGGGCCGAGCCGGCGACAAAGGCACCGCCGACTCCGGCGGCCTTGCCGAGCGTGCCCATGAGCAGGATGCGCGGGCTGGCCGGCAGGTTGAAGTGCGCCAGACTGCCTTCCCCATGCGGGCCGAGCACGCCGAAGGCATGGGCGTCGTCGATGACCAGCCAGGCGTCAAAACGCTCGGCCAGCTCAAAGAGGGCGGGCAGAGGGGCGAGGTCGCCATCCATGCTGAACACGCTGTCGGTGACGATGACTTTGGTGCGCGCCGTGCTAGCCGACAGCATGCGTTCGAGCGCCGCAACATCGTTGTGCGGATAGCGATTGACCTCGGCCCCGTTGGCCTTGGCCAATTGCATCGCATCGATCAGCGAGGCGTGGTTCAGCTTGTCGGCAAAGACGGCGTCGCCGCGCCCGGCTAGGGTGGGCGTGACGGCCAGGTTGGCCAGGTAGCCGGTCGAAAAGGTCAGCGCGCGGGGAAAGCCGGTGAAGGCGGCCAGTGCGTTTTCCAGCGTTTCGTGCGGCGTCAGATGGCCGCTGACCAGGTGCGAGGCGCCGCTGCCGGCGCCCCAGGTCAGCGCGCCCCCGGCCAGCGCACGCGCCAGATCGGCATCGCCGGCCAGGCCCAAGTAGTCGTTGCTGGCGAAATTGAGCAAGGTTTGGCCGTCGACCGTGGCCAGACGCCCGCAGGGGGTTTCCAGCACGCGGCGGCGCCGGGTCAGGCCGGCGGCGGCGATCTCGGCGAGTTCGGCCTTGAGGCGGTCTTCGATCATGCGAGGGCAAGCTCCAGGGCGCGTTGCGCTGCCAGCCCGAGGGCGGCAATGTCGTCGTCCGACACGATGTAGGGCGGCATCAGGTACACCGTGTTGCCGATCGGGCGCAGCAGTGCGCCGGCATCGAGGGCGGCGCGGTAGAAGCGGCGGGAGAAATACGGGTCGTCGGTGAGCACATCAAAGGCGGCGATCATGCCGCGCTGGCGCAGGTGGCGCACCTTCGGGTGTTCGGCCAGCGGGGCCAGGGCGGCGGCGATTTTGGCCGCTTTGGCCCGGTTGACCGTCAGGACATCGTCGCTGGCAAAGATGTCCAGCGTCGCGAGGCCGGCCCGGCAGGCCAGCGGATTGCCGGTGTAGCTGTGCGAATGCAGGAAGGCGCGTGCCACCGAATCGTCGAGGAAGGCCGCGTAGATGCGGTCGCTGGCGAGGACGATGGAAAGCGGCAGGTAGCCGCCGGAGATGCCTTTCGAGAGGCACATCAGGTCCGGGCGGATCGGGCGGCCATCGATGTCGGCCTGCTCATGCGCGAAGAAGGTGCCGGTGCGGCCGCAACCGACGGCGATTTCGTCGCAGATCAGGTGAATCTCGTAACGGTCGCACAACTGGCGGGCCAGACGCAGGTACTCGGGGTCGTACATGACCATGCCGGCCGCGCCCTGGACCAGCGGTTCGACGATCAGGGCGGCTGTCTGTCCGGCGTGGCTTGCCAGATAGGCTTCCAGCGCAGCTGCGGCCCGGCGGGCGACATCGGCCGCCGTCTCGCCCGGCTCGGCCAGGCGTGCATCCGGCGACGGCAGGATGTGGGCCGCCCGGCGCACGAGCGGCGCGTAGGCATCCTTGAAAATCGCCACGTCGGTCACGGCCAGCGCGCCCACGGTTTCGCCGTGATAGCTGCCGGCCAGACACAGGAAACCGCTTTTTTCCGGGCGGCCGACATTACGCCAGTAGTGGAAGCTCATCTTGAGCGCGATTTCCGTGGCCGAGGCGCCGTCGGAGGCGTAGAAAGCGTGCCCCAGCTGGTGGTCGGTAAGCGCCGCGAGGCGCTCGGAGAGTTCGACCACCGGTTGATGCGTGAAGCCGGCGAGCATGACGTGTTCCAGCGTGTCCAGCTGGTCGCGCAGGGCCGCGTTGATGCGCGGGTTGGCATGACCGAAGAGGTTGGTCCACCACGAGCTGATGCCGTCGAGGTAGCGGCGGCCATCGAAATCGATCAGCCATGGCCCTTCGCCGCGCGCGATCGGGATCAGCGGCAGGTGGGCCGGGTCGCCCGTGCGGGCATGGTGCTGCATCTGCGTGCAGGGGTGCCAGACCGCCTGCTGGCTGCGCGCGAGCCAGTCGGAATTCTGCGTCATGCCGTCAGTCGCTCAATGCAGGGCTTGCGAATTGCCCGTGTTTTGCTCCGGCATTTCGGCATGCACCAGCTCGCCTTCGGCGTTCGGGAACATCGGGGCGCCGCAGTCGTCGCAGAACTCCATCGGGAAGTGATGGTCGAGGAAGAGTACGTCCTTGACCCCGCATTCACGCAGCACGGCTTCGATTTCGCCGGCCGCATCGGTGGCCTCGTCTTCGGCACCGAGCAGCGGCCAGACGATGCCGTGGTAAGTCAGGTCCTGGTCCTTCGGACCGAGGCCAACGCGGTATTCCTCCATGCGGCGGCCGTAGCAGGGACCGACCACGGCGCGGATATCGGCCGGCATCAGGCCGAGCATGGTCTGCAGGAAAGCGACCGAGGCCTTCAGCGAATAGGGGCGGGAATGACGGTCGGCGTTGCGGCAGGCGGCGTGGTAGGCATCCGGCAGGATGGGTTGCCAGGCACAGCCGGTGAGCAGCGGCTCGAGGCTGGGGCTGCCTTGCTTGATCCATTCCTTGAGTGCCGTGTCCTTGTTGCCGTCCGCTTCGTTCCAGCGGAAGATGGCTTGGCCGCGCGGCACGGCGAGCGCCCCGACGAGGTAGCGCACATCGGAGAGGAAGCGGTTGGTTTCCGGCATGCCGGCGGTGTCGACCGCCAGATGCTCGCCGGCCAGGGCAGCCTTGCCGAGTTCGCGGGTGAGCTGCCAGGTGTCGCAGAAACTGCGCGGCAATTGATCCGGGCTGAACAGGTAATCCGCCAGTGCAATGCGGGCGCCGGCCCCAAAGGTGTGGGCGCCCAGTTGCACGGCAAGCGCGTCGACCGTGGCGCGCGGCAGGGCGCAGGCCGGGATCGAGAAGCGCGACCAGGCCAGCACCGGGGCAGCAAACAACAGGATGTCGAAGGCCTGGCCCAGGGCCTCGACCTGATCGGACTCGGCGCAGGCTTCGACCATGTCGGCCAGTTCATCGTGGGCGCGCGGGTTGGCTTCGAACAGGCGGTCGAGCGCGGTGTTGATGTCGTCCTCGGCGCCGCTTTTCAGGAGGCCGCTGACCGTGTCGGCCAGCTGGGTTTCCCAATAGCGGTCTTCCAGCTTGCCGCCGGATTCCGAAAGGCCGGTGGCAAGGCGCTGCAATTCAGCCGCTTCGCGCGAAAGACGGTCGCGCGAACCGAAGCGGGTACGTTTCATCAAGGGTCCAGACAATCAAAAATACAAAGGGGGGATTTTACCAGCCGGTAAAATGTCACGCAGTCAGAAACGTACTTTGAGGCCAAGTTCCCGATGCTGATTTTTCTTTCTCCTGCCAAATCGCTGGATTACGACACCCCGCCGCATGTGCCGACGTATACCGAGCCGGCTTTTCTGGATCGCTCGGCAACCCTGATCCGCCAGTTGCGTGCGCTCTCGCCGGCCGATATCGCGAATTTGATGGATCTCTCCGACCCGCTGGCGCTGCTCAACTTCCAGCGCTATGCCGACTGGTCCCTGCCGTTTACGCCACAGAACGCCAAACAGGCCGTGCTCGCCTTCGATGGCGATGTCTATGACGGTCTCTCGGCACGGACCTTGAGCGCCGCCGATCTCGATTTCGCCCAGCAGCACGTGCGCATCCTCTCCGGCCTCTACGGCATCCTCAAGCCGCTCGACCTGATGCAGCCGTATCGCCTGGAGATGGGCACCAAGTTCAAGAACGAGGCCGGCAAGGATCTGTATGCCTTCTGGGGAGAGACGCTGCTCAATACGATCAATGCCGAACTCGACACACTGGCGCGTCCGGTGGCGGTCAACCTCGCCTCCGAGGAGTATTTCAAGGCAGCCATCGGCCGCAAGTTCAAGGGCGAACTGATCCAGCCGGTGTTCGAGGACTGGAAGGGCGGCAAATACAAGATCATCAGCTTTTACGCCAAGCGGGCGCGCGGCCTGATGACGCGTTTTGCCATCGAACGCCGTCTGACGGCACCGGAAGGCTTGCAGGCATTCGACAGCGAGGGCTACGCGTTTGCCCCCGAGGCCTCGGATGCAACGACCTGGGTATTCCGGCGTCGTCAGGACTGAAAAACCGCCCTGGGCGACGGTCGACCGTCGCCCAGGGGCAAATTTGTGCGGAGCGTGATGCCTCAGGCCTGCGGTGGCTGTGGCGATTGTGGTGACTGTGGCGGCGTGGCCGGAGGATGCGCCAGCCAGCGGAGCAGGGTGGCAAACAGGTGGTCGGGGACCACGGGCTTGGCCACAAAGTCGTTCATGCCGGCGTCGAGGCAGTGCTGACGGTCTTCGGCAAAGGCATTGGCAGTCATGGCAATGATCGGCATGTTGCCATCCGGGCGCAGACGAATCTGCCGCGTGGCCTCCAGGCCGTCCATGACCGGCATCTGCATGTCCATCAGGATCGCGGCGTAGCGTTGGGTGGCCACGCGTTCCAGCGCTTCGGCGCCATCGCCGGCCACATCGACGCTCAGGCCGACATCTTCCAGCAAGGCGCAGGAAATTTCACGGTTGATCGGCTCGTCTTCGACCAGCAGAATCGGCGTGCCGGCGTAGCCGGCCTGTAGTCTGGCCTCGATCTCGGCCGGTGCGACCGCCTCGGTGGTGGCGGCTGCCTGGGTCTGGCGTGCCAGACGGGCCGTGAACCAGAATGTGCTGCCTTGCCCCGGTGTGCTTTCGGCGCCGCTCTCACCGTCCATCAGTTCGGCGAGGTGGCGGGTGATGGCCAGGCCGAGACCGGTGCCGCCGTGTTTGCGGGTGGTGCTCAGGTCTGCCTGTTCAAAGGCGTGGAAGAGGCGGCTCAGGGTGTCGGCGTCGATGCCGACGCCGGTGTCGCTGACTTCAAAACGCAGGTGCGCCTGTGCTTCGCTCAGTGCGGAGACCCGGATGCGCAGGCAGATTTCGCCGCGTTCGGTGAATTTGATGGCATTGGAAACGTAGTTGAGCAGGGCCTGCGTCAGGCGGGTCGGGTCGCCGAGCAGGTTGTCCGGCAAAGGATCGTGCTCGACGCGCAGCGTAATGCCTTTGGCGCGGGCATGTTCGCCCATCAAGGAGAGGATGTTTTCCGGGAGTTGGCCGAGGTTGACCGGGATCGATTCCAGGACCAGCTTGCCGGCATCGATCTTCGATAGGTCCAGCACATCATTGATGATGCGCAGCAGGTAGTTGGCCGATTGCTCGATCTTGCCCAGCTGCTCGTGTTGTTCCGGTTGCAGGGTGCCGCGCCGCATCAGGTGCAGCATGCCGGTGATGCCGTTCATCGGGGTGCGGATCTCGTGGCTCATGTTGGCCAGGAAGGCTGCCTTGGCGCGTGCGGCCTGGTCGGCAGCCTGGTGGGCTTGCTGCAGGGCCTCGTTGGCCGCCTGCAGGGCGGCGGTGCGTTGGCTCACGATGTCTTCGAGCCGGTTCCGGTATTGGGCCAGTTCCATTTCCTGCTGACGCTGCAGGGTGACATCCTGCTTGATGGCCAGGTAATGCGTGATCGTGCCGTCGTTTTGGCGAATCGGAGAAATGATTTCCGACTCGATGTAAATCTCGCCGTTCTTGCGCCGATTGATGAATTCCCCTTCCCAGGCTTTGCCGTCCTGGAGTGCTTGCCACAGGGCCTCATAGGTTTCGCGCGGCGTCTGGCCGGAAGCGAGCAGGCGGGGATTGTTGCCGTTCAGTTCTTCCCAGCTATAGCCGCTGCTCAGCAGGAAGGCGTGATTGACATACTCGATGGCGCCGCTGGCATCGGTGATCATGATGCTTTCCGGGCTTTGTTCCACAGCTTGCGAGAGCTTGCGCAGCGCTTCCTCGGCGCGGTGACGCTCGGTGATGTCACGCGAGGCGGCAAACAGGAGCGGGCGGCCATTGAGTTCAAAATAGCGGCAGCTCACTTCAACCGGGAAAATCAGCCCGGAGGCATGGCGATGCTGGGTCTCCACCAGGCGGTGGGCGCCGCTTTTCCGGATATCTGCGATATTGCACTGAATTTGCGTCAGAGACAGGTGGGCGTCGAAACGGTCGGCCATGACGGTGCCGATATCGTCCGGCTTCAGGCCCGTGCTGTCGAGGAAGGCCGGGTTGGCTTCGACCAGACGTCCAGACATGTCCAGTACGTGGATGCCATCGGTGGCGGTTTCGATCAGGGCGCGTTGCATTTCGATGGTTTCCCAACTGCGCCGGATGCGCCGTTGGTAGAGCGAGAGGGCCACGCACGCCATCAGTGTAGCCAGTGCGAGCATGCCCATCGAAAGCAGCGCCTGCATGCGCCACTCGGCGTAAATGGCGTCGGTGAGTCGTCCGGTACCCACGACCAGGCCTGCATCGAGCTGCAGTGCGGCGGGCTGGATGGTCCGCAAGACCATGGTGCGCTCCTCTCCGGTCAGCGCAACTTTGCCTTCGAGGATGCTTTCCTGCTGCCTGCTGTCACGGTGGCGGGAGAAAAAGGAGCCGGGAACGTCGATTTTTTTGCCGGACAACTCAGGTTGCTCGGGGGCCGTCATGATGTTGATACCGGCGGTATGCCCGAGTGCGACCCACATGTCGGGGGCGTAGAGGGTCCCATTCAGCAGACGGGAGATGAAAGGCGCATCGATGGTGGCCATCATGACCCCGGCGAACTCGCCTTGCGCGGTCAGGAGCTTACGCGACAAGGTAAAGGTGTAAGTGCCGAGAACGGTTTGAAAGGGGAGTGACAGAATACGGCTTTGCTCGGATGTGGCGTCACGTGCCTGGTGAAAGTAGTAGCGGTGTCCCACATCCAGACCAAGCAACTCGCGGCGGCTGGAGGCCACGACACGGCCTTGTGCGTCTGTCATCAGCAGGATGTCCGTACCGGGGGAGACGCGGGCCATGCGTTCGAGTTCAACACTCGCCGGGAGGTTGATCCGTCGTGTGCCGTGTGTGCTGAAGACGGTTTTGATGGCGGTATCGATCAGCGCATCCGACGTCATCAACTGACGTTCGATCATGTCTGCCGTAATCCGGCCGAGATTGACCAGGTGTCCTTGCTGTTCCCGCAAGGTGTTTTGACGTAGTGCCCAGAGATCAATGCCCAGGATGCATGCCATGCTCGCGACAAAGGCGAGCAGCATTTTCCATTGGGTTTTGAATACGGGCATGGGCAGGGTCAAAAAAGGCCAAGTCTAAAACGCCCTATTTTAGGGAGTGATGATTGACCTCGCTTGATCCTGGTCAACCTGCCGGTGGATTGGCCGGGGTGCTTTGTAGCCGGGCAGACAGGACTGCCGGTTTGACGATCTGGAAAGCCAGTTTGGTGCGGCCCCGGAGTTTGAGCAGGGCTTTGTCCTTGCTGACCAGGATGTCGGCACCGCTGCGCGCGGCCAGTTCAAGAAACTTCTGGTCATCGCGATCCTTGCAGCGCGGCAAGGCCGGTGCTTCCCCTGCCGCGACCACCGAGACGAGGGCGGTGTAGCGCGCCCAGCGTTCGGCGATCATCTCCGGCGTGAGCTTGAGTTGCGGATAGGTGAGGACGCGCTGCAACTCGTCGAGCGTGCGTTCGTCCGCCAGGCAGGTGATCTGGCCCGCTTCCAGGGCGGCCATGATGGGGACCGCATCCACGTTGGCCCAGTGGAAGAGGTCGAGGACGACGTTGGTATCGAGAACAATGCGCAGCATGGGCGGCATTATAATGCCCGCCTTTTCAAGCGTTTGCCGAAAGTGTCACCGATGTCGCCTGTTGCTCCCCGTATCCTGCTGGCCCCCATGGAGGGTCTGGCCGACCCGCTGATGCGCAGCGTGTTGACCGGGATTGGCGGCTACGACTGGGGAATTTGTGAATTCGTCCGGGTCACGGCGAGCGTTTTGCCCAACCGGACCTTCCTGCGTACCTGCCCGGAATTGACGCAGGGCAGCCGGACGGATGCCGGGACGCCGATGCGGGTGCAGTTGCTGGGCTCCGATCCGCATTTCATGGCGGCCAATGCGCGCCGTCTGATGCGCCATCATCCGGCCGGGGTCGATATCAATTTCGGTTGTCCGGCGCCGACGGTATTCCGCCATCGCGGGGGCTCCGCGCTGCTGGGGGAACCGGAACTCCTCCACGACATCGTCTCCGCCGTGCGTGCGATGGTGCCGGTCGACACCCCGTTTACGGCCAAAATGCGCCTCGGCATTCAGGATGATTCGCTGGCCGTGGCCTGTGCTCAGGCCATCGAGGCGGGCGGAGCAGATGAACTGATCGTGCATGGGCGGACCAAGGTCGACGGTTACAAGCCGCCAGCCCGCTGGCATTTGATCGACAAAGTGCGCCAGGCGGTGCGCATTCCCCTGATTGCCAATGGCGAAGTGTGGACGGTGGACGATTTCAAGGCCTGTCAGGCGGCGTCCGGTTGTCCGGACATCATGCTCGGCCGTGGGGCGCTGGCCGATCCGCTGCTCGCACGCAAGGTGCGCGGCGAAGCGACCGGCGGCTGGGCGGAATTGCTGCCCTGGATTGCTACGTATTGGTTCGGGGTGCGCGAGCGCGTTTTGCCCGTGCATGCCGGCGGGCGATTGAAACAGTGGCTGATGCTGCTGCGTCGCCACTATCCGGAAGCCGAAGCGCTTTATCAGCAGTTGCGGCCGGTGAAGGGGGCGGAGGAGATTGATGCGCAGCTCCTGGCAGCCGGCGTGATTCCGCATTTGCCCCTGGCTGCCTGAGGACACGAGATGGATGCCAATTCCCGCGAAATCACCAGCGCCCAGGACGGCGTGCATGCCGATTTGCCGGCCTTGCTGGCCCGCCATCTGGCGCACCCGTTCCGCAAGCCGATCCTGGATTACAACCGCACGGCCTTTGCCGAGGCGCTGGCCGCATGGCAGGCCTGGCGCGCCGATGCGCCGCTCATTCTCGATGCCGGATGCGGCGTGGGCTGGAGCACGCTGCGCATTGCGGCGCAGTTTCCCGACCATTTCGTGATCGGCGTCGATCAGTCGAGCGACCGGATCGGGCGCGGCAAGCCGGAGGATCTGCCGGCGAATGCCGTGCTGCTCCGGGCTGATCTGGTTGATTTCTGGCGCCTGCTGGCCGAGGCGAAAATTCGCCTGGCCCGTCACTACAATTTGTATCCCAATCCGTGGCCGAAGATCGGCCATCTGGCCCGGCGCTGGCATGGTCATGCCGTTTTTCCGGTGTGGCGCGACTTGGGTGGCGTGCTGGAGTGCCGCAGCAACTGGTCGATCTACATCGCGGAAATGGCCTGGGCCTTGAGCCGTTTGTCCGGTCAGGCGGTGGCTGCCGAAGCCTATGTGACGGCCGATCCGATGACGCCGTTCGAGCGTAAATACCTTGCCTCGGGGCATCAGCTGTGGCGCTGCCAGGTGGATTTCGGATGAGCGTTTGCCAGACTTGCGGTGCGTGTTGCGCCAGCCTGCGCGTCGATTTTCATCCGGCTGAACTGGCCGGTGGGGCCTTTGCCTGGGGCGAGGGCGTTCCGCTGGCCATGACGGTGCCGGTGACCCCGGCCATCGTCCGCATGCGCGGGACTGACGATCCGCTACCGCGTTGCGTGGCGCTGAAGGGCACAGTCGGCGTGGCGGTAAATTGCGGCATTTACGACGGTCGACCGTCGCCCTGCCGCGAATTTGATGTGGAGCACAGCGCCTGCAACCGGGCGCGTCAGCGCTGCGGTTTGCCGCCTTTACCCCACCCGGATTAGCGCTGGCGCGACCAGACCTCGAAGTCGCTGGCCGAGATCGGCTTGCTGTAGAGGTAGCCTTGCAGGATCGGACAGCCGCGTTCGATCAGGAAATCGCGTTGTGCTTCGTTCTCGACGCCTTCTGCCACGACCTCCATGCCCAGGTTGCGGGCCAGCGACAAGGTGGCGGCGGCAATGGCCGCATCTTCCGCATCATCCGGCAGGTCCATCACGAAGCCGCGGTCGATTTTCAGGCGGCTGATCGGCAGGCGTTTCAGGTAACTCAGGCTGGAGTAGCCGGTACCGAAGTCGTCGAGCGCGAGGCGGATGCCCATGCTGCGCAGGCGTTGCATGCGGGCCAGCACTTCGTGGGTTGGCTGCATGAGGGCGCTTTCGGTGAGTTCGAGTTCAAGCCTGTCCGGGGCCGCACCGGATTCCTCCAGAATGCGGCAGACGCTGTCCGAAAAGCCGTTCTGACGGAATTGCAGGGCGGAAATATTGACGGCCATGGTCAGCAGGAGGCCTTGCGCTGCCCAGCTGACCTGCTGGCGGCAGGCCTCGCCCAGAACCCACTCGCCCAAAGCGTGGATCAGTCCGCTTTCTTCCGCCACCGGGATGAAACGGGTCGGCGGCATCAGGCCGTATTCCGGATGTTGCCAGCGCACCAGCGCTTCGGCACCGACCAGTTTGCCTTCCGCATTGACCTGTGGCTGGTAGTGGAGGAAGAGTTCGCCTCGCTCAAGACCGCGGCGCAGGGCATTTTCGAGCATCAGCCGTTCGACGGCCTGGGCATCCATTTCCGGAGCGAAGTAACAGTAGGCATTCCGTCCTTCGGCCTTGGCGGTGTACATCGCCACGTCGGCGTGTTTCAGGAGGGTGCTGACGTCCTGGCCGTCTTCCGGGTAGAGGGCGATGCCGATGCTGGTCGAGATGTTGAGTTCGTGTTCGTCGATTTCAATCGGCCGGCGCAAGGCCTCGATCAGTTTCTGAGCCACCGGCGTGACGGCTTCTCGGTCTTCAAGGCGGGGCAGGATGACGACAAACTCGTCGCCGCCCAGGCGGGCCAGGAAATCGCTGTCGCGCAAACTGCTCGACAGGCGGTCGGCCACAGTGGACAGCAGACGGTCACCGATGGCGTGGCCCAGCGAGTCATTGACCGACTTGAAGTGATCAAGATCGAGGAAGAGCACGGCCAGCCGGTCATTGTGGCGGGCCGCCGAACGCAGTTCGGTATGGGCGCGCTCATTCCAGTGGGTGCGGTTGGGCAGGCCGGTCAGCTGATCGTAATGGGCCAGGAAGGCGATGTGCGCTTCGGCGGCGCGGGCGCTCGTCACATCCTGGGCCGTGCCGCGCACGCGCAAGGTGCCGCAAGGCTGGGCATGGCTTTCAATGCGGAAATGCAGGGTGCGCGTGTGGCCGGCTTGCATGTCGCTCGGACGCAGGCGGCAGTCCAGCGAAATATCGCCGGCATGCGCGGCGGATTGGGCCAGGGCGTGGGCCAGCGCAGCCCGGTCGTCCGGGTGAATGCAGGCGAGCAGGCGCTCTTCATCCACGGGCGTGGCAGGCGTCAGTTGCAGCAAGTTGAGTAACTCGTCCGAACAGGTGATCCGTTCGTCGCCCACGTCGGCCTCCCAACTGCCCAGGTGCGCAATACGCTGGGCCTGGGCGAGCTCGTCCTGCTTTTGCTGCAAGGTCTGCGTGGCGCTGGCCAGCTGATGGGTCCGTTCCGCAACCAGCGTCTCGACCCGCCGCGTGCGCCCGCTGGTCTGGAGCAGGAAGGCGCCGAGCAAGGCGGTGGCGATCAGGCCGATGGCCAGCGAGAGCCAGCTGCCCAGGCTGCGCTGTTCGTCCTGATAGGCGGGGGTGGCACGCAGGACCAGCGACCAGGTCCGCCCGGCGAATTCGATGGGTGTGGACCAGCTGGCGACCACGGGCCCGCTGGGTTGCTCGCAGCCATAGGGGCCATACAGACGCTGGATGCCTTGGCTGGTATGCGGGTCGATCAGGCAGGTGATGATGTGCTTGCGATCGTGTTTGAGCAGCGCCGCATTCATCGCATCGTCCATGCGGAATACGCCGGAAATCATGCCGAGCTGGCGTTCCGGTGTGCCGCCGAACACCGCCAGATACAACACCACGCCGCGCTGTTCGCCGATTTCCTGAACCAGCCGGATTGACTCGGTGGCCACCAGTTGCCGGATTTCACGGGTGTGACGGGCGGCGGCAGCGGTCTTGTCGAGGATCAGCGGGTCGAGACCAATGACATTGCGATTGTTGGCTTCCGGCTCAACATAAAGAATGGGCAGGTATTCCGCCTTGCGCTCTGCCGGATAGGTTTTCCCGGCCGCATTGCGGCCCAGGATGGCGAAGTCGGGATGCTCGTGCTCGCGAATCCGGGCTTCGAAGGTATTACGTTCCTCATCGCGGATCAGCGGGCTCCAGCCGAAGTTCTGGGTGCCCGGGTAGCGCTCCAGAAGGGGGAGCAGGAAGGTCCGCCAGGTGTCGCGGGTCAGGCCTGGATGTACGGTTGCCAGGCGCTCCAGCGCAATGATCTGGTCGAGCTGATCGTCGAGGCGTTTCTGGATCAGGCTGGCCACATGTTCGGCATCCCGGTTGAAGCGGGCGTGCAGACGGCTGGATTCCCACTCCTGGACCTGATGCACGGTGAGGGCGAGCAGTACGAGGGCCGCCAGCATGGGGATGGCAACCACGGCGCGGCGGGGGCGCCAGTCGCCAGCCGGTTCCCCGAGGAAAACCAGCAGCAGGGGAATCATGATCAAAATGCCCAGCGTGTCCCCGGCCCACCAGTTGAGCCAGCTGAACAGCACGGTGCTCTGCGTCAGGGACCCATTCAGGTAAAGGGCTGTCGTGGCGATGGTGGCGCTGAGCAGGCAGGCCACCGGGGCAACGATGCCGATGAAGCGGATGATGCTTTCGTGGCTGTCGAGCGGATTGTCACGGCCAATCAGCCGGACATACAGCCAGCAGGCCAGCATGGCCTGGGCTGTCGAGCCGAATGCGATCAGCGTGACGATGAGCGGCGCGGCGGGACCGATGCCGAACTGCTGAGCGGCCAGTATTTCGACTGCGGCGGCGGCAATGAAAATGCCCGGCATGGCACGCCAGCCATGAATCAGCAGTGCAGTCAGGGCGATCCCGGCGGGCGGAAAGAGCGGGACGGCAATGCCGGCGGGGACCGCAATCTGCAAGGCCAGCCAGCCGGTTGCGACGTACGCGAGGAAATAAGCAAGTTGACTGCGCAAGAACGTCGTCATGGGGCGACTGGAGGGCGTGGTTGAATCGGTCAAACCCTAAGTCTAACAGGACTCTTCGCCAAATCCGGCTTATCCACTTTAAGGTCGGAGAAAGCTGTGGATAACGGCTGGACAAGCGAGCCAAGTCGCTGATCCGACGTTGAATTGCGCGCGCTGCTTAAAAATTGGGCAAATGGGCGGGCTTAAGGTTTCATTAATCTCCCCCGCTTAAGCTTTCTCCCAATGGGTGAACGATAGGAAACAGCATGGCTTGGTTTCGGTCTGTATTGGCAGGTCTGGGGTGTTGGGCGGTCTGGGGCGGCGCGCAGGCGGCGCCTTTGCTCTTGCAGGCAGCGCAAATGAAGAACCTCGGCATTGAGCTGCAGGTACCGGGAGGGGCCGCGCAGGGCGGCAGCGCCGTGCCGGCGCGCGTCATCGTGCCGAATGCCCAGATGCGCGTCGTGGCAGCGCCGGTGGCGGGGCTGGTCGAGCAGTTGTTGGTGGCGCCCGGCAGCGTCGTGCGCAAGGGGCAGGTGCTGGCTCGTCTGGCCAGCCCGCAGGCCCTCGCCCTGCAGCGTGATGCCTTGCAGGCGGGAAGCCAGTCCGCACTGCTGCAGCAGAATCTGAAACGCGACGAACAGCTTTTTGCCGAGGGCTTGATTGCCGAATCCCGCTTGCAGGCCAGTCGTTCTGCCGCTGCCCAGGCCGATGCGCTGGCCAGCGAGCGGCGTCAGGGGGCGGCCCTGGCCGGCTTGGTGCCGGGTAAATCGGGGCTTTCTCTGGCGTTGACCGCACCGCTTGATGGCGTGGTCCTGGAGCAGGGCGCCCAGACCGGCCAGCGCGTCGAGGAGGCTGCGCTGATCTATCGCATCGCCCAGCTTTCTCCGCTGTGGCTGGAAATCCAGGTGCCGCTTGACGTCGCGGCCAGCCTGCAGCCCGGCCAGAGCGTGACGCTGAGCGGGAGTGGCGTGCGCGGCAAGCTGCTCTCGGTCGGGCGGGCGGTTGATCCGGCCAGCCAGAGCGTGCTGGTGCGGGCGGAGGTGAGTCAGGGAGCAGAAAAACTGATTCCCGGCCAGATGGTGGCCGTCGATCTGGGCCGGCCGGGGGGCGGGGTGAGCGTCCCGACAAGCGCCGTCATCCGCCACGGCGGGGAGAGCCTGCTCTTCGTCCGGACGGGCGGCGATGCCCAGTCGATGCAGTTTGAGGCGCGTCCGGTCAAAATCCTGCAACAGGGGGCGGGGGCCCTGGTGGTCGATGGCGTGAAGCGGGATGAATCGATTGCCGTGAAAGGCGTTTCCGGCCTCAAAGCCATGCTGACCGGCGTCGGGAAAGAGTGATGCTGGCCGCCCTGATCCGTTTTTCACTGACTCAGCGCCTGTTGGTGCTGGTCGTCACAAGCATCCTGATCGGCGCCGGCATCCATGCTTTTCTGGGCCTGCCGATCGATGCCTTCCCGGATGTCTCGACGACGCAGGTCAAGATCATCCTGAAGGCGCCGGGCATGACGCCGGAGGAAGTCGAGACGCGCATCGCCGTGCCGGTCGAACAGGAAATGCTGGGGATTCCTCATCAGCGCCTGCTGCGTTCCGTGTCGAAATATGCGCTCACCGACATCACCCTCGATTTTGAAGATGGCACCGACATCTATTGGGCGCGCCAGCAGGTGGGAGAGCGGCTGGCCGCCGCGATGGACAACCTCCCACCGGGCGTCAATGGCGGTATGGCGCCGATCACGACGCCGCTCGGGGAAATGTTCATGTTCACCATCGAGGGCGATCTGCCGCTCGCCGAACGGCGTGCCTTGCTCGATTGGGTGATCCGTCCCCAGTTGCGCACCATTCCCGGTGTGGCGGATGTGAATAGCCTGGGCGGCGAAGTGCGGACGTTCGAAGTGGTCCCGGATGCGACCTTGCTGGCCGCACGCGGTGTCGCCTTGCGCGATCTGCAGGCGGCGCTGGAGGCCAATAACCGCAATGATGGCGCCGGTCGTCTGAACGATGGCGAGGAGTCGCTTCTGGTGCGTGCCGAAGGGGCGATCCAGACGGTCGACGATGTTCGGGCCATCGTTTTGCAGGCGCGGGCGGGCCAGGTGCTGCGGGTGGGCGATGTGGCCGAAGTGCGTTTTGGTGCACTGACCCGTTACGGTGCCGTGACGCGCAGCGGCCAGGGCGAAGCCGTCCAGGGGCTGGTGCTCGGTCTGCGCGGAGCCAATGCCGGGGCGGTGGTCGCGGGCGTCAAGGCGCGTCTGGCCGAGATCGCACCGACCCTGCCGGACGGCGTGCGGATTGAAGCGTTCTATGATCGCAGCCAGCTGGTCGACCGTGCCGTCGGCACCGTCGCCAAGGCGCTGGTCGAAGCCATCGTGCTCGTGGTCCTGCTGCTGCTCGCCTTCCTCGGCAACCTGCGCGCGGCGCTGGTCGTCGCGCTGATGCTGCCCTTGTCGGCGCTGGCCACCTTCATCCTGATGCGCAGCATGGGGCTTTCGGCCAACCTGATGAGCCTGGGCGGGCTGGCCATCGCCATCGGCATGCTGGTCGATGCTGCTGTGGTGGTGGTCGAAAACGTCGAGAGTCAGCTCGCCTCGGCACCGGACAACCTGCCGACCCTGCACCTGGTGTTCCGGGCGGCGCGTGAGGTCGCAGCCCCGGTGGCCTCCGGCATCCTGATCATCATTCTGGTCTTTCTGCCGCTGCTGACCTTGCAGGGCCTGGAAGGCAAGATGTTCGGGCCGGTGGCGCTGACCATTGTCTTTGCCCTGGCCAGTTCGCTGCTGCTGTCGCTGACCGTGGTGCCGGTGCTCGCGTCCTGGCTGATCCAGCGGGGTGTGCACGCCGAGCCCTGGCTGGTGCGCAAGCTCGCGGCGGGCTATGACCGCCTGCTCGCCTCGGCCCTGGCGCACAGCCGGCGCTATGTGGCGGGCGCCGTGCTGGCCCTGCTGGCTGCTGGCGGTGCCTTTGGCCTGCTCGGCAAGAGCTTCATGCCGACCATGGATGAAGGCGATCTGATCATGCAGCTGGAAAAACTGCCCTCGATCGGCCTCGATCAGACCATCGCCATCGATACCGCCGTGCAGCAGGCCATCCTGGCCCAGGTGCCGGAAGTGAAGGCGATTGTGGCACGGGCCGGTGCGGATGAACTGGGCCTGGACCCGATGGGCCTCAACCAGACCGATACCTTCATGGTGCTGGCGCCGCGCCAGACCTGGCGAGTGGCGGATCCCGCCTGGCTGGCCGATCAGATGCGTGCGGTGATGGCGGATTTCCCCGGGATCGGTTTTTCCTTCACGCAACCCATCGACATGCGTGTCTCGGAAATGCTCACCGGCGTGCGGGGCGATCTGGCGATCAAGGTCTTCGGCCCCGATCTGCCGACCCTGAACCGTCTGGCGGTCGACATCGAAAAAGCGGTCAAATCCGTCCCGGGGGCGGAAGATACCTTCACCTTGAAGAATGACGGGGTGCAGTACCTGAAGATTGCAGTGGATCGTCTGGCCGCCGGTCGCCTCGGGCTCAACGTCGATGCCATTCAGAATGACCTGAAGGCCTTGCTGGAAGGACGTACGGTCGGCACGGTGATCGAGCAGGGGCGGCGCGTGCCGGTGGTCCTGCGCGGTCCGGCCAGCCTGCGCAATGCCCCGGCCGACTTTGCCGCGCTGCGCCTTGCCCTGCCGGATGGCGCCAGCGTGCCGCTGGCCAGTGTGGCGCGGATCGAGCGCATCGATGGCCCGGTCAAGGTCGATCGGGAAAACGCGCAGCGCTATGTGGTGATCCAGTCCAATGTGCGCGACCGCGATCTGGTCGGGTTTGTCGAGGAAGCCAAGGCCACGGTGGCGCGCGAGGTCAAACTCCCGCAAGGCTATCGCCTGGTCTGGGGCGGCCAGTTCGAAAACCAGCAACGGGCGGCTGCGCGTCTGGCGGTGGTGGTGCCGGTGGCCCTGCTGCTCATCTTCTTCCTGCTTTTTTCGACTTTCCGCTCGGTACGCCAGGCCTTGCTGGTGCTCTCCAATATTCCCTTTGCGATGATCGGCGGCATTTTCGGGCTGCTCATCGCCGGCGAATATCTGTCTGTACCGGCGTCGGTCGGCTTCATTGCCCTGCTGGGCATCGCCGTGCTCAATGGCGTGGTGATGGTGACCTACTTCAACCAGTTGCTGGCGCGCGGCATGCCGGTGGCCGAGGTGGTCATCGAAGGCGCGCGCCGGCGGCTGCGCCCGGTCATGATGACCGCCTGCATCGCCGCCTTCGGCCTGGTCCCCATGCTCTTCGCGAGCGGTCCGGGCTCCGAGGTACAGCGGCCCCTGGCCATCGTCGTGATTGGCGGGCTGATCACCTCGACAGCGCTGACGCTGATCTTGCTGCCCATCCTGTTTCGCCGGTTTGGTGTCGAGCCGGCCGCTACCCTGAACGAGGTGCCCCGTGGCTGATGTATTGCTGACCCTGGTGGTCCCGGACAGCGTGGCCGAGCAGGTGGAAGATTTCCTGCTTTCCCGTCCCGATCTGGTGCGCGGCTTTACCGTCACCCGTGCCGATGGCCATGGCTCCCTGGTGCCGCTCTTGGAAGTGGCTGAACTCGTGGCCGGTCATGCGCCGCGCCATTTGATCCGTACCCTGGGCGAAGCGGAGACCATGCGCGCCGTGCTCGCGGCCTTGCGCGGCGCCATGCCCGGAGTGCATGTGTATTACTGGCTGACGCCGGTGCTGGAAGCGGGGCGTTTATGAGCAAAATGGGCATTTTCAGAACGTTGACCGTCGGACTGTGGTGCGCCGCAGGGGGAAATATCCTGCTGGCTGCGCCGCCCGCTGTCGTGGCAGTGACGCCCCCGGCGGCATCCACCCTGGCCGATATCCTGCCGGATCCGCTGCGCGTGAGCAGCGTGCTCGAGGCGGCCCCGGAGGCCGCCGCGGCGCGTGCCCTGGTGACGGCAGAGCAGGCGGAGCAGATGCGTTTGCAGGCCGGGCCTTACGAGTGGTCCCTGCGCCTGGGTGGCCAGCAGCGGCGGAGCACACCGGCCAATGCGAGCGGGGAGCGATTTAACGAATGGAACAGCGCGCTCGAACGGCCGCTGCGCCTGCCGGGCAAGGCCGGGCTGGATCGTCAGCTCGGTGAGGCCGGGGTGGCCCAGGCCGAAGTGGCGCGCGACGATGCCCGTCACGAACTGGCGCGCAGCCTGCTCCAGGCCTGGTTTGCCACCGTGCGCGAACAGCGCGGGGCGGCCATCTGGCAGGATCAGCAGGCGTTGCTCGCGCAGCAGGCCAAGGGTGTGGCCCGCCGCGTCCAGTTGGGGGAGGCGGCACGGCTGGAGGCAGTGCAGATCGAGGCGGCGCTGGCGCAGGTCGAGGCGCAGCACGCACAGGCGATCCATCGCCGGGATTTGGCAGAAGCCGCCCTACAGCGTCGTTTCCCCGGCCTCGGCTTGCCTGCCACGGCGGCGCTGCCGGTACCGCAGGCGTTGAGCGGTGATCTGGAGAGTTGGTTTGAGGCCCTGTTGGCGCATAACCACGAATTGATGCTGGCCGGGCGTCAGCGTGAGCGTGTTGTGCTGCAGGCTGAGCGCGCGCGACGCGAACGCGTGCCTGATCCCGCCATCGGCCTGGCCTTCTCCCGCGAACGCGGCGGTGAGGAGCAGGTGGTCGGTGCTTATATCAGCATTCCGCTGCCGGGCGGGGCCCGTTCGGCCACAGCCGATGCCGCGCAGGCCCGGGCGGCGGCGGCAGAACGCGATGAAGCGGCGGTGCGCCGCCGCATTGAGGCCGATGCCCAGGCGCGTTTCATGACAGCCCAGGCCGCAGTACCGGCCTGGCAGGCCGCTGCGCGCTCGGCCCAGCAGCTGCAGCGCAGCGCCGAGATGCTGGGGCGTGCCTATGCCCTGGGCGAAGGGGCGCTGGCCGAAGTCCTGCAGGCCCGCCGTCTGGCCGTGGAGGCCCGACTTGGCGCCGAGCAATTGCAGCTGGATGCGCTGGAAGCGCAGGCCCGCCTGTTACTCGACGCCCATCGCTTGTGGGCGGACGATTGAGCGCGGGCCGGCCTCAGCGCCGGCGGGCGCCATGCATCGCAGGCTGGCGTTGGCGTACGACCTCGCGCTAGCATCTGCCTCCGGGGTGGCATGCCGCATGTCCACCGCCCGTCCTTGATTCTGCTCGCTCCCAACCATGCGCATCCTGCTCGTAGAAGATGATCCTCAACTTGGCGACGGCCTCTCCGTCGGCTTGCGTCAGGCCGGCTTTGCCGTCGATTGGCTGCAGGACGGGCGGGCGGCGGATCATGCGCTGCAGAGCGAAAGCTTCGATCTGGTCGTGCTCGACCTTGGCTTGCCCGGTATCGATGGCATGCAGGTCCTGCAGGCGGCACGCCAGCGCGGGCTGCGTGCGCCGGTACTGGTACTCACGGCCCGCGATGCGACCGGCGACAAGATCGCCGGGCTGGATGCCGGGGCCGACGATTACCTCGTCAAGCCGGTCGATCTCGACGAACTCGCAGCCCGCTTGCGTGCGCTGCTTCGGCGCAGTGCGGGGCGGGCGGCGCCGGTGCTGCAACGCGGCGACCTGCAACTCGACCCGGCGGCCCGCTCGGTCAGCCTGGCCGGTCAGCCCATCGACCTGCCGGCCCGCGAATTCACCTTGCTCCAGCTTCTGCTGGAAAACGCGGGACGGGTGCTCTCACGCAGCCAGATCGAGCAGTCGCTGTATGGCTGGCGCGAGGAGCCCGACAGCAATGCGCTCGAAGTGCATATCCATCACCTGCGTAAAAAGCTGGGCAGCGAGCTGATCCGCACCTTGCGTGGCGTCGGCTACACCATTCCCAAATGAGCACGCGCTGGTATTCGCTCAAGCGCCGCCTGCTGGCGCTGTTGCTCGGTGGCGTGGCGGTGGCCTGGCTGGCCACCCTGGTCTTCAGCTACTTCGACGCGCATGCCGAGGTCGATGAGCTCTTCGATGCCCAATTGGCCCAATCGGCCCAAACCCTGCTCGCGCTGGCCGGCGAAGGGCAGGGCGCCGCGGTGGGCGATCTGGGGCCGGTCGGGCACAAATACCAGCGTCACCTGCTGTTCCAGATCTGGGATGCCGACGGTCGACTGCTGCTGCGCTCGAATTCCGCCCCCGAAACCCCGTTGACCGTCGCCGATGGCTTTACCGAGATCGAGGACGAGCAGGGTCACTGGCGTCTCTACAGTCAGTGGAATACGGCACATCGGCTGCAGGTGCAGGTGAGCGAGGACCACCGTATCCGCGATGAACTGATCGGTCAGATTGCCTGGCGCCTCCTCTTGCCGGCCTTGCTGGGGCTGCCTTTGCTGGGCCTGGGGGTCTGGCTGGCGACCCGGCGCGGCCTGACTTCGCTCGACAGCATGGCGAAACAGATTGCCAGCCGTGATCCGACGCAGTTGCAGCCCGTCGTGCCGCAGGAGGCCCCGGTTGAAATCCGCCCCTTGCTGGAGGCCCTGAACGGTCTGCTGCAACGCGTCGATCAGGCCCTTGAAGGCGAGCGACGCTTTACGGCCGATGCCGCCCATGAATTGCGAACGCCGCTGGCCGCCCTGCAAGCCCAGCTGCAGGTGGCGCGACGCGCCCGTGATACCGCCGAGCACGACCATTCCCTGGCGCAGTTGCAGGAAGGCCTGAGCCGCGCCGCGCATCTGGTCGAACAGATGCTGCAACTGGCGCGCCTGGACCCCGAATCCGGCTTGCCGAACCCGCAGACGGTCGACCTCGGAAAACTAGCCGAAATGGTCTGTGCCGAGCTGGGTAACGGCATTCTGGACCGCCAGCTCGATTTCGACCTGTTGGCCGAGCCGGATTGTCTGGTGCGCGGCCAGCCGGAATGGCTGGCGGTGGCGCTGCGTAATCTGATCGGCAATGCCATGACCTATACCCCGCCGGGTGGCCTGCTCAAAGTGATTGTGCGGCGCCAGGGGGCGGGTCTCGAATTCGCTGTTGAAGACAGCGGGCCGGGCATCCCGGCGAGTGAACGGGCCGCCGTCATGCAGCGGTTTCATCGCCTGCCCTCGGCCAATTCGGGCGGCAGCGGGCTGGGTCTGGCCATCGTCGGGCGCATTGCCGAACTTCACGGTGCCCGCTGCAGCCTCGATGCCGCATCCCAAGGCGGTCTGCGGGCCAGTCTGGTGTGGCAGCCTGCCTCAGACTGAGGTGAGGGTGCCGCAGGCGTCATGTGCGGCCGGTTTATCCCCGTTTGGGTCGAGCAAGGCTGTGGATAAGCACTGGACAGCCTCGGCAAGTCCTTGAGTGCATGGGGTAAAGGGGTGGTTGCCTAAATTTTGTGCAATTAGGCGCTGGGCGACGGTCGACCGTCGCCCAGGCCCCTGTTTGCTTAGAGCCTGAACCCGGCGAGCAGGGTCCGGGTCTGGGCCGCCGTGCTGGCCAGCACGGTGAGTTCGCGGCGGGCATCCTGAATGGCGCTGTCTTCGGCCATCACGCGGTTGTTGATTTCCTCGGTGGTCTGCGCCATGGCCGTGGTGGCCGTGCGCTGTTCGTCCGTCGAGAGGGCGATTTCACCGACCCGATCCACCGCCTCCTGGATTTTCTGGCCGATTTCGTTGATGCGGGCGACGGTTTCACGCGACCGATCAACGCCATGACGGACCGTATCGACGGTGGTGGTCATGGTGCGGCCGGCTTGCGAGGTTTCGTTGCGGATGGCGTCGATCATGCCGGCGATCTCGATGGTGGCCTTGGCCGTGCCTTCGGCCAGCTTGCGCACCTCGTCCGCCACGACAGCAAAGCCGCGTCCCTGTTCGCCGGCACGGGCGGCTTCGATGGCGGCGTTGAGGGCGAGCAGGTTGGTCTGGTCGGCAATGCCCTTGATCACATTGACGATGCCCTGGATTTCCTCGGAGCGCGCATCGAGGCTGTGCAGGATGCTCGACATTTCCTCGACCTGGCTGACCGAACTTTCAGCCTCGCCCGCGCTGTCGGTGACCGTCTGCACGCTGTCGCGGGTCAGGTTTTCGGTGGTGCGCATCATGTGATCCACATCGCGGGCGTTGTCGGCAATATGCGAGACAGCGACGGTGATTTCCTCGATGGCGGCCGCGTTCGAACTGGCCGTTTCCGAGAGGTGCATCGATTCTTCGGCAATCGTGTCGATCACGCCATTCAGACGCTGGACGCCCTCGGCCAGCCGGTTGGCTTCATCGCGCAGGCTGCCGAACATCTGGCCGGTCTGGGCGAGGAACTGGTTGAAGGCTTGGGCGGTTTCGCCAATTTCATCCTTGCTGTTGATGGCGAGGCGCACGGTCAGGTCGCTGCCGCCCTTGGCGATTTCCTTCATGCGGTCGCGGATCTCGCGCAGGCCTGCGAGCATCCGTCGCGTGATGGTGCCGGCCAGCGCCATGGCAACCACCACCACCACGATCAGCGTGCCGATCAGGGTGGTGAGCAGACGGTCCAGCGGCGAGAGGATTTCCTGCTTGGACATCGACACACCCAGAATCCACTCGCTGTTCTTGACCGGGCTGAGGTAGATGAATCGCTCTTCATCGGAGCGCTTCACGGTGAACATGTGCTCTTCCTGAATGGCCTTGGCAATCCGCTCGGGCGTGAGCTCGGGGGCCAGGGAGGCAATCGGCTTCAGGATCGCATCCTTGTTCGGATGCACGAGGACGGTGCCGTCCTTGTGCAGGATGTAGGCGTAGCCGTTGCCCGGGAGTTTGACCGAGAGGATTTCCTTGGCGATCTGGCTGATTGTCATGTCGTTGGCGACGACCGCCTTGGTTTTTCCGCCATCCTGGACCACGGCGGCGAGCGACATGATCAGCTGGCCGGTAAAAGCATCCACATAGGGCTTGCTGACGAACACCTGGTTCGGGCCGGCCTTCTCCGCACCCTGGTACCAGGGGCGCTGCGCCGGGTCATAGCCGGGTGGGACGTCGGAGGGCTTGGAAAACACCATGCGCTTGTCCGGAAAGCCGGCATAGACCAGATCGAAAGCACCGGCCTCGGCGTAGCGGGCAAACAGTTCGGCGGCATCCGGACGGCTGACCGTCGGGCGGAGCGAGGCAATCATCTGGGAGCGGATGCCCAGCCATTCGCTGATCGCGAAGGCATTGCCCAGGCTGGCGGAGCGTGCTTCCTGCTCGGCGCTGTCCAGAAGCTGCTGGCGGAGTTGCTGGTAGAACAGGATGCCCAGCGCGACCACGGTGACCGCAATCAGGCTGATCAGGAATGCCAGCAGGCGTGACTGCAAGGAACGAAACATGACGACCTCCCATGGCACTCGGGTGCCCGTAAGTGTTAGGTGCTGTGCTCTCGTATTTTCTAAACCGCGTTTTTGCCCATTATTGAAGAGGCGATCCGGGAAGGCAAGCCACCATGAAAAAACCGGCCAGCAGGCCGGTTCGGGGTTTTAGCAGCACGTCATGCCTGAGCAGGCGGCTTGAATTGCATGGCCTTGGTTTCGAGGAACTCTTCGAGGCCGGCTTTACCCAGCTCGCGCCCGTTGCCGGACTGCTTGTAGCCGCCAAAGGGGGCGTACATATTGAAGGGGCCGCCGTTGATCTCGACCTGCCCGGTACGCAGCTTTCGGGCCACGGCTTCGGCGCGCGTATCGCTGCCGGCCCAGACTGCACCGGAGAGGCCAAAGGGGGTGCCGTTGGCGATGCGGATGGCAGCTGCTTCGTCGCCGTCCGGATAGGTCAGGATGGCGAGCACCGGACCGAAAATTTCTTCCTGGGCAATCCGGCTCTCCGGGCGCACGCGGCCGAAAATGGTCGGGCGGACGTAGGCATGGCTCGCCGGGACGCCTTCCGGCTCTTCGGCACCGCCGGTCAGCAGGGTTGCCCCTTCCTCAAGCCCGATCCCGATGTACTCACGCACGCGGTCGGCCTGGGCTGCGGAGGAGAGGGGGCCGAGGCGGGTGGTTTCCAAGCGGGGATCGGCCGGCACAAAGCGGGCAGCGGCGGCCACGGCGCGTTCGGCAGCCTCGTCGTAGCGGCTTTCCGGGACCAGCAGGCGGGTTTGTGCCGTGCAGGTCTGGCCGGCATTTTGATAACAATGGGCGACCACGGCGGGGATCGCCACGCTGAAGTCGGCATCGTCCAGGACGATGGCGGCCGATTTGCCGCCGAGTTCGAGCGAGACGCGCTTGACCGTGGCGGCGGCCACTTCGCTGACCCGGCGACCGGCACGGGTCGAGCCGGTGAAGGAGACCATATCCACCTCCGGATGCGCCGCCATGGCTTCACCCACCACCGGTCCAAGGCCGGTGACCAGATTGAACACGCCCGGCGGCAGGCCGACAGCGTCGATTACGTCGGCCAGGATGAAGGCGTCGAGCGGGGCGATTTCAGAGGGCTTCAGGACGACGGTGCAACCGGCTGCCAGCGCGGCAGCGACTTTGGCAGCCACCTGATGCAGGGGGTAGTTCCAGGGCGTGATGGCAGCGACCACACCAATCGGCTCGCGCACGACCTTGGAATGCCCGATGCTCTCCTCGAAACTGAAGTCGCCGAGCAGCTTGGCGTACATGCTGAACACCGCCACCGGCGAACCGACCTGAACGGTTTGGGCAAAGCGGATCGGGCACCCCATTTCCTGCGTGATGGTCTGGGCAATCTCCGTGGCGCGGGCCTTGAGCCCGGCCTGAATCTGCTTCAGAAAGGCGGCGCGTTCAGCCGGCGGGGTGGCCGCCCAGCCGTCGAATGCCTGACGGGCGGCGGCGACAGCACGATCGACATCGGCTGCCGTGCCCGCCGGGATTTTGGCCAGTGCGCTGCCGTCGACCGGCGAGATGACCTCAATCTGGGCCGTGTCGACCGGGGCCTGCCAGCGGCCATCGATGTAGAAATGAGTGCGATCCATCTGGGTGTCTCCTTTTTAGATTTGCCTGTGGGGGCGGCCTCTCGGGAGGCCTGTTGTTCTGCGGATGAAATGCGGGGCGACCGGGGTGGCAATCCGGTCGCCGGATGGGGTCAGCGTACGAGATCGAGCAGTTTGGCGAAGGCTTCTTCAAACTGTTTCAGGCCGGCGGTCTGGAGTTCGGCGCCGACGGCATTCAGGTCGATCCCGATTTCCTGCAGGGCAGCCAACTGGATGCCGGCTTGAGCGGCCTGGGCCGGCAGGGTCAGGTCCGCTTCGCCATGGTCGCGGAAGGCGGCCAGGGTGGCATCCGGTACCGTGTTGACCGTACCCGCGCCGATCAGTTGTTCGACATAAATCACGTCGCGATAGGCCGGGTTCTTGGTCGAGGTTGAAGCCCAGAGCAGCGTCTGAGCACGGGCATTGCCGGGCAGGGCGGGCTGCTGCTGCCATTCGGCGTAGGCCTGGGCAGCCAGGGCGATGGCGGTTTTGCCCTGCAGGGTGGCCGGCAATTGCGGGTCGAGCAGGCTGTCCAGGCGGCTGATGAACACGCTGGCCACGGAGGCGATACGGTCGACCGGCAAACCGGCGGCAAAACGACGTTCGATGCCGCGGCGATAGGCGGCATGTACGCCAGCCAGTTGTTGCGGCGAGAAAATCAGCGTGACATTCACATTGATGCCGTCGGCGATGGCATCGGCAATCGCGGTCAGCCCGGCCACGGTGGCCGGAATCTTGATCATGGCATTCGGGCGGTCGATCTCGGCCCAGAGGCGGCGTGCAGCGGCGAGCGTGCCGGCGGCATCGTGGGCGAGGTCCGGGGAGACTTCAAAGCTGACGAAACCGGCCTGGCCGTCGCGGGCGGCATACAGCGGTGCAAACAGGTCGCAGGCCTTTTGAATATCCGGCAGCACCAGTTTTTCAAAACGGCGCTCGGCATCGAGCGGGCTGTCCTTGAGGGCGGCGACACCGGCCTGATAGGCCGCATCGTTCTTGATGGCATTGAAGAAGATGGCCGGGTTGGAGGTGACGCCGGCAATGGCGTCGTCGGCAATCCAGCGGGCGAGTTCGCCGGAATCGAGCAGGTGGCGGGTCAGGTTGTCGAGCCAGATCTGCTGGCCGAGCGGGGCAATGGCGGCAATGCGGGACATGTCGATGACGTTGTGATTGAGCGGTAAAAGGGAGAGTCTAGCAGCCTGCTGCATTTACGTGCGGTAGGTGGCCAGATGCAGGCTGGTTTCCGTGGTCTGGATACTGCGGATCAGGCGGATGCGTTCGAGGATATCCGACAATTCTTTCAGATTTTCGGCGCGCAGTTCGGCGAGCAGGTCCCAACGTCCGTTGGTGTCGTAGAGGCGGGCGACCCCGGGCTCGCCGAGCAGGCTGGCGATCACCGAGCGGGTTTCGTTGCCGGAGACGGCGATGCTCATCCAGGCACGGATTTCGTTGGGCTGCGAGTCCGGGCGCAACTGTACGGTGTAACCGGTGATGATGCCCTCGGCTTCGAGGCGGGCGAGGCGATTGGTGATCGTGCCGCGCGATACCTTCAACTTATGAGCGAGGGTGGCCACGCTCTGGCGTGCGTTGTGGCGCAGCTGGGCGATGAGTTGCTGGTCGAGGCTGTCCATTTGAACATTCCGTCAATGAGTGCTGTCATTTTGCATTATAAATTGCCGAAATGAAGCATTTGTTGCGATTTTGTCTGACATCGGGCCGTGAGAACATGACTGAAATACTCAACTATGCGCCGAATGGAGGCCACCATGTCCGCCTTGCCCAGCCTGTCCGTCCCTTATCTTTCCGCCGATGCCGTCGCCCATTTGATTGCCGCACGCGGGCCGGCGACCTGCATGGCCGAGATTGCCGAGCGGATCGAGGCGGATTTCCGGCGCTGGGGTGAATTCGACAAGACGCCGCGCGTGGCCAGCCATTCACCGGAGGGCGTGATCGAGCTGATGCCGGTCTCGGATGGCCGACACTACAGTTTCAAGTACGTGAATGGTCATCCGAAAAATCAGCGCGTCGGCCTGCCGACCGTGCTGGCCTTTGGTGTCCTGGCCGATGTGGCGACCGGCTTGCCGGCCTTGCTGTGCGATCTGACCCTGACCACGGCTTTGCGCACGGCGGCCATGTCGGCTTTGGCGGCACGGGTGCTGGCCCGGCCGGATTGCCGCCGCATGGCCGTGATCGGCAACGGGGCGCAGAGCGAGTTTCAGGTCCTGGCCTTTCATCGCCTGCTCGGCATCCGTGAATGCCACCTGTACGACATCGATCCGGCGGCGACCACCAAGCTGATGTCCAACCTGGCCCGTCTGGGCATCGTCGCCAAGCCCTTCGAGAGTACGGCGGCTGCGGTCAAGGGCTGCGATATCGTGACCACGATCACGGCCGACAAGACGAATGCGACCATTCTCACGCCCGAGATGATCGAGCCCGGCATGCACCTGAATGCTGTCGGGGGTGATTGCCCGGGCAAGACGGAACTGCACCGCGACATCCTGCTGCGGGCGGGGCAGGTGTTTGTCGAATACGCACCCCAGACGCGGATTGAGGGCGAGCTCCAGCAGATGCCGGACGATTTTCCGGCCATCGAGTTCTGGTCGGTGCTCGATGGCAGTGCGGCGGGCCGTCCGACGGTCGACGCGCTGACCATCTTCGATTCCGTCGGCTTCGCGCTGGAGGATTTTTCTGCGCTGCGCTGGCTGCAATCCGTGGCCACGCAGCCGGCGGCGCTCGGTCTGCTGCCGCAACTCGACGAGCCGCGCAATCTCTTTGGTTATCTGCCGCTCGCCGACTGCCTGCCCAAGGCCGCCTGAGCCCGGCAGCGCTGCCAGTTTTATCCCCGCTCGCGTCGGATAAGCCTGTGGATAAGCCGGGGGCAGGATGCGTAATGTCCTGATCTCAAGGGGGAAAGCACCCGCTGCCTAAATATTGGGCACAGGCTGGGCAAAGGGGGAGCAGCCCGACCTGAACGGATCACCCGGGCTCGGGCTGTTGAGTGTCCGCAGGTGGCATCAGGCGGTATCCGGTGTTTCTTTTGATTGATTCATTATTGAGAATATTTACTTCTCAATAATTCAATTTTAAAGAATGGGCGTGGCCGGTATGCTGCGGGTTTGATCAACGCGTCTTACCGGAGTCCGTCATGCCCTACGTCAATATCAAGATCACCCGCGAAGGCGCCACGGCCGAGCAGAAGGCCGCACTGATCAAGGGGGCCACCCAATTGCTGGTGGATGTGCTCGGCAAGAACCCGAATACCACGGTGGTGGTGATCGACGAGGTGGATACCGATAACTGGGGAATCGGCGGTGAGCCGGTTACCTTGCGTCGGCAGCAAGGCCGCTGAGCGATCTTGTTCAGATCCAGGTGCAGAAGACGCTGGCCTGTTCGCTGGGTGCGCGCGCTTACTGCCCTTTGAGGTTGAAAGTCCGGTTGATGTCGTTCAACGCGGCCGGGCTGTCCCATTCCCGCGCCCCGACATGGCGGGCGCGAACAAGCCCGTTGGCATCGATCAGCAAGGTCAGCGGCAGACGGTCGGCGCCCAGCATGTTTTCGAGCGGCCAGGGCGGGCGGTCGAGATACATCGGCAGGGTGATGCCGGTCTGCTTTAGAAACGCCTGGGCGCGTTCCGGATGGTCGTCGGTGGAAATGCCGATCACGCTGGCCTGCGGGCCAAGGCGCTGCGCCAGACGGACGAGTGAGCCCATCTCGGCCCGGCAGGGGCCGCACCAGCTGGCCCAGACGTTCAATACCAGCGGTTTGCCGCGATAAGCGGAGAGCGGGCGGTCCGGCCCGTTCAGGCCGCGCATGGGCAGGTCGCGGAGCGGCGCGCCGACCGGGATTTCACCCGGGGTTCGGGCGATGCCGAGGGTGGGCGCGAGACTCAGGCCAGCGGCCAGCAGCAGGGTGCCCGCCACGGATCGGGCGCCGGAAAAAAGCCCCTTGGTGCGCGTTGACCGCCGGACACGGGGCGCGTACCCGAACATCGATCAGTGTGCGGCAGCTTTGCGCTCCAGCCACAGGGGCAGGAGCTGAACGGCCAGGATGCTGGTGAAAATCAGCGCGCAGCCGGAAAGCTGCATGAACGAGAGGCGCTCGCCCAGGACCAGCGCCCCGGCAATGCCGGCAAACAGGGTTTCGGACGACAGCAGGATGGCCGCATCGGCGGCACCGGTATGGCGCTGGGCGACGACCTGCAAGGTGAAGCCGACGCCAACCGACAAGACACCGCCGTACAGGATGGCGGGCAGGGCGGCGATCAGCGCGGCTTGCGACAGCGGTTCGGTCAGGAGGCCCCAGGTCAGGGCAAGCACGCCGCAGACCACGAATTGCGAGAAGGCCACGAGAATCGGCGTGCCTTTGCGTGCCGCGATGCGCCCGACGTAGAGCACATGCAGGCCCCAAAATACAGTGCTGGCGATGACCCAGAGGTCGCCTTCGCTGAACTCGCTGAGTTCGCCGCCGGCGAGCAGCCAGGTGCCGCCCAGACAGGCCGCGACCGCCGGCCAGGTCGACAGATGCGGCATCTGGCGATGGATGATCCAGGCGAGCAGCGGCACGAGCGGGACGTAGAGCGCGGTCAGGAAGCCGGCATTGGTCACGGTGGTCGCACCGATGCCGATCTGTTGCAGGATGATGCCGCAGAAGAGCAGACTGCCCAGGGCGCACCAGTAGGTCGCATCGCGGCGGTCGAGCACCACGGCGCGGTCTTTCAGGCGCACGTATTCACGTACGGCCATCGGCAAGACGATCAGCGCGCCGAGCAGGAAGCGCAGGCCGGTGTAGAGGAAGGGGCCGATGTTGTCGAGGACAACCTGCTGGGCCACAAAGGTGGTGCCCCAGATCAGGGCAGCGATCAACAGCAGGGCATTGGCACGCAAACGTGTCATGGCAGCTTTCAGGAAGTGGGGGTCAGGCGTGAATGCGGCAGAGCGTGCTCTTGCCGAACAGGCTCTCGATCAGATCGACCGCCAGTTCCGCCGTTTGGTTCTTGTGATCGAGCGCCGGATTGAGTTCGACGATGTCGAGCGAGGCCATCAGGCCGGTGTCGGCAATCATCTCCATACACAACTGGGCTTCGCGGTAGGTCGGGCCGCCGCGGACCGTGGTGCCGACGCCGGGGGCGATCTCCGGGTCGAGAAAGTCGACGTCGAGGCTGACATGCAGATGGGTGTTCGCATCGAGCCCGGCCAGCGCTTTTTCCATCACGGCGCGCATGCCATGTTCGTCGATGTAGCGCATGTCGAAGACTTCGATGCCAAGCTGGCGCAGGAAGAGCTTCTCGCCCTCATCGACGCTGCGGATGCCGATCTGGCGGAAGGCGCCGGGTTGCATGGCCGGTACGTGACCACCGATTTCGTTCAGGGGCTGCGGGCCATGGCCGCACAAGCAGGCCACCGGCATGCCGTGGATGTTGCCGGAAGGCGTCATGGTTGCCGTATTGAGGTCGGCATGGGCGTCAAACCAGAGCACGCGCAGGGTCTTGCCCTGTTCGCGTGCATGGCGGGCCACGGCACTGATCGAGCCGATGGCCAGGCAATGGTCGCCGCCGAGCATGATGGGCAGACGGTCCGCCTTGAGTTCGGCGTAGACGGCCTCGTGCAGCAGGCTGTTCCAGGCGTGGACTTCGGCCAGATGACGCAGGCCGTCGACCGCCGGCTGGTCCGGGTTGGTCGGGCCGGCCAGGTTGCCGCAGTCTTTCACGTCGACACCAAAGGCCGCCAGGGCCTGGGTAATGCCGGCGACGCGCAGGGCTTCCGGACCCATGCTGGCACCGCGGGTGCCGGCGCCGACGTCGGTGGGGGCGCCAATCAGGCTGATGCGGGAATTCTGGACGGTGGCGGTCATGGCATGTCCTCAGGCGGTGGCGAAGGCTACTTTGAGGCCGGAAATCAGCATCTGCACGGCCATTGTAGTCAGGATCAGGCCCATCAGGCGTTCCATGGCCTCCAGGCCGGAGCGCCCGAGAATGCGGGCCAGCGGGTCGGAAATGAGCAGAATGCCGGTGTTGACCGCCGAGGCGAGCAGTACGGCACCGACCCAGGGCAGCGGATCGCCGGATTGGCGTGAGGCAAGCAGGACCATGGCCAGCGCCGAAGGGCCGGCAATCATCGGCACGGCCAGCGGCACGATGAAGGGCGCCGGGCGCGGTTCGGCCTCGGCCAGGTTATGACCGGCCGGCGGAAAGACCATGCGCAGGGCAATCAGGAAAAGAATCAGGCCGCCGGAAATTTCCAGCGCGGGGTCGGAGAGGCGCATCACGGCGAGCAGCCAGTCACCGACAAAGAGGAAGGCGACCAGCACGGCGGTCGCAATGGCGCATTCGCGCAGGATGATGCGGCGCTTTTGCGCCGGGGTCTGCTCGCGCAGCAGCGAGAGCACGAACGGGACGTTGCCGAGCGGGTCGAGGACCAGCAGGAGCAGAAAAACGGAGGAGAGAATTTCGGGCGTCATGGTCAGATCCGGAGCCGGCTGACCGGCCCGGGGCCGATGCAGCCGGCCCCGGGAAGCCGAGGCTTAGTTGAAGTTGTAACGACCCATCAGGTTGATGCGGGACATGTCGCCACGCTCGCCCAGGATGGTTTCGCGACGGCCATAGATGTACTCGGCACCGATGTCGACGTACTTGACCGGGTTCCAGATCGCACCGATGTGCAGCTGGGAGACGGTGTTGTTGGTCAGCCAGCGGTGATCGCTGGGCAGATTGGTGCGGGCGTACTGGGTGTACTCGTTGTCGTAGGTCTTCTGGAAACCATAGGCAATGTTCATACGCAGGGTGTCGCTGAACTTGTGCTGATAGCCGGCAACGACACCCAGGGAGCGCTCGAGCACGATGCGACGGTTGGCCTGGTCGTAGGCAGCACCTTCAATGAAGTTGAAGTAGCGACCGATGCCGTCGCCGCCGGTGACGTTCAGGCTCAGCAGGTCATTGTCCGTCGGCTTGTAGGTGACGGCAGCGCCGACGCCGTAGCCACGGCGGCTGACGTTGAGGCCTTTGCCATCTTCGATGGCGTGTTCGTGCGAAACGCCACGCAGGCTCATCGTGCCCCAAGTGAAGGCACGGTCCCAGCGCAGGACCACGTCGGCCGTCTTGGAGAAGCCATCGGTGGTGGCAGTCCAGTCCTTCAGGACGTAGCTCACGGAGTTTTCAACAGCGGCAGAGAAGTTTCCGTAGTTCTGGGTGGCGTAGGTGTAACGCACTTGCGGCTGACGGATGAAGGTGCCGCCGATCGGGCCGTTGAAGTCGACCACTTCCGGGGTGGCATCCAGATCCATGAAGGTGGACCAGGTCTGACCAACGGTCCAGCCAGCCAGCTGGAAGTAGGCGTGACGCAGACGGAAGTCGTAGCTGTTGGTTGCCTGCTGGCTGTAAATGTTCTTCACGTCGCCATAAACAGCGGAGTTGCCGGTACGCGGATCGTTGTTGAAGTCACCTTCGATCTTGGCAACCAGTTGGCCATACTGGGTCGGGGTCGAGGCTTCAATGCCAAAACGCGATGTACGGGCATGCAGGTAGGTTTGGCCGGTACGGTTGGCGGCGGCAGAGCCGCGCAGCGGCGCGTAGGGCATGAACGTGGAGTAGTCGTTATCGGCGTTGGTACCCTTGTTTTCGCGCACCATGTTCATCTCGGCAATGCCGTACACGCGGATCGAGGTATCGCCGCTGGCCAGACGCATGGAGTTCGGCAGATCGCCGGCCACGACGACTTCCTTGCCCTGGGCAACGACCTGGTCCTGCAGCTGGGCCAGCTCTTCCTTCTGGCTCTTCTGGGCGGTCGACTGGGTTTTTTGAATGTTTTTCAGTTCTTCGATCTGGGCCTGCATGGCCTTCAGCTGGGATTCCAGCTGGGCGATGCGGTTGGCTTCAGCGGCGGCGTTGCCAGCGGCGAAGGCTTGGGTGCCGGCGCCCAGGGCAGCGATCGCGAGGGCGATGTGCTTGAGTTGCATGAGGTGTCCTCTCAAAGTGAATGGATAGTTTGGATTTTTAGAAACCGTGGCGGACCTGCGTCAGGAAGGTCTTGGCACGGTCGTGCTGCGGGTTATTGAAGAAGTCCGCCGGCGTGCTGTCTTCGAGGATCGTCCCGTGATCGAAGAAGATCACGCGATCCGCCACTTCACGGGCAAAGCCCATTTCGTGGGTGACGACGAGCATGGTGATGCCGGTGTGTGCCAGCTCACGCATGACGGCGAGGACTTCATTGACCATCTCCGGGTCCAGGGCCGAGGTCGGCTCATCGAAGAGCAGGACCTTGGGGTCCATGGCCAAAGCGCGGGCGATGGCGACCCGCTGCTGCTGGCCGCCGGACAACTGCACCGGGTACTTGTGGGCATGGGCCTTCAAGCCGACCCGGTCAAGCAGGGCGAGGGCCTTGGCTTCGGCATCGGCAGCGGACATCTTGCGGACGCGCATGGGCGCCAGCGTGATGTTCTTCAGGATCGACAGGTGCGAAAACAGGTTGAAGCTCTGAAACACCATGCCGACTTCGCGGCGGATGGCATCCAGGTTCTTCAGGTCGTCGTTCAGGTCGATCCCGTCGATGACGATGCGCCCGGCATCGTGGGCTTCCAGGCGATTGAGCGTGCGCAGGAAGGTCGATTTGCCGGAGCCGGAGGGGCCGATGATCGCGGTGACTTCCCCTTCGCGGAAAGTCGCGGAGACTTTCTTCAGGGCATGGAAAGCGCCGAAGTGCTTGTCCACATCCGTGGCGACGATGATCGGGCGGGCGGTTGAGGTGGCGTTCATGCGGGCTCCCTTAGCGCTTGCGACCGACATCGAGCTGGCTCTCCAGGGCGGAGGTCAGCGTCGTGAAGGCAGTGGTCAGAATCAGGTAGATCACGGCGATGGTCAGGAAAACCGGTACCGGCTGGTAGCTTTCCGCCTGAATGCGATAGCCGACCATGGTCAGCTCAACGACGCTGATCGCGTAGGCCAGCGACGAGTCCTTGACCAGCGAGGCCAGGTTGTTGGCCAGGGCCGGCAGGGCGACCCGCATGCTTTGCGGCAGCGTGATGTCGATGAAAGTCTGGGTCGGCGACAGGCCCAGGGCGCGGGCAGCTTCAACCTGCCCATGCGGTACGGCGAGGATGCCGGCGCGGACGCACTCGGTGTTGTAGGCCCCGATATTCAACGACAGCGCGATGACCGCACAGGCAAAGTCGGAGAGCTGGATCGCATCCGGCAGCACTTGCGGCGCAACCAGCCAGACAAACAGGATCTGCAAAAGCAGCGGCGTACCACGGAACAGCCAGACGTAAAACGCACACAACCAACGCACCGGGGCGAAAGCGGAGAGTTTGCCGAGACCGGCCAATACGCCGAGTACGACACCAATCGTGCCAGAGATCAGCGTCAGGAGGACGGTCATGCGCGCGCCTTCTGCAAACTGCTGCGCGGCCGGACCGATCGGTTCAGGTGCCATGGACAGCGGGATGGCCATGCCCCACAAAAAGAGGAGCAGACCGATCATCGCGCCGAACATGGTCCAGCCGGGGTTTTGCTTGATCCAGTTCATCTTGGCTCAGTCGTTCAGCGGCAGGAAACGTCGGTCTTGAAGTACTTCTGCGACAGGGTGGCGTAGGTGCCATCCTTGACGACTTCAGCCAGGGCGCGGTTGTAATTGTCTTGCAGTTCCTTGTTGTTCTTGCGCATGATGGCCGAGACGCGCTCGACGAAGACCTGCTCACCGGCAACGATGCCGGCATCGGCGTTCTTTTCCAGGGTGGCCTTGATCAGCCACTTGTCGGAAATCCAGGCGTCGACTTTCTTGGCCTTGAGGGCGGAGAAGGCTTCCGGATCGGCCTTGTAGGTCTTGATTTCCTTCACGCCGGCAATGCGCTTGGCGCTGTCGGCATAGCTGGTGGCGAGCTGCACGGCGACAGTCTTGCCGGCCAGGGCTGCGGCGGTCAGGGCGCCATCTTTCGGTGCAGCGATCTGGCCGCCGGTGCAGTAGTGCGGTGCGGCGAAGTCGACCGACTTGGCGCGTTCCTCGGTGAAGCCGTGAGAAGCGATGGCGAAGTCAAAGCGGTCCTGGCGGATCGAAGCAACTTGAGCGTCGAACGGCACGACGCGCCATTCGATGGCCAGCCCCAGCTTCTTGGCGACGGCTTCGGCCACTTCGACTTCGAACCCGGTGAGTTTGGAGCCTTCGAAGAAATTGAACGGGAAGAATGCCCCTTCGGTCACGGCGATGATCTTGCCGTCAGCCTTGATGGTGTTCCAGTCGCGGGCTTCAGCCGTGGTGGCAGCCAGGGTGAGCAGTGCCGGCAGCAGCGCGGCGCAGAGTTTTTTCTTGAGCTGCATGATGTCTCCTCAAGGACTGCCGTACCGAACGCAGGCGGTCGGCAAGCAACAGTCAGGATTGGATTGAAAGGTAATCGGAAAGACAGTCTCGCCCGCGCGGACGAGCTCCGAAGGTCGCGGATTCTAGGAGGGGTGGGCGATGATCACCATGGCTTCTGTCGTGATTTACGGGTTAACCCTTAACGAAAGTGTTGGGTTTTTCACACAAATGAAACCTTGGCGCGGCGGCTGGGAGGCCCGCTTTGTCGCGAACTCGCTTGGCGATCGGCGGCACGCTGTGTTCGCTGGATCGGACTCGCCATGGGGCGAGGGATAACATATAATATATAAGACTTGCGATTCCGATCCGGATGCTGCAATCGTCGTAGAATACTTATTTCCCAGAGCAACCCTTTACGAAAGGAAGTCGCCGTGCTTGAAGCCTATCGCGCCCACGTTGCAGAGCGTGCAGCCCTCGGTATCCCGCCGCTGCCCCTGTCCAAGCAACAGACCACCGAGCTGGTCGCCCTGCTGAAGAACCCGCCCGCTGGCGAGGAAGCCTTCCTGGTCGAACTGCTGACCTATCGCGTTCCGGCTGGCGTGGATGATGCCGCCAAGGTCAAGGCTGAGTTCCTGGCCAAGGTTGCCAAGGGTGAAGAAACCTGTGGCTTGATCTCCAAGGTCAAGGCCACCGAACTGCTCGGCACCATGCTGGGTGGTTACAACGTCAAGCCGCTGATCGATCTGCTGGCCTGTGGCGAATGCGGTGCCGCCGCTGCCGAAGGTCTGAAGAAGACCCTGCTGGTGTTCGACTACTTCCACGACGTCGCCGAACTGGCCAAGGCCGGTAACGCCAACGCCAAGGCCGTCATGCAATCCTGGGCCGACGCCGAGTGGTTCACCTCGCGTCCGGAAGTCCCGGCTTCGCAGAAGTTGACCGTGTTCAAGGTCACCGGCGAAACCAACACCGACGACCTGTCGCCGGCTCCGGATGCCTGGTCCCGTCCGGACATCCCGCTGCACGCCCTGGCCATGCTGAAGAACCCGCGTCCGGGTATCGAAGCCGACGAGCCGGGCTCCCGCGGCCCGATCAAGCAACTGGAAGCGCTGGCTGCCAAGGGCAACCTGATCGCCTACGTCGGTGACGTGGTCGGTACCGGTTCTTCCCGCAAGTCCGCCACCAACTCCGTGCTGTGGTTCACCGGCGAAGACATCCCGTTCGTGCCGAACAAGCGCTTTGGCGGCGTCTGCCTGGGTTCCAAGATCGCCCCGATCTTCTTCAACACGATGGAAGATGCCGGCGCACTGCCGATCGAAATCGACGCCGGCCAGATGGACATGGGCGACGAGATCGAACTGAAGGTTGACGGCGCCACCGGCAAGGTTACCGCCACCAAGAACGGCGCCACCATCGCCGAGTCCCAGCTGAAGACCCTCGTCATCCTCGACGAAGTCCGCGCTGGCGGCCGTATCCCCCTGATCATCGGCCGTGGCCTCACCGCCAAGGCGCGTGAGGCCCTCGGCCTGCCGGCCTCGACCCTGTTCCGTCTGCCGCAGCAGCCGAACGATCCGGGCACCGGCTACTCGCTGGCCCAGAAGATGGTCGGCCGCGCCTGTGGTCTGCCGGAAGGCAAGGGCATCCTGCCGGGTACCTACTGCGAACCGAAGATGACCACCGTCGGCTCCCAGGACACCACCGGCCCGATGACCCGCGACGAACTGAAGGATCTGGCCTGCCTCGGCTTCTCCGCCGATCTGGTCATGCAGTCCTTCTGCCACACCGCCGCCTATCCGAAGCTGGTCGACGTCAAGATGCACCGCGAACTGCCGACCTTCATCGCCAACCGTGGCGGTGTTGCGCTGCGTCCGGGCGACGGCGTCATCCACTCCTGGCTGAACCGCCTGCTGCTGCCGGATACCGTCGGTACCGGTGGTGACTCGCACACCCGTTTCCCGATTGGCATCTCCTTCCCGGCCGGTTCCGGTCTGGTTGCCTTCGCTGCCGCCACCGGCGTCATGCCGCTGGACATGCCGGAATCCGTGCTGGTTCGCTTCAAGGGCAAGATGCAAGACGGCATCACCCTGCGCGACCTGGTTAACGCCATTCCGCTGTGGGCCATCAAGCAGGGTCTGCTGACCGTCGAGAAGAAGGGTAAGAAGAACATCTTCTCCGGCCGCATCCTCGAAATCGAAGGCCTGCCGGATCTCAAGGTCGAACAGGCTTTCGAACTCTCCGACGCCGCTGCCGAGCGCTCCGCTGCCGCTTGCGCCATCGCCCTGAATAAGGAACCGGTGGTCGAGTACATGCGTTCCAACATCACCCTGATGAAGTGGATGATCGCCGAAGGCTACGCTGATGCGCGCACCCTGAAGCGCCGCATCAAGTCGATGGAAGAGTGGATCGCCAACGGCGAACTGCTGAAGTCCGATGCCAACGCCCAGTACGCTGCCGTGATCGAAATCGATCTGGCCGAAGTCACCGAGCCGATCCTGGCCTGCCCGAACGATCCGGACGACGTCAAGGTGCTGTCCGAAGTCGCTGGCGACAAGATCGACGAAGTCTTCATCGGGTCCTGCATGACCAACATCGGTCACTTCCGTGCTGCCGGCAAGGTGCTGGACGGCAAGAGCGACATCCCGGCTCGCCTGTGGATCGCCCCGCCGACCAAGATGGATGCCCTGATCCTGACCGAAGAAGGCTACTACAGCGTCCTCGGCAAGGCCGGTGCCCGTATGGAAATGCCGGGCTGCTCGCTGTGTATGGGTAACCAGGCTCAGATCCGCAAGGGTTCCACCGCGATCTCCACCTCCACCCGTAACTTCCCGAACCGTCTGGGCATCGACACCCGCGTCTACCTCGGCTCCGCCGAACTGGCCGCGATGTGCGCCCTGGCTGGCCGTATCGTGACCAAGGAAGAGTACATGGAGCAGATCAAGCTGGTGAACGCCAAGGCTGCCGACGTGTATCGCTACATGAACTTCGACCAGATCAAGGACTTCGTCGAAGTCGCTGCGACCGTCGAGATGTAATGGGTGAAAATCGACCGGTTTGACCGGTCGACCGTCGCCGAACAAAAACGCCCCTGCCGGCTTGCCGGTGGGGGCGTTTTACGTTGAGCTTCAGAACATGCAGTCGTCGCAGGTCGGCAGGTCTGACTGCGTTCCGCCGTGAGACGACGGCGGTCTCAGTGGCGGTGAATTACGGCTGATCTGGCTCGAGAATTTCCGTATCGTCATCGCGATAAGCCGGGCTGCAAACGCACAGGATGCGGAGCGGGACGGGCCAGGTGTTGTGCAGGGCGTGGGGCGTGCCGGGAGGAATCAGGATCGTGTCGCCCACATTGATGGGGAAGCGCGTCTCGCCCAGGATCATCGTGCCTTGGCCGGCTGTGACGTGATACAACTCTTCGGTCTGATGATGGCGATGCAGCTGGGTTTTCTGACCCGGCTGCACGGTTGCTTCGGCCAGGCTTGAGGCCTGATTGCCGTGGGTGGCGGGGTGCATCAATTCCCGGATTTCAGAACCGTCCTTGGTGGTGAACGGGCGGACGTCGTTGTAGCGGCTGAGGTGGGTCGGCATGGTCGATGCAGTGGCGCTGAGCAAAAGGTGACGACATGATGCCCGACTCGCCGTCCGCTGAACATCCCGCCGTGTTCGCGCGGGTGCTTACAGGCTACCAGCGGTGGTGTGCCGTTTGCGTCGGAAAATGAGCCCCAGCGCTGCCGCCATCAGGATGCCGATGACGGCGAGCAGGAGATAGGTGCGCGTTTTAACGACCTCGAACGGGGCCTCGGCATCGGCAAGGGGGTAGTTTGCAGCGAGCAGCCAACCGGTCGATTTGAGGTAGTGCACGCCCAGGATCATCGGGACTCCCAGGCTGTTGATGGTTTGCCCGTGACCTTCAAATCCTTCCGTGATCGCTTTGTCGAGTAGCTGGTTTTGCCCGGGTCGGGTCGCCGGCTTCATGATGCGCCGGGGATCCGGATGCATGATCATCGTGCGTTCGCGGGTAATCAGATAGAGGTAGCCGGTCTTGCCGACGCGGACATCGTTGATCGCCGCCAGCATGTTTTCGCCATCCAGGCGAAGCGCGCCGGCGACGTACCCGAGGAAGCGGCCATCTGCATGAAAGACGGGGGTCACCATGGCGATGGCCGGACAGCCGTCGCAGGATGGTGACGCGTAGGGCTGCGAGATCAGGGTGCGGCGCTGTTCGCGGGCCCGCCAATTGAGATCGCTGGCGCTGGTTTTGCCACCAATCCGCTTGCGCGCCTGCTGCATGTCCCGTAACTGTGCGCCAAGAATGATTTCGTCTGGATTTGCCATGTACAAACCGAGATCGAACAGCGCCAGCAGTGGGGCGTAATGGGTCAGATAAGCCTGGGCCTGGTCCGGGTTCTCAAAAGCCCTTTCTGGCGCGTTGTCTGCAATCCCCTGCAAAATCTGGCGCGTGCGTTCGATCTGCTGATCCAGTGCTGCAGCATGGCTCTGCACGAGGACTGCCATATCCTCGCCAATGGTCTCCTGCATGCTGCGGTGCAGGGTTGCGATCACGATTTGTCCTGCACCGGCAAGTGCAATGAGCAAGGTGATCAGGCTGAGGGTGAGTTGGCGCATGCAAGAGCGGGGCGGCGGAAAAGGCTGGGTGAAAAGTACTCAGCTCGGCCCGTTGGTATCGGGATCGACGAGTGAGGAATCATGCCATACTCAGACTGGGTTGGGGTGTAAATTTATAACCAAAGTTATAGGCTTAAATCGATTCGTCATTGCGCTCTTTTTGCGTGAAAACTGTGTCACGAATGGGGTTTTTACAGTTTTTGACGTAGGCAAAATAAAGGCAGCTATACTTATGACCAAAGTGATAAATCTGCTCAAGGAGCGGTCATGCGGCATGTCGTCCTGTGGCTGACTGGTTGGTTGTGCCCTCAGCTCGTGTTTGCCATGTCGGTGGTGTTTATCAACCCCGGCAAATCTGATGAGGTGTATTGGGTTAGTGCTGCGCGTGCGATGGAAGCGGCGGCGAAGAGTCTCGGCGTTTCCCTGCAAGTGATGTACGCGGAGCGAGATCATCCTAAAGCCATCGAGATTGCGCGGACAATCGCAGCGCGCACGCCGGCGCTGCGGCCTGATTACGTTGTCTTCACCAACGATTACGGAACCGGCCCCGAAATCATGCGCGTGCTGGATGAGGCCAGGATCAAGCATTTCATGGCATTCAGCGGGATTTTCGAGAGCGCGGTTCGACAAAAAGTCGGCCTGCCGCGCCAACAGTATTCGGCTTGGCTCGGCTCTCTGGAGCCGAAGGCGGAAGAAGCCGGTTATTTGACCGCCCGCGAACTGATTCAGGTGGCGCGGCGCGCCAAGGCCTTCGGCTCGGATGGGCGACTCCATATGCTGGCCGTGAGTGGCGACCGTTCAACCCCCACCTCGGTGCGGCGGAGTGAAGGGATGCGACGCGCGATTGCGGAGGCCGGAGATGTGGTGCTTGATCAGGAAATCCACGGTGCCTGGGGTCGGGAAAAGGCGGCGGAGCAGGCCGCATGGCTCTATCAGCGCCATCCCGAAGCACGCCTAATCTGGGCCGGAAACGATCTGATGGCCTTTGGTGCGATGCAGTCCTGGCGGGCTCGGGGCGGCAAGCCTGGCAAGGATGCCTGGTTCAGCGCCATCAATACCTCGAGCGAGGCGATGACAGCGATTCAGTCAGGGGAGTTGTCAGCGCTGGCCGGCGGCCATTTCATCGCGGGTGCCTGGGCATTGGTCATGTTGTATGACTACCATCATGGCCGGGATTTCGCGCAAGAGGAGGGGCTGGAACTGAACCAGTCCATGTTCGTTCTCTTTTCACCGACGCAGGCTGCGCGTTTTCAAAAACGCTTTGGCAATCTGGATTTTCACAGCATCGATTTTCGACGCTTCAGTAAAGTCCTTTCGCCGCAAATCAAGCGTTACGACTTCAGCTTCAGTCAGTTACTGAACTGAGGGCGAATTGGATGCCCGATACCCATTTCCGGTCCATCGCACAGACGCTGAATGCCCGGATTTGGCGTTGGGCTACGGCGTGCGCCATGCTCATCGTGTTGGGACAGACCATGGTGTCCTGGCAGGAAGTGACATCACGCTTTGAGAATGAGCTTCTGGATATTCAGGAAACCAATATTCCCCTGTTGTCCGTGAGCGTCTGGGATATCGAACCCAAAGTTATTCAGTGGCAACTTGATAACCTGACCGAGCGCCACAGTCTTGGCTTTGTCCGCTTGACGGTGGAAAGTGGCCAGATTTTCGTGGCCGGCAATGCGTCGCTGGCCCAGAGCAAGGTGTTGCGTACCTTCGATGTTCCGGCCCCGGATCGGGGAACGCGGATCATTGGCCACCTTGAAATCATGGAAAACCCCGGTGTTTTCTTCCGTGCCTGGATGCAGCGGGTGGGGGTGGCGGTGCTCGCCTACGGCATTCTGACCCTGATGATCTGTGTCCTGGTGGCCTATGTGTTACGCCGCGAACTGGAATGGCCGCTGCGCCACATTGCGCGTTTTGCGGCCGAACTGACGCCGGATCGCTTGTCTACGCCCTTGACGGTTGAACGACCGAAGCACCGCCATCAGGATGAAATCGATCTGGTGGTGACGGGCTTCCAGACTTTGCAGCAGGGGCTGAATCGCCATGTGGCCAATCTCGATGAGCGGGTCAGGGAAAGGACACGTGAGCTTGAGGAGGCCATGCTCTCCATTCAGCGCCTCTCTCAGGTAGATAGTCTGACGGGCTGCGTCAATCGCCGCCATTTCAACGAACGCATCCTGGCCGAGGCCGAGCGGGTGGGGCGCTATGAGCGAAAGCTGTCGGTGCTGTTTTGCGATATCGATCACTTCAAGCAGATCAACGACACGCTCGGTCATCTGGCCGGCGACGAGGTTTTGCGGGCTGTCGGGCGTATTTTCCTGATGCAGGTCCGCGATGACGTCGATTGGGTTGCCCGTTACGGCGGTGAAGAGTTTGTCGTGGTCTTGCCCGAAACCGGCCAGGCCGAGGCGATGGCGACCGGTGAGCGCTTGCGCGAGATTTTGGCATCTACGCCGGTTGAGCTTGCTCAATGCCCCATCCCGGTGACGATCAGCATCGGTGTTGCCGAGCTGCGCACCGGGGAGTCCGTCAATGAGCTCCTGGCTCGGGCCGATACGGCGCTTTATGCGGCGAAAGCTGCGGGCCGCAATCGGGTCCTGATGGCCAGGGGTTAAACGAAACAGGCGGCGATGAAAAAGCCGACCATGCCCCAGCCGGCGATGCCGCCGAGCAGCATCGCACGGTCGCCTTTCAGCCCGAGCGGCAGCATTTCGGTGACCGGGATGCGTCGACCGTAGCGGGCGACGCCGGCTTCGCTGATGCGTAGCGACACCCGCGCGGCCACGATGCCCAGCGCAATGCAGAGCAGCGTGGGCAGGCTCATGCCTGGCTGGCCATGGCTTCACCCATGCGGATGGCGCGGGCCGGGGACCACTCGGGGTTAAAGCGCAGCGTCTGCTTGGGGAAGAGCATGACGACGGTGGAGCCGAGCAGGAAACGGCCCATTTCTTCGCCTTTTTTCAGGTTGACCGCCGTCTCCCCGTCGTAGCGCCATTCGCGCACAACCCCCGGGCGGGGCGGATTGACCACACCATGCCAGACGGTCGCCATGCTGCCGACAATGGTGGCCCCGACCAGGGTCAGGACGAAGGGACCGTGGGCCGATTCAAACACGCAGACAACGCGCTCGTTGCGGGCAAACAGGCCCGGTACGCCGCGGGCGGTGGTCGGATTGACCGAAAAGAGGGCGCCCGGTACGTAGATCATGCGGGTCAGCCGGCCATCGCAGGGCATGTGAATGCGGTGGTAGTCGCGCGGGCTCAGGTACAGCGTCGCAAAATGGCCGTTTTCAAAACGGGCGGCCAGCTCGCGGTCGCCACCGACCAAAGCGGTGGTGGAGTACTGATGGCCCTTGGCCTGAAAAATCTGGTCGCGTTCGATAGGGCCAAACTGGCTGATCGCACCATCGACCGGACAGAGAAAGTCGGTCTCGGCGAGCGGGCGGGCGTCAGCCTTGAGCGGGCGCGTGAAAAACTCGTTGAAGCTCGCGTAGCTGGCGATATCCGGATTGGCCGCTTCCGCCATGTTTACGCCATAACGCCCCACGAACCAGCGGATGACCGCCGTGGTCAGGCCGCCGGCCTGGGCGCCCGCCAGTTTGCCGGCCAGCACGGTCAGCGCTTGTTTCGGAATCAGATACTGGGGCAGGACGGCAAGACGGTCGGACACGGGGAAACCCTGACAATGAAAACGGCAATTATACCGGCTTGCCGGCATTTCCCCGGAAACGCCCTGAAACAGAGCGGTTACATGGCGATACACAGGCTTACGCAGGCGCTGACATCCGGGCTGCCTGCCCCTGCGTTATTCGGCACAAGGCGCTGCGAAAAAGATGGGCAGCACCGAGCACCTAACCCAATATCGCTAGGAGAAATGAAATGCAAATCACCAAGACCCTGATCGCCCTGTCTGTTGCTGCCGGTTTCGCGAGCGGCGCTTTTGCTCAAGGTGCCGTGCAACCGGCCACGCCGGCAGCGCCCGCCGCCAAGATCAGCGCACCTGCCCCGGCCGCAGTCGAGAAGAAGGTCGAGGCTGCCAAGAGCGTTGCCCCGGCTGTCGAGAAAAAGGCGGAGGCGGTCAAGGCGGTGGAGCCCCTGAAGGCGGAGGCCACCAAGCCGGAAGCCGTCAAGGCCGATGCAGGCAAGCCGGGCGCGCCGGCAGAGAAGGCCAAGGGGCATGAGAAGCATGCGGAAAAGCATGCGGCCAAATCGGCAGAAAAGCAGCTTGAGAAGCAGGCCGAAAAGGCGGAGGCCAAGGCCGAGGTGAAGCGCCCGGCCCCGGTGGCAGCAGTGATGCCGGCACCGACCAAGTAAGGTGCGTTGAGTCAGTTCCCCCGGGATAAAACCGGGGGATTTGGCCTGTTTCAGACGGTCGACCGTCTGAAACAGGCCAATTTGTGTTGCCGGCTGGGTTACTCGGCCGGCGTTGCTTCTGGTGGCGTCTCAGCGGCCGTCCCGCTGTTGCGGTCGCTGCTGTTGCCCTGGCTGGCCCAGCGGCGTTTTTTCCAGGCCTGATGTTCGCGCGGGCTGTGGAAGGTCCAGGCCACGATGCGGCTCTGCTTCTGGCCTTGCGCCATCGGAATGATGCGTGTGGCCTGGGCATGTGCCTGCTTTAGCGCGGCTTCGATGGTGGGCAGGTTGTCGGCCTTGGAGACCAGGCTGGTGAACCAGAGCACGCGTTTGGAGATGGTCGCGCTTTGCTCGATCATCGTTTTCAGGAAACCGCGTTCGCCGCCCGGACACCAGAGTTCGAGGTCGCCGCCGCCAAAGTTGAGATGCGGCGTCTGGCTGCCTTTCTTGGCGCCGGGTTTGCCGAGCTTGTTCCATTTGCGCTGGCTGGCCGCGCGCACATCTTCGGGCGAGGCATGGAAGGGCGGATTGCAGAGGCTGACATCGAAATACTCGCCATGGCGCAGCAGGCCCATGAAGATGTCGTTTGGGCTGGTTTGCTCGCGCACCTCGACGGTTTTGCCGAGGCCCGGATTCTTGCTCAGGATTTTTTCGGCATTGGCCAGGGCGGTCAGGTCGATCTCGCTGCCGACAAACGACCAGCCATATTCGGCGTGGCCGATGAGCGGATAGACCAGGTTGGCGCCGGTGCCGATATCGAGGGCATAGATCTTGTTGCCGGTCGGGACATTGCCCTGATTGTCATCGGCCAGCAGGTCGGCCAGGGCGTGGATGTAGTCGGCCCGGCCCGGGATGGGCGGGCAGAGGTAGCCGGTCGGCAGGTCCCAGCCGCGCACAGCGTAGTGGTGCATCAGCAAGGCCCGGTTGAGGGCTTTGACGGCACCGGGGTTGGCGAAGTCGACCGTGGGCTCGCCCGCCGGCGAGGGGCGGACATATTTGGCCAGGGCCGGCGAGGTCACCGCCAATGCTGCGAGATCGTAGCCGCCGGCGTTTTTGTTGCGTGGGTGCATGGGAAATCCTGAGCGTTAAGGCGAACAGTGTACTCCATCAGTGTTCGCGACCGTCGATGCGTGCTTGCATCAGGATCGGGATGTAGCGGACGGCGAGGATGGCGAAGGCAATCGCCCAGAGGGCGGCTGCGGCATGAATGCAGGCCAGATACTGCGCCGGGAAGAGTTGCGGCAGCACGATGCGGACGCCGAGCGCCGCCAGCATGAGCCAGAGCACGGCCTTGTCGGCAGGCTGAAACACCACTTTGCGGCCGGTGTGGCCGTTGGCGATGCGGACGATCATGGCGGGGATCACACAGCCCATGGCGCCGAAGGTAAACAGATGCACGGCCACGCTGCCCACAGCCGTGATGCCGACGCCCCGTTGCGCTGCATCGAGCAGCAGCTGGCCGACAATGGCCAGGTAGCCGACGAACATGATCCCGATATCGATGCGCGTGCAGGCACGCAGCGGCGCCCAACGCGTCAGGCGGATGAGGAGCAGGGCGGCCAGGGCGAGCGAGAGGCCGACGGTCAACGTGTCCGGGAAGGCAAAATCCAGCACCAGCATGAGGCCGAGCAATTTGATCGGCAGGTCGAGCTTCGGCGTGCGCAGGATCTGGATTTGAAAGGCGGCCTTCATGAACTGGGTCAGGGTCCGTTCCAGCATGACGAGAAACGCCAGGCGGAAAAGCGCCAGGCTCATGCGGTAAGCCGTGTGCAGATCCGTGCCGAAAAGCAGCCAGGTTTTGGCGACCAGAAAAGCCGGCAGCATGATCAGGAAAAAACGGTTGTCGGCGCGATAGCTGTCCTGCTCGCGATGACGCACCAGGGTGCTCAGGAGCAAGGTGGCGATGCCGCCGATAAAAAGATAGCTGCCGACCAGCGCAATGGCCGGGGGCCAGGCGCCGCCCCAGGCCAAGGTGGCGCGCTCGAAAAGCCATGCGGCTGCGAGCAGCATCAATGAGCGTCCGTGATGGCCGCGCACATTGACCCAGTTTTTCGTCGATGTCAGGAGAAAGCCGCCGAGAACTGCCCAGCCAAAGCCATAGAACATCTCGTGGGCGTGCCAGCGGATCGGATCGAGGCTGCCCTGAGGCAGGCTGATCTTGCCACTGAAAATCAGAATCCACAGCAGCGGGAGAACGATGCCGGCCAGGCAGGCGAGGCTGAAAAACGGACGAAAGCCGACCAGCCAGAGCGGGTGTCGCGCAGAAAACATGATCGTGATGTCGAAGAGACGGGAAAGGTCGGCAGTTTAGCCACAGCAGCGATACGACGCTTTGATTTGTCCGAGAGATCGCGCACGACGGTTTCACAATCGCGTAAAATTCGTGTCCTGGCCAGTAGCAGGGTAAGAGCCAGGCCGATTTCCTAAGGACAATAATGAAGCGTGTGGATGATTTCCGCTTGCGACTGGGCAAGCACGAACTGGTGCCGATCATGATCGGCGGCATGGGGGTCGATATTTCGACCGCCGACCTGGCACTGGAGGCGGCCAGGCTGGGGGGCGTGGGCCATATCTCGGATGCGATGATCAATACCGTGTCCGATCGGCGCTACGAAACCAAGCACGTCAAGGAAAAGCTCGCGTTGTACAAGTACAACGTGCTCAATGAAGACAAGTCGCCGGTCAAGTTCGACCTGGGTCGTCTCGAAGAAGCCACCCGCCTGCACGTTGAAGCGACGATGCGTCGCAAGCAGGGCGATGGCCTGGTCTTCATCAACTGCATGGAAAAGCTGACCATGAACGCGCCCAAAGAGACGCTCAAGGTCCGCATGACGGCTGCCATGGACGCTGGCATCGAAGGCATCACGCTGGCCGCCGGCCTGCATCTGGGCTCTTTCGCCCTGATCGAAGATCACCCGCGTTTCCGTGACGTGAAGCTGGGCATCATCGTGTCCTCCGTCCGCGCGCTCCAGCTTTTCCTGAAGAAAAACGCCCGCACCGGCCGCATGCCGGATTACGTCGTGGTCGAAGGCCCCCTGGCCGGCGGCCACCTCGGCTTTGGCATGGATTGGGCCGAATATGATTTGGCCACCATCGTCGCTGAAGTGCTGGCCTACCTGAAGGCAGAAAACCTGGATATTCCGGTCCTGCCGGCTGGCGGGATCTTCACCGGTTCCGATGCGGCCGCCTTCCTCGAGCAGGGTGCCGGTGGCGTTCAGGTGGCGACGCGTTTCACGGTGGCCAAGGAATGTGGTCTGCCGGACGACGTCAAGCAGGAATACTTCAAGGCCGATGAAGACGATATCGAGGTCAACCAGATTTCGCCGACCGGCTATCCGATGCGCATGATCAAGGGCAGCCCCGGTATCGGTGACGGCATCCGCCCGAACTGCGAAGCTTACGGTTACCTGCTCGACGCCAACGGCAAGTGTTCCTACGTCTCGTCCTATAACCGTGAAGTGGCCGCCCATCCGGGTGAGCGCAAGGTCAAGGTCTGGGACAAGACCTGTCTGTGCACCCACATGCGCAATTTCGATATCTGGACCTGCGGTCAGCTCACCTGGCGCCTCAAGGACACCACGATCAAGCAGGATGACGGTCAGTATCAACTGTTGTCCGCGGAGCATATCTTCAAGGATTATCAGTTCAGCACGGACAACAAAATTGCCCTGCCGGACGCGTTGACCGCCTGATTCAGGTTTGCAGCGCTGCATGAAAAACCCGGGTCAAGCCGGGTTTTTTTATGCCTGTTGAGGTGTATCAAGCAGATGCCGCCGAGGCGCTCCTAGACTCTCTATTCCGTGTTTCCCCCTGACCTTATTTCATGCTTCGATCTCGCGCCGCGCTTATCCTTTGTCTGGCCTGGGCTTCAGTTGCCTCGGCTGGTGAATTGCCCATCCACGATGCTGCCCGTAACGGCAATGCACAGGCCGTCAAGGCAGCCCTGGCGACGCAGCCGGCAAGCCGTGATGCCCGGACGGACATGGGATCGACGCCTTTGCACCTGGCTGCGGCCAATCCGGATGTGACCGCTCTACAGGCCCTGGTCGCTGCAGGCGCAGACCCGAATGCACGTGATGCCGACGGGCTGACGCCCTTGCACATGGCAGCCTACAGCCAGCAGGCTCGGCATGCGCGCCTGCTCCTTGAAGCCGGCGCGGATCCCATGGCCAAGACCAACGCCGGTCGGGACCCGACCTCGATGGCGCGCAAGGCCATGGCGAACGAAGCGGCAGGGGTGATCTCACTGTGGATTCTGAAAGGCTGCCAGGCGGGCAAACCCTGTTGATGATGCCGGGCGATGTGCTGCGTCTTGGCTACAATAGCGCCCTGGCATAAGAGGGCGAACATGAAATCAAGCGTGATGACGATCCTGCAAAGGCTGCTGTGTTGCGGTTTGCTGGCCGCCGGACTCGGTGCGGGCGCTGCAGGCGCCGATGAGTCGGCGTTCTCCCTGAGCGGTTTCGGAACGCTGGGGGCTGTCCGCACGTCAACAGACCATGCGGAGTTTGTCCGTGACCTTTCTCAGCCGCGTGGCGCAACGTCGAGTTGGACGAGTGCCGTCGATAGCGTCCTGGGGGTGCAGGCCAACTGGAAAATGAGCCGGGAATGGGAAGCCGTCGTTCAGCTCAATAGCCGTTACCGTTTTGACCGAAGCTTTCGCCCGGACCTCGCCTGGGCCTATCTGAAGTATGAGCCCCTGCCGAATGTCAGCCTGCGTGCGGGCCATCTGGGGACCGAATTTTTCATGCTGGCCGATTCCCGTTGGGTCGGTTATTCCTTCCTGACGGTTCGGCCGCCCGGGGATTTTTTCTGGTATCTGCCTTTTTACAGCATCAACGGGATGGATGCGGCATTGACCGTGCCCCTGGGCGAGTCGCAGATCCGGGGCAAGGTGTTCTGGGGGAAATCCCAGGGCAAAGTGCCTTTGGCCGAAGAGCAATGGAATATCGATGGCTCGCCGATGATGGGCGGTTACGTCGAATACCATCATGGTCCGTACTGGTTGCGCGGGAGTTACGCCAACCTTAAATTCACCCATGATCTGCCGCTCAATCCGGTGCTCGCCCGTGAAGCCGGGATGCAATTGAACGCGAGCCAGCTGGCCTATCTTGCCACCACCGGCAAGCGGACACATTACGCCTCCCTGGGGTTTGTCTATGACGATGGCCCATGGCAGGGGCAGATCATGCTCAATATGATCAATCAAGGCTCGCAGGCCTTTGAAAACTCCCTGGGTGGCTATGCGCAACTCGGCTACCGGGTGGGCAATGTGACCCCGTATCTGGGCTATTCTCAAGTGCGCTCCAAGGGCCGTGAGAATGAAACCGGTCATCCGCTGGTCGGCTACGTGATGGCCGATTCTCATACCGATCAGAAGACACACTTTGCCGGTGTGCGTTGGGATTTCGCGCGCAATCTGGCACTCAAGGCGCAGTGGGATGGTATTCGCGGGACAGCCAGTTCGATCCTGCCTTATCGTCGCGAAATCCGTTCCCAGTGGGATGGTCGGATGGATGTGTTCTCGCTGTCCCTGGACTTCATTTTCTGAGGCATGGAATGCGCGTGAAATCATTCCTGCTCTTGCTCGGTGTGCTGCTTTGCGGCACCGGCATCCATGCACAGGATCTGGTGGTGGTGGTTAGCCCGCGTAGCGGGGTGGCGGCAATGACGCGAGCTGAAGTCATCAATTATTTTTTTGGCCGCAATCGTCAATTCTTTAACGGCGTGGAGGCCGAGCCCGTCGACCTGCAGGACAGCAACCCGTTACGAGAGCGTTTTTATCGCCAGCTGGTCGGCAAGGAACTGGCCGAGGTGAATGCCTATTGGTCGCGCCAGCTCTTTTCGGGCCGCATGCAGCCCCTGCCGCGGGTCGCCTCCAGCGATGAGGTACTCAAGTGGGTGGCAGCGCACCCGGGTGGGATCGGATTTGTCGAGGCACACAAGGTCGATGCGCGTGCCCGTATCGTCTATGAGTTCAAGCCATGAACATCGAATTGATCGGCATGTGCCTGATTTTTGTGGCAATCGTCTGGATTGTCCTGCGCAGTTCGTGAGCGCAAGGGGGCTTGCGTTTCCGGGTGGAAATGGGGACACTGGTATGGCCCCAACATAACACCAAAGGAGACAAAAGTGCCAAAACGTACAATTTCGGATGTGATTGCCGGTCGTCCCTTGATTCACGCCGAGGCGTCCATGACGGTGCGCGCAGCGGCGGTGCGCATGGCGGAATGCCGGATCGGCGCCTTGTTGATCCTCGACGGCGATCAGATTGCCGGCATTTTCACCGAGCGCGATGCGCTGAATAAAATCCTGGCTGCCGGCCTTGATCCTGATAAAACCACGCTGGGGGAGGTGATGGTCCGCCATTTGCAGACCATTGGCGCCGACAAACCCCTGGCTTACGCACTGCACATGATGGCGGAAGGCGGGTTCCGCCACGTGCCGGTGGTGGATGCCTCCGGCAAGGCTTTGGGCATGGTTTCCGCGCGCGATGCATTGGGTCAGGACATGGTCGATCTGGAGCGCGATCTGCGCCGCCTGGCCGAACTCGAAACCTCGATCGGTTATTGATCCCGCGCTGGCGCAGGCCAGCCGAATTGCGCCAGCAGGGCGGCAAATTCGCCGCTCACTGGCGCATTTATTTTGAGCGCTTGTCCTGTTTCGGGGTGCGTGAACGCCAGCTCCGTGCAGGCAAGTAGCATTCGGCGACACTCGAACTGCTCGGCAATGAAGCGGTTGTGGCGGCCTTTGCCGTAGGTCGCATCGCCGATGATGGGATGGGCGATGTGCTTCAGATGCCGGCGGATCTGATGGCGCCGTCCGGTGACCGGATTGAGTTCCAGCAGGGCGTAACGGCTGGACGGGTAACGGTCAACGCAAAATGGCAGCTCGATTTCAGCAAGACGACGGAAATGGGTGAGCGCGGCTTGCGCTTCCTGCTGCATCGCTTCGCCCTGAAACGCGTAATCGTCACGTTGGCGTGTGAGCGGGTGGTCGATGCTGCCGTGCAGGGGCGGATGGCCCCGCACGACGGCGAGGTAGCGCTTGCCGACCGTGCCCGCCTCAAATTGCCGTCCCAGCTTGCCCGCGATCTCTGCCGTCAGCCCAAACAGCAGCACGCCTGAAGTGCCCCGGTCGAGCCGATGTGCGGGCCAGACCCGCTGGCCAATCTGGTCGCGCAGCAACTGGATGGCAAAGCGGGTTTCGTGGCGGTCGATTTCCGAGCGATGCACGAGCAGATTGTGCGGCTTGTCGATGACGACAATGTGCGCGTCGCGATAAAGCAGCGTCAGCGGCGCCGTATCTTCCGTGAGGTCCGCCGGACGGTCGACGGGCTGGTCAAGCAAAAAAACGTTCCTGTGCATGGCTCGGGATGGCCATTCCCGTGACGTGAGCGCGCTCAAGCAGTTCCCAGTAGTAACGGTAGGAGGCGCGGTCGTGGAGTTTGCCCGAGTGCTGGATCGGGCCCCAATCCTTGTCCTGGGCGGCGATCAAAATTTCGGCAGCAGCCTGGACTTCGGAGAAGTCGGGGCGCATGGCATCCACGATGGGTTGAATCTGGTTCGGGTGAATGCTCCACATGCGCAGATAGCCAAATTCGTTGCGGGCGCGCTCGGCATCCCGGCGGATGTAATCGAGATCCTTCAGCTCGGTGGTCACGTTATGCGACGGCACGACCCCGTTGGCCAGTGCGGCGGCGGTGATCTCGCTTTTGGCGCGGGCCACCAGCGGGTGGTCGAACTGGCCGGGGCTCGTCATCGCACTGCCCGGAATGGCGCCGTGATGCCCGGAAACAAAATCCATCAAGCCAAAATCGAGGGATTCGACGCCGGGCAGGGCGGCAATGTCCCAGACTTCACGCAAGGCGCCATGCGTTTCGATCAGAACATGGACCGGAATCCGGCGGTCAACGCCGAATTTGCGCTCGATTTCACGCAGGGCTTCGATCTGGATCATCACATCACCGGCGCTGCAGGGCTTGGGGAGGGTCAGGAAGGGCAAGCGGTTGCCAGCCTGGCCGACCAGGATTTCCATGTCCTGGCGCCAGTGCGGATGAGTGACGTCATGCACGCGGGCGCCGACGCGGTTGAAGCGGTTCTCCGGGCTATTGATGATGGCAGCCGCCATCTCGGCATGTTCGCGCTCTGCACCGGCATGTGCACCGTCTTCGCAGTCGCAGGTGATGTCAAAAATCGGTCCCAGCTGATTCTGAAGTGCCAGCGCCTTGTGCATCAGCTTTTCTGAGCCGGCGTAATGGTCGACCGCCGGCAGGATGGGGAAGGGTTTCTCACCCGCGAAGAGAACGGTTTTGGGATGGCGCATGATCGAATGTGCGGTCAGTCGAAAATCCCATTTTACCGCGCCCCCAAGGCTTGCGGCGTTTTCGCCAATATTTGATATTGTTGAATTAGCTACATTTAATATATTGTTGTGGTCATTCGGATGGCACTGGATGCTGGATGTGCGACAGGGAGCGGCCATGACGCAGGTGAAGGCGAAGACGGTCAAGCACTGGGGGCTCAGGAACCTTCTGGTTGCGCTGTGCTATGCCCTGCTTGGGTGGCTGGCGCACTATTTGTCGACGGCCAGTGGCTTTGCTTCGGTGATCTGGTTTCCGGCCGGCCTGGCGCTGGGGTGTACCTTGGCCTGGGGATGGCGGATTCTCCCCGGCGTTGCGTTGGGCGCATTGCTCATCAATACGATCCTACATGCTGTCAGCGGTTACTCGGCTGCGTTATCGCTTGTCGTCGGCTTGGCGATTACCTTTGGCGTTTGTTTGCAGGTGGTGCTGGCGGTACGTCTGATTTGCCAGGATGAGGATGTGCCGCTTCTGGATCGCTGGCCGGAGATCATGCGATTTCTCTTGTTGGGCGGATTGGCGGCGCCTGCGATCAGTGCCAGTATTGGTGCCGCCACGCTGATGGTGGCGCAGGACAAGGAGTTGCTGCAGTGGGCCGATGTGGCGCTCTCGTGGTGGCTGGGAGATGCACTCGGGATCATGTTGTTGGCGCCGGTGGCCCTGTCTGTATGCATTTCCCTGGATGATCCGGCTTCCATTTGGGGCAAACGTCGCATTTCGGTCGGCTTGCCGCTTTTGGCCACCTTGTTGGTGTTGACCGTCGCCTTCATGATTGTCGGGCGTTTCGATCGGGATGCCCGTCAGGCCGAATTCGATCAGCATGCCACACGCCATGCGGTGACCTTGGCCACCGCCTTTCGGGCCGCACTCGAGTTGCCGCTGACCTTGCGCGATCATTTCAAGGTCAGTGGTGCATTTGCAAAACGGGATTTCGAGGCGCTGGCAGCGCGATTGCACATTCGTCACCCCGGGGTGCGCGGCATGGTATGGCTGCCCGTCCAGTCGAATACGTCACGTCTGACGGTGGCGTATGCCTTCCCGGCGGGGCTTTATAGTCACCTGCACGGGATCGATTTCGAGCGTGTTCCACTCTGGCGAAAAGCCCTAGATGAGGCGCGGGAGAATCGCTTGCTGGGTGTCTCGGGGGGAAGTTTATTGCCTGGCTCCAGCTTGCAGGATGGCGAGGCACTGATGGCCTTCGTCCCCGTTTTCTGGTCCCCCCCGGATCGGGCGGAAGAGGTGCTCGTGGGGGTGGTGGCAGCGATCGTGCCGACCGGCGGCATGGCGCGCAAAACACTGCCTGCCCTGGTCAGCGATGGGGTGCAGCTGAGTATTTTCGATGTCACGGAGGCGCGGGAACTCGGGCATCCGTTGTTTCAGACGGCGACGCAGCATGGTAGCCAGGTCATGCTGAATAGCACCCGTATTGAATACGGCAGCCGGATTATCGATTTCGTGTTCTCGGCGGAGCCCGGCGCATTTTCTCCGGCACGGGTGACGGGAAATAGTTGGTTCATTTATCTTGCCGGCTTGCTATTCAGCCTGTTGCTTGTCGGCGTCTTGCTGGCAGCCAGTGCCAGTGCGGCGCGTGCAGAGGTCCTCGTGAGCGAGCGGACAGCCGAGTTGGAGCGGGCGCGAAACGAGGCAGAGAAAGCCAATAAACTGTTTCATGAAGCGGTGGGGAGCATTGCCCAGGGCTTCACGATTTACGACGAGCAGGATCGACTCGTCGTGTGTAACGAAACCTATCGTCAGATGTATGAAGCCAGCCGCGATCTGATCGTGCCGGGGGCGACCTTCGAGGAGATCGTCCGCCGGGGGGCCGAGCGTGGCCAGTACGCGGATGCAATCGGGAAAGTGGATGAATGGGTGGCCAACCGGGTGCGCCAGCATCAGGCGGCGACCGGCAAGATCGTCGAGCAGCATTTGGGAGACGGGCGCTGGTTGATGATTGTGGAACATCGGACGCCCAGTGGTTATATCGCCGGTAACCGGATCGATATTACGCCCCTCAAGTTGGCCACGGCGCAGTTGGAAGAACGCAACGCTCAACTGGATGCCTTGTTCATGTTGAGTCCGGATGGTTTCGTGGCGTTTGATGGGGACGGCCTGGTTCAGTTTGCCAACCCCGCTTTCTATCGGATTACCGGCCTGAGTGCCGGGGAGGTGGTGGGGCGGGATGAGCGGGCGCTGGAAAAGGCCTTGCTGGCCCGGGTGGAGCGTTCTTCTGCTGCTTTCCGCTTGCAGGAGGCCTTTACGGCCGAAGCTTACGAACAGCCGTTGTTGCTCAATTTGTCGATCCCGCAATGGCGTTGCGTGCAAGTCTTGGGGGTGGAAAATACGACCACCACCGTCGGGCGTATTCTGTATTTCCGGGATGTGACCCGCGAGGTCGAGGTGAGCCGGATGAAGAGCGAGTTTCTGTCGCACGCCGCTCACGAATTACGTACGCCCATGACCAGTATCCTGGGCTTTTCCGAATTGCTGATGCTCAAGTCCTTCCCGGCGGAGAAACGTCAGGAAATTATCGAAACCATTCACCGTCAAACGCGCTGGCTGGTCGATATCATCAATGAGCTACTTGATCTGGCGCGGATCGAGGCGCGACGCGGCAAGGATTTCAACCTCGAAAGCCTGGATTTGCGGGATGTGGTTGATCCTGTGCTGGTGGGGCTGGCGTTCGATCGTACACGGTGGCCGGTGCGCTGGCAGCGCCCGGAGGCGGATTTCAAAGTGATGGCAGACCCGGCAAAACTGCGTCAGGCCTTGCTTAACCTGATCAGCAATGCCCAGAAATATTCACCGGATGGCGGGGAGATCGTTGTCACGCTGCGTACGGATGGCGGACGCTTCGGGATTGAGGTGGCGGATCATGGGCTCGGCATGACGCCGAATCAGCTTGCCTCGTTTGGCGAGCGTTTCTGGCGCGCCGATACCTCGGGTAAAACGCCGGGCACCGGATTGGGGGTTTCAATCGTCCGTGAAATCGTCGAATTGCATGGCGGCAGTCTGGAGACGGCCTCGGAGCCGGGGGTAGGGACACGGGTCAGTCTTTGGTTGCCAGCCGAGCAGACGGACGTGCATTTGTAGCGTCTGGCCGACGGTCGACCGAGATTTGGGCGATGAATTCGGGAAATAAAAAAGCCGCAGCAGTGCTGCGGCTTTTTGTGTCTCAGGCAGGCTGGATTACAGCATGTCCTTGACGGCTTCAGCCTCGTCGGTCAGTTCCTTGAGGGTGATGTTCATCTTTTCGCGGCTGTATTCGTCGATTTCCAGACCCTGGATGATCTTGTACTGGCCGTTCTTGCACTCGCACGGGAAACCGTAAACGATGCCTTCCGGAATGCCGTAGGAACCATCGGACGGAACGCCCATGGTGACCCATTCGTCGGAACCGAGGACCCAGTCACGGACGTGGTCGATGGCAGCGTTGGCAGCGGAAGCAGCGGAGGACAGGCCACGTGCTTCGATGATGGCGGCGCCGCGCTTGCCGACGGTCGGCAGGAAAACGTCGTTGTTCCAGGCGTGATCGTTGATCAGCGCCTTGACGTTGTCGCCGTTCGAGGTGCAGTTACGGTAGTCGGCGTACATCGTCGGGGAGTGGTTGCCCCAGACAACGAGTTGCTTGAAGGAAGAAACCGGGCGGCCGGTCTTTTCAGCCAGCTGGGACAGGGCGCGGTTGTGATCCAGGCGCAGCATGCCATGGTAGTTCTTCGGGTTCGTGCGGCCAACCTTCTTGGCGGCGGCAGCGGCGATGAAGGCATTGGTGTTGCACGGGTTGCCGACGACGAGAACCTTGACGTCTTCCTTGGCGTTCTCGGCAATGGCCTTGCCCTGAACGGTGAAGATGGCGCCGTTGGCGGCCAGCAGGTCGGCACGCTCCATACCCTTGGTGCGCGGACGGGCGCCGACCAGCAGGCAGACGTCAGCATCCTTGAAGGCAACGTTCGGGTCGTCGGTGGCGATCATGCCGGCGAGCAGCGGGAACGCGCAGTCGTCCAGTTCCATCATCACGCCCTTGACGGCCTGCTGGGCCTGCGGCAGATCCAGCAACTGCAGAATGACCGGTTGATCCTTGCCAAGCATTTCGCCAGAGGCAATGCGGAACAGCAGGCTATAACCGATCTGGCCGGCGGCGCCGGTCACGGCAACGCGCATGGGGGCTTTGGACATATGTCGCTCCTGTATTTAAACAGCGGGTTGAAATATTCTGGTTTTTGCTCGCGTGCCGCTTCAACCGTTACCTTGCATCGGTGGGCACTGGAGACAGCTGATGTTAGAAGGTCGGGGCGATACTGTCAATTCATCATGTGTCTTATATAAGACAACTTTTCGTGGACGCTGGCGCTGAAATGTGCTGAAATCCGCCACCATGACCCGTGACGCTTCCCGTCCTTCCCGCGTGCCTTCGCCCACGTTCAGCCCACTCTACCGGCAGATCAAGGATTTCCTGATCCGCAGCCTGGAGGCGGGGGAGTGGGGGCCTGGTGATGCCATCCCCAGCGAGGGGGAGTTGGCTGCACGTTTCAATGTCAGTCAGGGGACGGTGCGCAAAGCCATCGATGAAATGGCCTCCGAGAATTTACTGGTCCGGCGTCAAGGCAAGGGGACCTTCGTGGCGACGCACGAAGATCCGCGTTCCTTTTTCCGTTTTCTGCGCCTGGTGCCGGATGACGGGAATGTCTTGCCCAGTGTCAGTGATCCGTTGTCGTGCACTCAGATTGCTGCGCCTCAGGATGTGGCGGATGCCTTGGGTATCGCTCCTGGTGATGCCGTGTTGTGTGTCGAGCGCCTGCTCCGCTTTGGCGGCGAGCCCATTGTTTACGACCGCATTTATCTGTTGGCCGACTCGTTCCAGGGCTTGGGGTTGGATAAATTGCGTGCTTCCGAGCGCTCTCTCTATAGTCTCTTCGAGAGTGATTACGGTGTCCGGATGATTAGTGCTGAAGAACGCTTGCGTGCGGTTGCCGCAGATGCGTACAGTGCTGGCCTGCTCGGGGTTGGGGTGGGGGAGCCGTTGCTGCTCGTGGAGCGGACGGCCTACACCTATGGTAATAAGCCGGTGGAGTGGCGGCGTGGTTTGTATTGCACCCACCGTCACTATTATCGGAACAACCTCGGGTGATGGAACTCCCGTGTGGTGCGCTTTGCGGCGTGTCTGCGCGGAATTTGAATGTATAATTACGGTTCTTTTCAAACCACGTACAAGCGGATAACCGCATCTTTCGCGAGGGATGACGTTCATGGCAGAAATGACCATCAAGAAACGTCCAAAAAACTTGGACTTGACAACTATCCGGCTGCCGTTGCCGGGCAAGGTTTCAATCCTGCATCGTGTCAGCGGTGCCGGGCTGTTCCTGTGCTTCCCGGTATTGCTGTGGCTTTTTGGTGCCAGCCTTGGCTCCCCTGAAAGCTTTGCAAACTTCAAGCAAGTTGCAGGCATGCTGCCGGTCAAGGTGATTCTGGCAGGTTTGCTGTGGGCTTTTGTCCACCATTTCTGTGCCGGTATCCGTTTTCTGTTGCTGGATGTGCATGTCGGCATCGAGAAAGAGGCTGCCCGTAAGTCGGCTGGCATTGTCTTCGCTGTCAGCGTTCCGCTGACCCTGGTTCTGTGGGGGATTCTGCTGTGATCAACCGTATCGTTGTCGGGGCTCATTACGGCCTCAAGGACTGGATCGCGCAGCGCGCTACCGCGGTCATCATGGCGGTGTACTCTGTGTTGATCGCCGCTGTGTTGCTGGTGGTTCGTCCTTCCACGTTTGAAGCCTGGCAGGGTGTATTCGCCAATGGCGTCATCAAATTCCTGACTTTCCTCTTCTTCGTCAGCTTGTTCTATCACGCCTGGATCGGTGTGCGTGATATCTGGATGGATTACGTGAAGCCGGTCGGCCTGCGCCTGACCCTGCACGTTCTGACCATTGCTGCGCTGGTGGGTTACACCGCGTGGGCTGCTGCGATTCTCTGGAGGCTGTAAGCGTGAGTATTCCTGTTCTGAAATTCGACGCAGTCATCGTGGGTGCCGGTGGCGCCGGTCTGCGTTCTGCGATTCAATTGTCCGAGGCCGGTCTGAAGACGGCTGTTCTGTCCAAGGTATTCCCGACCCGCTCGCACACTGTTGCCGCTCAGGGCGGTGTTGCTGCTTCGCTGGGTAATTCCGAGGAAGATAACTGGCATTGGCACATGTACGACACCGTCAAGGGCTCCGACTGGCTCGGTGACCAGGATGCGATCGAATTCATGTGTCGCAAGGCCAACGAGGTTGTCGTCGAACTTGAGCACTACGGTATGCCGTTCGACCGTACCGATGAGGGCAAGATTTATCAGCGCCCGTTTGGTGGTCACATGTCGAACTTCGGCGAGAAGCCGGTTCGTCGCTCCTGTGCCGCTGCTGACCGTACCGGTCACGCCATGCTGCACGCGATGTATCAGCGCAACGTCAAGGCCAACACCCAGTTCTTCGTGGAATGGATGGCCCTGGATCTGGTGCGCGACAGCGAAGGTCATGTCGTCGGTGTGACGGCCATGGAAATGGAAACCGGCAAGATTGTCATTTTCCACACCCGTGCAACGATTTTCGCCACCGGTGGTGCCGGTCGCATCTTCCACTCCTCCACCAATGCCTTCATCAACACCGGCGACGGTCTGGGGATGGCTGCACGTGCCGGTATTCCGCTGGAAGATATGGAATTCTGGCAGTTCCACCCGACCGGCGTGGCGGGTGCTGGTGTGCTGATTACCGAAGGGGTGCGCGGCGAAGGCGGCATTCTGCGTAACAGCAGCAAGGAGCGCTTCATGGAGCGCTATGCCCCGAACGCCAAGGATCTCGCTTCCCGTGACGTGGTTTCCCGCGCCATGGCAACCGAAATCAAGGAAGGCCGTGGTTGCGGTGCTGGCAAGGATCACGTTCTGCTGGATATTACCCACCTGCAGCCGGAAACCATCCTGAAGCGCCTGCCGGGTATTCGTGAGATCGCCATCCAGTTTGCTGGTGTCGATCCGATCAAGGAACCGATTCCGGTTGTGCCGACCTGCCACTACCAGATGGGCGGTATCCCGACTCACTTCTCCGGTCGTGTTGTCGTGCCGCAGAATGGCGATTTCAATACCGTGGTCCCGGGTTTCTACGCTGCGGGCGAATGTGCCTGTGCCTCCGTGCATGGCGCCAACCGCCTCGGTACCAACTCGCTGCTTGATCTGCTGGTCTTCGGTAAATCCGCCGGTGACTCCGCAGTGGAAGACCTCAAGTCCGGCAAGGCCCATCGCGAACTGCCGAAGGATGCTGCTGAGCAGTCCCTGTCGCGCGTCAATGCACTGAATACCCGTCAGGGTGGTGCCAATGTGCATGAGACCCGTCTGGCCATGCAGCGCACCATGCAGGATCACGCGGGTGTTTTCCGCTTTGGCGACATGCTCAAGCAAGGCGTCGAGAAGATTCTCGAAGTCGAGAAGGCAGCGCGCCAACTCGAGATCAAGGACAAGTCCCAGGTCTGGAACACCGCACGTGTCGAAGCCCTCGAAATGGAAAACCAGATCGAAGTGGCCAAGGCGACGATGATCTCCGCAGAGGCCCGCAAGGAGTCCCGTGGTGCACACGTCCGCGACGACGCGCCGGATACGCCGGAATTCCCGAATGGTCGTAATGACAAGGAATGGCTGAAGCACACCCTGTTCAGCCCGGTGGATAACACCATCGCCTACAAGCCGGTGAACATGCAGCCGCTGACCGTCGAAACCATCGCGCTCAAGACGCGTTCGTACTAATCGGAGAAAATGATGAGCAAACGTACGGTTCAATTCAGCATCTACCGCTACGATCCGGATAAGGACGACGCGCCCTACATGCAGGATATTTCCGTGGAACTCGATGCCACGGACCGCAAGTTGCTGGACGCCCTGACCAAACTGAAGGCCAAGGACGACACGCTGGCTTACCGTCGCTCCTGTCGTGAAGGCGTCTGCGGTTCCGATGCCATGAACATCAACGGCAAGAACGGTCTGGCCTGTCTGCAGGACATCGATGAACTGAAGCAGCCCATCGTGTTGCGTCCGCTGCCGGGCTTGCCGGTCATTCGCGATCTGATCGTCGATATGACCCAGTTCTTCAAGCAGTACCACTCGATCAAGCCCTATCTGATCAACAACGATCCGGCACCGGAGCGTGAGCGCTTGCAGTCGCCGGAAGATCGTGAAGAACTGAACGGTCTCTACGAGTGCATCCTGTGTGCCTGCTGTTCGACCTCCTGCCCGTCTTTCTGGTGGAATCCGGATAAATTCGTCGGCCCGGCTGGTCTCTTGGCGGCATACCGTTTCATCGCCGATACGCGTGATCAGGCAACCAACGAGCGTCTCGATAACCTCGAAGACCCGTATCGCCTGTTCCGTTGCCATACCATCATGAACTGTGTTGACGTGTGCCCGAAGGGTCTGAACCCGACCAAGGCCATCGGCAAGATCAAGGACATGATGGTTCGTCGCGCCGTCTGATGGAACGTAAGGACTACGAACGTCTGCGTTGGCGCTGCATCCGCCGCGCATTTCTCGAACTCGATATCGTGTTCACGCGATTTCTTGAAAACGGGTTCGAGCAATTGAGCGAGGAGCAAAAGCAGGCGTTCGTGGAACTTGCCGACATGGAGGATCACGATCTCTGGTATCTCGTCAGTGGCAAGACAGAGACCGATGATCCCCGCTTTGCGCCCCTCGTGGCGCTGCTTCGTAAGTGTTAAGTAAGGTTGGCGGCGTAATTTCGTTCCGTTGACCGCTTTTTGGCAGTGCAGTGATATAACCAACACCTGTTATAGGGAATAAACCATGACGACCGAACGCAAGGCAACTTTGAACATCGATGGACAGGCTCCCGTCGATTTCCCGATCATGTCCCCGACGCACGGCAACGATTGCGTCGATATCCGTACGCTCGGTGGCAAGACCGGTCTGTTTACCTACGACTCCGGTTTCCTTTCCACCGCCAGCTGCAAGTCCAAGGTCACCTATATCGATGGTGACAAGGGCGAACTGCTTTACCGTGGTTATCCGATCGAGCAACTGGCTGAAAACTGCAACTTCCTTGAAGTGACCTATCTGCTGAAGAATGGCGAACTGCCGAATGCACAGCAGAAGGGCGATTTCGAAAACACCATCAAGCGTCACACGATGGTGCATGAGCAACTCTCCAAGTTCTACTCCGGCTTCCGTCGCGATGCTCACCCGATGGCCGTCATGACGGGTGTTGTTGGCGCGCTGTCTGCCTTCTACCACGATGCCATGGACTTTTCCGATGCCGAGCATCGCAATGTCAGCTTCAATCGCCTGATTGCGAAGATGCCGACCATCGTTGCGATGGCTTACAAGTACAGCACCGGCATGCCGTTCATGTACCCGGACAATGAACTGGATTACACCGCCAACTTCATGCGCATGATGTTCGGCAATCCGTGCGAAAAGTACGTGCCGAACCCGGTTCTGGTGCGCGCACTCGACGTGATCTTCACCCTGCACGCCGACCACGAGCAGAACGCATCGACCTCGACCGTTCGTCTGGCTGGCTCCTCCGGTGCCAACCCGTTCGCCTGTATCGCTGCCGGTATCGCCTGTCTGTGGGGCCCGGCACACGGTGGTGCGAACGAAGCCTGTCTGCAGATGCTGGAGCAGATCGGTGACGTTTCCAAGGTCGGTGAGTACATCAACCGTGCCAAGGACAAGAACGACTCCTTCAAGCTGATGGGCTTTGGTCACCGCGTCTACAAGAACTTCGATCCGCGCGCCAAGCTGATGCGCAAGGTGTGTAACGAAGTCCTGACCGAACTGGGCCTGGAAAACGACCGTCTGTTCAAGCTGGCAATGGAACTCGAAAAGATCGCGCTGGAAGACGACTACTTCGTCGAGAAGAAGCTCTACCCGAACGTCGATTTCTACTCCGGTATCGTTCAGAAGGCCATCGGCATTCCGACCGAAATGTTCACCTGTATCTTCGCGCTGGCCCGTACGGTCGGCTGGATGACGCAGTGGGAAGAAATGATTACCGATCCGGAATACAAGATCGGTCGCCCGCGTCAGCTGTACATCGGCGCTGCCAAGCGCGACGTTGTACCGCTCGCCCAACGCGGCTAAGCAGAAAAACTGGGCGGCCATTGGCCGCCCTTTTTTACTTGCAGGGCTATTGTGCACTGCAACCCGCAGCCTAAGAGAAAGACAACACCCTCAAGGGGACGCCTATGACTACAATGAACCAACTGTTCGACAGCACCATGTATTTCGGTGGTAACGCACCGTTTGTCGAGGAACTGTACGAAACTTATCTGAATGACCCGACTGCCGTTCCGGCAGAGTGGCGCGACTACTTCGATCGCCTGGCACAAATGCCGGGCTTTGTTGCTCGTGACGTGGCGCATGCGCCTGTCATCGCTGCTTTTGCCGAGCTGGCAAAAGACGGTGGCTTCCGTCCGGTCGCAAAATCCTCCGATGGCGAGAACAAGAAGCAGTCCGCCGTTGGGCAACTGGTAACGGCCTACCGTTCCCTGGGCACCCGCTGGGCAGATCTCGATCCGCTCAAGCGCCTGGCTCGCCCGAAAATCGACGAACTCGAGCCGTCCTTTTACGGCTTTACCGATGCCGATCTGAACAAGACGTTCAGCGTGGGCTCGCTGCAGGGTCTGCCGGAAACCGCCAAGCTGGGCGATATCCTGGAAACCCTGAAGCAGACCTATTGCGGCACGGTCGGCGTCGAGTACATGTACATGACGGATTACAACGAGAAGCGCTGGTTGCAAGAGCGTCTCGAAAAAACCCGTTCCCGCCCGTCGTATAACGCAGATCAGAAAAAGCGCATTCTGGAGCGGTTGACCGCAGCCGAGACCCTGGAACGTTACCTGCATACCAAGTATGTCGGTCAGAAGCGTTTCTCGCTGGAAGGCGGCGAATCCCTGATCGTTGCGATGGATGAAGCCATTCGCACGGGCGGCGCAACCGGCGTTGATGAAGTGGTCGTCGGTATGGCGCACCGCGGTCGTCTGAACGTCCTGGTGAACACCCTGGGCAAGGCACCGTCCATGTTGTTTGCTGAATTCGAAGGCAAGAAGAAGAGCGATCTCTCTGCCGGTGACGTGAAGTACCACATGGGCTTCTCGTCCGACGTGGCCACGCCGGGTGGTGCTTGCCACCTGACCCTGGCGTTCAACCCGTCCCACCTGGAAATCGTGAACCCGGTCGTGGCCGGTTCCGTCTATGCACGCCAGGTGCGCCGCGGTGAAGGTAGCCAGCAGAAGGTCATGCCGATCCTTGTGCACGGTGATGCCGCTGTCGCTGGTCAGGGCGTGAACCAGGAAATGCTGAACTTCGCCCAGACCCGTGGCTACGGTGTCGGTGGTGTTCTGCACATCGTGGTGAACAACCAGGTTGGCTTCACCACCTCCGATCCGCGCGATTATCGCTCTGGTCATTACTGCACCGACATCTTCAAGATGGTCGATGCCCCGATCTTCCACGTCAATGGCGACGATCCGGAAGCCGTGGCACTGGTGACGCAGATCGCCGTTGAATATCGCCAGACCTTCGGCAAGGATGTCGTGATCGACATCATCTGTTTCCGCAAGCTCGGCCACAACGAGCAGGACGAGCCGATGGTCACCCAGCCGCTGATGTACAAGATCATCAGCAAGCACCCGGGTACCCGCAAGCTGTACGGCGACAAGCTGGTGGCCGAAGGCGTGCTGCCGGCCGACGGTCCGGATCAGATGATTACCCAGTACCGCGAGCACCTGGACAAGGGCGAGCTGCTGTACAACCCGGTGATCGCCGGCTACAAGCACCCGAACACGATCGACTGGACCCCGTACCTGACCAAGTCCTACATCGAGACCTGCGACACTACCGTGCCGGTCAAGGAACTGCAGCGTCTGGCTCAGCGCCTGACCACGTTGCCGGAAGGCTTCACGCTTCATTCCCGCGTCAAGAAGATCGTCGAAGATCGTGCTGCGATGGGTGAGGGCAAGCTGTCGGTTGACTGGGGTATGGCCGAGAATCTGGCCTACGCTTCCCTGCTGGTCTCCGGTTATGGCGTGCGTATCTCCGGTGAGGACGTCGGTCGCGGTACCTTCTTCCACCGCCACGCTGCCTTCCACGACCAGAATCGTACGAGCTGGGATGTCGGTACCTATCATCCGCTGAAGAACCTGCAGGAAAAGCAGGCAGGCTTCCAGTGTTACGACTCCGTCCTGTCCGAAGAGGCCGTGCTGGCTTTCGATTACGGCTATGCTTCCGCCAACCCGTACGAACTCGTGATCTGGGAAGGCCAGTTTGGAGACTTCGCCAACGGTGCTCAGGTGGTGATCGACCAGTTCATCGCTTCCGGTGAGGCCAAGTGGGGTCGCGCCTGCGGTCTGGTCATGCTGCTGCCGCATGGCTACGAAGGCCAGGGTCCGGAACACTCTTCCGCACGTCTGGAACGCTTCATGCAAGCCTGTGCAGAGATGAACATGGAAGTCTGCGTGCCGACCACGGCCGCCCAGGTCTTCCACATGCTCCGCCGTCAGGCTGTCCGTATGCAGCGCAAGCCGCTCGTCGTGATGTCGCCGAAGTCCCTGCTGCGTCACAAGGACGCTTCTTCCTCGCTGGAAGAGCTGGCAAACGGCGAATTCAAGCGCGTCATCGGCGAAGTGGACGAACTGGATCCGAAGAAGGTCAAGCGCGTCGTCCTGTGCTGCGGCAAGGTCTACTACGACCTCGTCAATGCCCGTCGCGAGAAGAAGATCAACGATATTGCCATCATTCGTCTGGAACAGCTCTATCCCTTCCCGAAGGAGAGCCTGGAGAAGGAACTGGCCAAGTATCCGAAGGCGACCGAAATCGTCTGGGCCCAGGAAGAACCCCGCAATCAGGGTGCCTGGTACTGGATCGCTTCGCGCCACCATCTGGATTCCCAGGTCAGCACCAAGCAGAAGCTTCTGCTGGTTTCCCGTCCGGCATCGTCGTCGCCGGCCGTTGGTTACCTCGCCAAGCACAACGAGCAACAAAAAGCACTCATCGAGTCCGCACTGGGCAAGATCGAGTACTAATAACTAGAGCAGAGTGGAGTCACCCATGAGCATTATCGAAGTACAAGTCCCGCAATTGTCCGAATCCGTCGCCGAAGGCACCCTGGCCTCCTGGAAGAAGAAGGTTGGCGAAGCCGTTGGCCGTGATGAAATCCTGATCGACATCGAAACCGACAAGGTCGTCCTGGAAGTGCCGTCTCCGGCCGCTGGCGTGCTGGTCGAGATCATCAAGGGCGACGGCGAAACCGTCGTCTCCGGCGAACTGATCGCCAAGATCGACACCGAAGCCAAGGCAGGTGCGGCCGCGCCGGCTGCCGAAGCCCCGAAGGCCGCTGCTGCTCCGGCGGCTGCCCCGGCTGCTGCCGCTGCAGCGCCGGCCGGCACGGCCAGCCCGGCTGCCCGCAAGATCCTCGACGAGAAGGGCATCGCTGCTGCTGACGTCGCTGGTTCCGGTCGTGGTGGTCGTGTGACCAAGGAAGACGCGGTCTCCGCACAGGCCAAGCCGGCTGTTGCGGCGGGTCCGGTGGTTGCTGCTGCCCAGGCCGTGTCGCTGCCGACGCCGCCGACCGGTGTCGATGCAACCGCTGCCCGTACCGAGCAGCGCGTGCCGATGTCCCGTCTGCGCGCCCGTATCGCCGAGCGTCTGGTTCAGTCCCAGTCGACCAACGCCATCCTGACCACGTTCAACGAAGTGAACATGGGCCCGGTCATGGCGCTGCGCAAGCAATACGCCGAAAAGTTCGAGAAGACCCATGGCGTTCGCCTGGGCTTCATGGGCTTCTTCGTCAAGGCTGCCTGTGCTGCCCTGCAGAAGTTCCCGGTCCTGAACGCCTCGGTGGACGGTAACGACATCGTCTATCACGGCTACATCGACATCGGTATCGCGGTCGGTTCGCCGCGTGGCCTGGTCGTGCCGATCCTGCGCAATGCCGATCAGATGTCCATCGCCGAGATCGAGAAGAAGATCGCCGAATTCGGCAACAAGGCCAAGGATGGCAAGCTGTCGATCGAAGATCTGACCGGTGGTACCTTCTCCATCTCCAACGGTGGCGTGTTCGGTTCCATGCTCTCGACCCCGATCATCAACCCGCCGCAATCCGCGATCCTCGGCATCCATGCCACCAAGGACCGTGCTGTGGTTGAAAACGGTCAGGTTGTCGTGCGTCCGATCAACTACCTCGCCATGTCCTACGATCACCGCATCATCGACGGCCGTGAAGCCGTCCTCGGTCTGGTGACCATGAAGGAAGCGCTGGAAGATCCGTCCCGCCTGCTGCTTGGCGTCTAATTGACGCGAGCTGGCGCCAGTTCCCGCTTGCGGGCGCTGGCGCCTTTGCACATCTGAAGAACAAAAGAGGTAATACATGTCCAAGCAATTTGACGTCCTCGTCATCGGCGGCGGTCCTGGCGGCTATATCGCGGCAATCCGCGCCTCCCAACTCGGTTTCAGCGCAGCCTGTGCCGAATCCAATCCCTATGCCGACCCGAAGGGCGAGCCGCGTCTGGGCGGCACCTGTCTGAACGTGGGCTGCATCCCGTCCAAGGCGCTGCTGCATACGTCGCACCTGTTTGAAGAAGCCAACCACAGCTTTGAAGCCCAGGGCATCAAGGTCGGTAAGGCCACCATTGACGTGCCGACCATGAAGTCGCGCAAGGATGGCGTGGTCAACCAACTGACTGGCGGCATCAAGATGCTGCTGAAGAAGAACAAGGTCACCTTCCTGCCGGGCCATGGCTCGTTCGTGGGCAAGGAAGGCGACTATTGGAAGGTCAAGGTCGGTTCCGAGGAAGTGCTGGCCAAGCAGGTGATCCTCGCTACGGGTTCCAAGGCCCGTCATCTGCCGAACGTGCCGGTCGACCAGAAGATCGTCATGGACAACGAAGGTGCCCTGAATCAGGAATCCGTGCCGAAGAAGCTGGCCATCATTGGCGCCGGCGTGATCGGTCTGGAAATGGGTTCGGTGTGGCGTCGTGTCGGTGCAGAAGTCACCATTCTCGAAGCGATGCCGGATTTCCTGGCTGCTGCCGACGTTGATGTCGCCAAGGAAGCCCTCAAGCTGTTCACCAAGCAGGGTCTGAACATCCAGATGGGCGTCAAGATCGGTGAGATCAAGACGAGCAAGAAGGGTGTTGCCATTGCCTATGCCGACAAGGATGGCAAGGAGCAGAAGCTGGAAGCCGATCGTCTGATCGTCTCCATCGGTCGCGTCCCGAACACGGACGGCCTCAACGCCGAAGGCGTCGGCCTGAAGCTGGATGCCCGCGGCTTCGTCGAAGTCGATGGCCATTGCCAGACCAACCTGCCGGGTGTCTGGGCGATTGGTGACGTCGTGCGCGGCCCGATGCTGGCGCACAAGGCCCACGAAGAAGGCGTCATGGTTGCCGAGCTGATGGCCGGTCAGGCCGGTCACTGCAATTTCGACACCATTCCCTGGGTCATCTACACCTCGCCGGAAATCGCCTGGGTGGGCAAGACCGAGCAGGCGCTCAAGGCCGAAGGCATTGAGTACAAGGCCGGCAAGGTGCCGTTCCTGGCCAATGGCCGTGCGCTCGGCATGGGCGATCCTTCCGGTTTCGTGAAGATTCTGGCCTGCAAGCAGACCGACCGTATCCTTGGCGCCCACATCATTGGTGCGAACGCCTCGGAAATGATCGGCGAGTGTGTGGTCGCCATGGAGTTCGGTGGTGCTTCGGAAGATCTGGCACGAATCTGCCATGCTCACCCGACGCTGTCCGAAACCATCCATGAAGCAGCGCTGGCCTGCGACAAGCGGACCCTGAATTTCTGATCTTCGCGAAGATCAGTCCGAGAAGAGAGCCTGGCAACAGGCTCTTTTTTTTCGCCTCGTGATCGATGCTTGAACCGCCTTCAAGCATGTCCGAGCGGGGCGGCGACTGATAGAATGTTGCGCCATGCCACACAAGAAACTCAACGTTCCCGCCCGGGGCATGCTCGATGCCTACGAGGCCTTGCTTGCCAGCCGCGGCTATGTTGCCGATGCCGCCCAGATGGCGGCTGCGACGGCCCTCCAGCATCTCTACGAAAACCTGCTTGCCTTCAAGGTTGACCGGGGCAGCACGCTGAAACGCCTGTTGTCGCCGCCCAAACCGCCGAAGGGCGTGTATTTCTGGGGCGGGGTCGGACGCGGCAAGAGCTTCCTGATGGACTGCTTCTACGATGCCGTGCCGTATCGCCGCAAGAAGCGCCTGCATTTTCATGCCTTCATGCAGCAGATCCACCGCGATCTCGATCAGTTCAAAGGTGAGCCCGATCCGGTGCTGAAAGTCGCCGAGCAGGTCGCCAAGGATGTGCGTCTCCTCTGTTTCGACGAATTTCACGTCTCCGACATCGCCGATGCGATGATTCTCGGCCGCCTGATGGAAGGCTTGTTCAGCAAGGGCGTGATTCTGGTCATGACCTCCAATTACCCGCCCGATCGGTTGTACCCGAATGGCTTGCATCGGGAAAGCTTCCTGCCGACCATCGCGCTCCTCAACAAGCATCTCGATGTGTTCGAGGTCGAGGCCGGCATCGATTACCGCCTGCGTGCTCTGGAGCAGGTCGAGATCTACCATCATCCTGCGGATGACGCTGCCGAGAAGAAAATGCTCGAGTATTTCCGCATGGTGGCTGGTGAGGAAGGAAAGCGGGGCGGTCATATCGAAGTCCTCGGGCGCGATATCGATACGATCCGTCGGGGCAATGGCGTGATCTGGTTCGATTTCCGTACCCTCTGCGGCGGGCCGCGCTCGCAGAACGACTATCTCGAGATTTCGCGCAGCTACCACACGGTGCTGCTGTCCCATATTCCGAAGATGACGGTGCATCAGGCCTCCGAGGCCCGGCGCTTTACCTGGCTGGTCGACGTGTTTTACGACCACAAGGTGAAGCTGATCGTGACGGCGGATTGTGCTGCAGACGATCTGTATACCGAAGGCACCCAGGCCAGCGAATTCAAGCGAACGGTCAGCCGGCTGACCGAGATGCACTCGCAGGAATACCTGGCCCTGCCGCACATTCCTTCAGCCTGAACGACGGGAGCGTGTGATGAAAATGCTGGTCCGCACCCTGTTGACCGTCTGGCTCGTGCTGATCAGCCTTTCGGCCTGGGCGCAGCTCGAAGTGATCGAGCTGCGCAGTCGCTCTGCGGAGCAGGTTTTGCCCGTCCTGCTGCCCCTGGTCGAGCCGGGTGGCACGCTGACCGGAGTGAATAACCAGCTTTTTCTGAAAGCCTCGCCGGGCAACCGGGCTGATATCAAGCGCGCGCTGGCTGCGCTCGACAAGCCCCTGCGGCGCCTGATCATCCGCGTTGCACACGACCGCCAGGCCACGCAGAGCGCACGCGGTGGTGAAGCCAATGGGCAGATTGTGCTGGGCGGCACCAACCGGATACAGGGCGAGGCGCGTGTCTGGGATACGCGCAGCCTGCAGCGCGACAATGCCGCCCAGATGGTGCAGACGGTGGAAGGCGGGCAGGCCTTCATCCAGGTGGGGCGTACTTTGCCGTTGCCGATGCGCCAGGTGATCATTGGTCCGGGGGGGGCCATCATCAACGAAACCACCGTGTATCGCGATATCGGCAGCGGTTTCTATGCCTCCCCACGCGTGAATGGGCAGCGCGTGACCCTGGACATCTCGCAACAGGCCGAACAGATGGCCGGAAATGGGCCGTATGGACGCGTCGACCGTCAGCAACTGTCGACCACGGTCTCCGGGCAGTTGGGTGAGTGGATTGAACTGGGGGGGAGTGGTCGTCAGGCTCAGGGAGAGCAAGGCGGCGGCTTCGCCTACGGCACGCGCGATGGGCGCGAGCAACGCAGCATCTGGCTGAAAGTCGAGGAAGTTGAATGAGCGATGTGATTGTCCGCAAGCCCCGCCACATCGGGCACAAGATTGCGTTGGCCTGTGCCTTGGGGTGCGGGGTGCTGATGGTCCCGGCCATCCTCGGTTTCCTCTGGATGTGGATGACTTACGGAACGGCGAATACCTGGACGCCCAGCATGGCGGCCGTGGTGGCGTTTCTGGGCTGCTGTGCCGGTGTCCTCTACGCCACCAGCGTGCCGCAGCCGCTGCTGCCTCCGGAGGATCAGGCGCCTCAGGCCTGACTGGATCAGCCGGGCGCTCGTCTGAGCGCCCGTGTGCGTTTGCCGATGTGAACGCTCAGGCTTTGAACGTGTCCGGCATCTGGACCGCCACGACTTCGCCGCGCGCCGTGGCGATGCCATTGGCGTAAACCACGGCTTCGACCACCACTTTGCGGCCGCGAATTTCCTTGATCTTGCCACGCAATTCAAGCTCGGGCCCCATGGGGGTCGGTTTCAGGTAATCCACATGCAGGGAGCCGGTGACGAAGCGGAAGGCCGGTTCGCTGTCCATCGGGCGATTTTCAGCACGATACATCGCCGCTGCGGCCGTGCCGGTGCAATGGCAATCGATCAGCGAGGCCAGCAGGCCACCGTAGACGAAGCCGGGGATGGCGGTGTGTTCCGGGCGCGGGGTGTAACGGGTGACGGTTTCATCGCCCTCCCAGTGGGTCTTGATCTGATGACCCTGGCCGTTTAAGCGGCCGCAGCCGTAACAGTGGGCAACGTTGTCGGGGTAAAAATCCTGAAAGGCGCTCATGGGGTCTCCTGGGGGTGTTGTGGTTGGATTCCCGCCATCTTAAGTGGCCCCGCGTGCTGTGGCCGAGTGCAGCGGCGGTCAGATTTCATGCACTTTTTGCCAGTCGACCGCCAGAAACGACAACGCCCGGCCAGGCCGGGCGTTGGTGCGCAGTGGGCGCGGATCAGGCGGCGTTGAGAGCCTGGTCCAGATCGGCGATCAGGTCGTCGATGTGTTCGATGCCGACCGACAGACGGATCATGTCTTCGGAGACGCCGGCCTTGACCAGTTCTTCCGGCGACAGTTGACGGTGCGTGGTCGAGGCCGGATGGCAGGCGAGCGACTTGCAGTCACCGATATTGACCAGGCGGGTAACCAGCTTCAGGGCATCCTGGAAGCGGGCGCCGCCGTCGCGGCCACCCTTGACGCCGAAGTTCAGGATGCCGGAAGCGCGGCCCCCCATGTACTTCTGGACCAGCGGGAAGTCCTTGTGATCCTCGAGGCCGGCGTAATTGACCCAGCTGACCTTCGGATGGTTCTTCAGGAACTTGGCAATCGCGGTGGTGTTCTCGCAGGTGCGGTCCATGCGCAGGGCCAGGGTCTCGATGCCTTGCAGGATCAGGAAGGCGTTCATCGGGCTGATCGCGGCGCCCATGTTGCGCAGCGGCACGACGCGGGCGCGGCCGATGAAGGCGGCGGGGCCGAGGGCTTCGGTGTAGACCACGCCGTGGTAGGAAACATCCGGCTCGTTCAGGCGCTTGAAGCGGGCCTTGTGCTCGGCCCACGGGAACTTGCCGCTATCGACGATGATGCCGCCGATGGAGTTGCCGTGGCCGCCGAGGTACTTGGTCAGCGAGTGCACCACGATGTCGGCGCCGTGTTCGAAGGGGCGGCACAGGTAGGGCGAGGGCACGGTGTTGTCGACGATCAGCGGCAGGCCATGCTTGTGGGCGAGTTCGGCCAGCTTTTCGAAATCGGTGATGTTGCCCAGCGGGTTGCCGACGGACTCGCAGTAGATGGCCTTGGTGCGGCTGTCGATCAGCTTTTCGAAGGCTTCCGGATCGCGGTAGTCGGCAAAGCGGACTTCGATGCCGTACTGCGGGAAGGTGTGGGCGAACAGGTTGTAGGTGCCGCCGTAGAGGGTCGATGCGGAAACGAAGTTGTCACCGGCTTCGCAGATCGTCTGGATCGCGTAGGTGATCGCGGCCATGCCCGAAGCCACGGCCAGCGCGGCAATGCCGCCTTCCATCGCAGCGACGCGCTTTTCCAGCACGTCCTGGGTCGGGTTCATGATGCGGGTGTAGATGTTGCCGGCGACCTTGAGGTCGAACAGGTCGGCGCCGTGTTGGGTGCTGTCGAAAGCGTAGGAAGCGGTCTGGTACACCGGGACGGCAACGGCCTTGGTGGTCGGGTCCGGGCTGTAGCCGCCATGCACGGCGAGGGTTTCGATCTTCATGGTGCGTCTCTCTCTTCTTGTCGTGGAGGGAAAACGCAAAGTGTAACAGGGCTGCCGCGTTCCGGGCGGCAGCCCTGTATCGAATTAGCATGCGTCAGAGGGCTTGCAGGCCACCGTTGTGAAGGCGGACCCGATCACCGGCACGCCAGCGTCCGGTGCTTTCCAGTGTCATCGTACGCACGGCCCCATCATCAAAACGCAGCGTGACTTCAAGCTGCTTGTTGGCGCGGACGTGCTTTTCAGCCTCGTGGCCGGCATAAGCGCCGCCCAGGGCGCCGACGATGGCGGCCGCCGTGCTGCCGTTCCCTCTGCCCACTTGCTTGCCGAGCAGGCCGCCGATGACGCCGCCGGCTACTGCGCCCAGGCCGCTGCCTTCGCCCGGTGCACTGATTTCACGCACCGCATCAATCGTGGCGCAGTCCTGGCAGACCGGCGGCTGGGGCGGGCGGGCCTCGATCACGTCAATCCCGTTATCGTTGCCGGCAGCGGGAGAGGCTGCCGGCTGGGTGCTGGCGTAGTGCAGGTTTTTCGGTCGCTCACTCCGGACGGTCGTAGGGTGACTGGGCGGCGTGGCGACGGCTTTGCGGACCGGTGCGCTGGTCTGGGCTTGCGCTTCCGGGGTCTTGGCGACAGGCGGCGTGCTGACCGGCGCAGGGGGCGTCACGGCTTGTGCTGCTGCTGTCTCCGCTGTCCCGCTGGCTGCTGCCAACGGCGCTGCCGTGGTCGTGGGTGCGGCAGACTGCTGGGGCAACCAGCCGACGAAATGGGCGGTAGCGGCCAGGCTGGCGATCGTGGCGGCGGTGGCGGCCACGATGATCATCGGGTGAGTGGTGTGCGTGGACATCAAGTGCTCCTGTGAAAATCGCTGATGAGCAGATTAACGCGGCGCATCGCATCCGGCGGACGCCCGAAACAAAGACTTACAAGTTGGGCTGCGCCGGAGGGTGCGCCCATTCTTACGTGTTCAGGCGTCGTCGCCGGCGTCGGGGGGTGTGGCGCGACCAAGCAGGAAACGGCCGGGATCGACTGCGTCGATCAGATCGGTCTCCAGTGGCAGCGGTTCGCCTTCGAGGCGCGACAAGAGCAGATCCGCCATCAGGGCCGACCAGACGATGCCGCGTGCGCCGTAACCTTGAGCGCACCAGAGTCCGGGCAGGCGCGGCAGGCTGGGCAGGCGATGTTTTGCACTGACTTCAGCATGGGCCGGGACGGCGCCCAGGATGGGAAGGCGGTCCGGCGACATGGGGCGGAAACCGACTTTGCCGCCCAGCGTGCTCGGGTCGACCCCGCTGGCAAACCCGGGCAGGCTGAGGTTCAGCCGGGCCAGATTTTCCTGATGATCGGCCAGGCGCAAGGCCGTGTCGTCGTCGCGTGCTTGCAAGGTGGCCCCGATCAGGCCAAAACCATCGACGACCGGCGCGGCGTAGCCGAGTTTGCAGACCACATGCGGCAATGCGGGGGTACTGCCCGCCGGCAGGTGGCTGACCTGGCCGCGGGCGGATTTTTGCGGCAGCCAGGCGAGTGGCGCGAAGCGGGTGGCCGCAGCACCGGCTGCGATGATCAGGGTGGAGGCTTCGGCCAATATCCGCCCATTGGCATCCAGCACCTGCCAGCCGAAATCGCCGTGTTCCAGACGGTCGACCGTCGTCGAAGCACGAAAATCAATGTGGCCCGGGTAGGCGGCAAGGGCCGCACGGCAGAGCGAGGGGGGCTGCACCCAGCCGCCGTCCGGGAACCACCAGCCGCCAGTATCGACCGGCCAGCCCAGCCGGGTACTGGCTGCGGCCGCATCGATGAACTGCAGTACCTCCGACGGCCAGCCCAGTTGTTCCACGGCACGGCGCTGCTGTGCCTCATGGATGGGCTCGCGGCCGAGATGCAGCACCCCGCAGGGCGACCAGCGGGCATCGGGCAGGTCGGCGAGCAGGGCGCGGGTGGCCAGGTAGCCGGCACGGGTCAGCCGGGAGAGGCGGTTGTCGTCAGCGCTCGGCAAGGGGCGCAGCACGCCGGCCAGATTGCCGGAGGCCGCCATGCCTGCATCCGGTGCGGCATCGAAGACCGTGACCTGCCAGCCGGCGCGGGCAAGCGCATGAGCCGAGGTGCTGCCGGCAATGCCCGCCCCGAGGACGATTGCCTGCCGGCTCTTGGGCGGCTGATGGCGATTGGGGCGCCGGGAGCGAAAACGCCCGGTCAGCATGTCGCGCTTGCCGGCAAAGCCGGGGCGCTTTTCCAGATCGAATTCGGCGTCGCTCAGGGCTGTGCGGACGTGTCCGGCCACCGACCAGGTGGCCAGCGTGGCGCCGGGCGCAGCCAGGCGGGCGAGGGCGCGGCAGAGCTCGGGTGACCACAGTGCTGGATTTTTGGCAGGGGAAAAGCCATCCAGGAAAAAGGCATCCGCAGCGAGGTCGACCGTCCGCAAGCGCGTGGTCGCATCGCCAAAAATCAGGGTCAGGATGACGCGTCCGCCTTCCAGGTGCAGGCGATGCATGCCGGGGGTCGGGTGCGGCCAGCGTGCCTGGAGCTGTGCGGCGAGCTCGGCAAATTCCGGCCAGGCAGCCTGTGCCGTGGTGAGGTCTGCTGCCGAGAACGGATGCTTCTCGACGGACACGAAATGCAGGCGCTGGCTGCGCGCCGGATCGTTGCGCCAGGCTTGCCAGGTGGCGAGGAAATTCAGGCCCAGGCCGAAGCCGGTTTCGAGAATGACAAAACGGTGCCGACCCTGCCAGCGGGCAGGCAGATCGTTGCCGCCGAGAAAGACATGACGGGCTTGTGCCGGGCCGCCGTGGGCCGAGTGATAGACGTCGCCGTAGGTGCTGGAGACCGGCGTGCCGTCGGCAGCGAATTCGAGGCGGGCAGGGACGAGGCGTTCCACTTAATGCAGCAGCTTGGGGGCGTCCTGGACGATCAGCGGTTGCGGGCTGGAACTCGGGGCTTCCCAGGGTAACTCCAGATCCCAGCGTGCCTTGTCGGCACCGGCGCGCAGCATCGAGCAGAACGCGCGCATCAGGTCGCCGTTCAAGGTCAGGGCCACGCTGCGCTCGCGTCCTTCGCGCAGGGTCAATTGGGCCAGCCCGGGACCGGCAGCGACCAGATTGGCTTCGCTGGCCAGAATGGGCGATGCGCCCAGGGGCAGGGTCGGTTGGTTGGCCTGGTAGGGTTCGCTGAATGAGGCCGTTTCGCTCGCGGTGGTGTTGGCCGGGTCTGTGCTGAGAGTCGGGCGGCTGGCCAGATGGCCTTCCAGCATGGTCACGAGATGCGGCCAGAGTTCGCGCAGAAAACGGCGGGTGATATGCACCCGCATTTCCTCGTTGGCCGGCGTGGCAATGCGCAGGAGCAGGCGATCCTGAATGTTTTCGTTCTGAATCTGCAATTGCCGGATGTTCATGTCAGACGCTCGAGAGGATATCGCTCAGGATGATGACACGCCGGATGCCCTTGCGCGACCAGCGCTGAAAGAGGCCCGCAAAGCGGGCAAAGCGCTGGAACATCGGCGCGGTACGGCGAATCACGGCTTTCACTTCAGGCGCCGGATGGGCGGCAAAGTAAGCATCGAGCAGGCGCGGCAGCAGGGTCCGGGCTTCCGCTTCATGAATGGGGCCGGCCAGGGAAATCGAGTTCAGGAAGAGGACGAGGTCCGCCGCCTGTGAGGCAGCGAGAGGCAGGTACTCGCCAAAGTTTTCCTCGAAGTCGATGCGGTAGGCTTGCCCATCCTGCAGGGTCACGTTCTTGATCTGGGCGCCGCCATGCCAATGGCCGGCCGCGTGAAATTCGCCCAGCTCCTGTGCCTGACGAACGAGTTCGCGGCGCCAGGTGTCCGCCTCCCAGCTTTCAAGCAGGGTGGCAATGACGGTGCCGCAGTAGTCGAGGACGAAGAATTCCGGCATGACCAGCGCGACCTGCGGTACACGCACGCCTTTGGCTGCCAGGTCGATCAGGCGCTTGGCCTCATAGTCCATGCCGCCGGCTGCCTGGTTCAGGGCCAGCGTGCGCAGCGGCAGCGGCTGGCCGGTGATGCGCTTGACCAGCCAGCGCATGAACAGGATCTGCATCAGCCCGCGCGACTGATCGGCGAGGCGTTTGACGACATAACGCTGTCCATTGTGTTCGAACAGGCGGGCACGGCTCTGACCACCCGCGAGGGCGGTGCGGGCGGCGGCTTCGAGGCTGGGTTGAGGCGCGTTCAAAATCAGCTTGTGTGTCGGGGAATGGCGGCGTGAAAACAACATCGCCGCCAGCCTGCCCGGGCGGGCAGTGGCGGCGATGGCTCGATGGTCGGATTACTCCGGACGCATCGACGGGAAGAGAATGACGTCGCGGATGGCCGGGGAGTCGGTCAGCAACATGATCAGGCGGTCGATGCCGATACCGCAGCCGCCGGTCGGGGGCAGGCCGTACTCCAGGGCGCGGATGAAGTCGGCGTCGTAATACATGGCCTCTTCGTCGCCGGCATCCTTGGCTTTCATCTGCTCCAGGAAGCGGGCAGCCTGATCTTCCGGATCGTTCAGCTCCGAGAAACCGTTGGCGATTTCGCGGCCGACGATGAAGAGCTCGAAGCGCTCGGTGATCTCCGGGTTATTGTCGGCGGCACGCGCCAGCGGCGAAACTTCGACCGGGTAATCGATGATGAAGGTCGGTTCCCAGCACTTGGCTTCGGCACAGGCTTCAAACAATTGCAGCTGCAGACTGCCCAGACCACCCGGCTTGACCTTCTCGCCAAAGGCGACGATCTTGGCCTTGAGGAATTCGGCATCGGCCAGCTGGGCGTCGGTGAAGTCCGGCTGCTCGCGCTGGATGGCCTGGCAGATGGTCAGGCGGTGGAAAGGCTTGGAGAGGTCAAGCTCACGGCCCTGATAGACGAATACTTCCTTGCCCAGCGCTTCGCGGGCGGCCTGACGGATCAGGCCTTCGGTGAAGTCCATCAGCGTGTGGTAGTTCGCGTACGCCTCATAGAATTCCATCATCGTGAATTCCGGATTGTGGCGCGGCGACAAACCTTCATTGCGGAAGTTGCGGTTGATTTCGAAGACCTTCTCGAAACCGCCGACCACCAGGCGCTTCAGGTAGAGCTCCGGCGCGATGCGCAGGAACTGCTGCATGTCCAGGGCGTTGTGATGGGTGATGAAGGGCTTGGCCGCAGCACCGCCCGGGATCGGGTGCATCATCGGCGTTTCGACTTCCATGAAGCCATGGCCCGTCATGTAGTTGCGGATCGACGCGACGATGGCGGAACGGGCGCGGAAGGTGAAACGCGTTTCCTCGTTCATGATCAGGTCGACGTAGCGCTGGCGATACTTCATTTCCTGATCGGCCAGGCCGTGGAATTTGTCCGGCAGCGGGCGCAGGGACTTGGTGAGCAGACGGATTTCGCTGGCCTGGATGGTCAGTTCGCCGGTCTTGGTCTTCATCAGGGTGCCGACGACACCGAGAATGTCGCCCAGATCCCAGGACTTGAACGCAGCGTAGGCTTCTTCACCCACCTTGTCGCGGGCGATGTAGGTCTGGATGCGGCCGGAAACGTCCTGCAGGGTGGCAAAGGAGGCCTTGCCCATGACGCGCTTCAGCATCATGCGACCGGCGACCTTGACTTCGACCGGCATGCCTTCGAGTTCTTCCGTCGATTTCTCGCCGTAACCGTCGTGCAGTTTCTGCGCGGTATTCTCGCGCTGGAAATCGTTCGGGAAAGCGACACCGGCCTGGCGCAATTCGGCCAGCTTGGCACGGCGTTCCGCGATAATGTGGTTCTCGTCCTGCTGGACGGGTTGCTCGACGTTGGACATCCGAAATCCTCGAAAACAATATACCGGCCGGATAATGGCCTAAAATGTGACATTTTCTCGCATTAGGCGGGTTCGGGACAAGCGCGATCTAGCATCAAGCCGATTATTTCCGGAGAGGTGTTGTGAATATTTTGCTGGTCGAGTCATCGACGCTGTACAAAGACATTCTTCAGCGTGCCTTGCAGGGCATGTCCGACCTCAACATCGATCAGGTCGGTACTGCTGCCCAGGCGTGGCAAGCCCTGCAACATCAGTCGTATCAGTTTTTCGTGCTGGCCGGTCAATTTGATGACGGTACGGGTATCGAGCTGGCGCGGGCGTTGCGGGTCAATGCAGCGGCGGCCACGGCACCGATTGTCGTGCTGACCTCCAGCGCGTCGGCCGAGATGGCTCAGGCGGCCGCGCTGGCCGGAGTCACCGAGTTGTTCCGCAAGCAGGACATCGATGAACTGGTGCGTTTCATGCGCCACTACATCGATGTGCAGTCGCCCATGCATTGTCGCGTCCTGTATGTCGAGGATGCCAACGATCAGCGTGCATTGCTGACAGCCGCCCTGACCGACTGGGGCATGCAGGTCGATGCCTTTGCTTCGGCCGATGAAGCCTGGAAGGCGTTTCCGGCGGGGCGTTACGATCTGGTCCTGTGCGATGTGGTTTTGAGCGGTGCGATGAGCGGTGCACGCCTGATCAACCGCATTCGCCGTCTGCCGGTGCCTTTGGGCGCAACGCCGCTGCTTGCGGTGACCGCTTTCGACAACCCGGCCCGCCGGATCGAACTTTTTCAGCTCGGTGTGGATGATTACGTCCAGAAGCCGATTCTGCTTGAAGAATTGCGCGTCCGCATTTTCAACCTGCTCTCCAGGAAGCGGGCGCTTGAGCGTAATCAGATCCTGCTTGCCGCAACGGCCCTGGGCGTCGTCTATCTCTCAGGCGACGGTGTGGTTACTGCGGCGGATGACAATGCGGAAAACCTCTTTCGTGCGCCGGAGAAGGGCTTGCTCGGGCGGGCCTGGCATGAGCTGTTGTGCCCGCTCTCCGTCTCGATAGGCGAGGATATCTGGCATACCCTGGCGCGGGGTGAGTCCATTCATGGGCAGCATCTTGCCGTGCGCCGGCTCGACGGGACCGTCTGCCCCGTTGAACTGACCGGCCTGGAAGTGGCTGAGATCTCGGATCAGCGGCAGTATGTGCTTTTGCTGCGCGATACCGAACAGGAACATGCCCTGGCCGAAAAACTGGTGTAGGCCAAAGTGGCGGCAGAGAGTGCGGAGCGTCTGAAGTCGGAATTCATGGCCAATATGAGCCATGAAATCCGGACGCCCCTGAATGCCATTATCGGCTTGTCACATCTCTTGAAACAGTTGCCGATCGAGGATGAGGTGCGTGAGCATATCGGTCGGATCGACTCGGCGGGGCAGCAACTGCTGGAGCTGGTCAATAGCGTGCTGGATCTGGCCCGGATCGGTGCTGGCAAGTTGCAGCTCGAGTCGCATCCGGTCAAGCCGGAAAGCCTGCTTGACGAGGTGGCGGGCATGATTGCCGAAAAAGCCCGGCAAAAAGGGGTGGCGATCCGGATCGAAACCGAAGCCTTGCCCTCCGGTTTGATGGGTGATCCGCTGCGCTTGCGGCAGGCCCTGCTGAACTATGCGGCCAACGCGGTGAAATTCACCGAGGCGGGGCAGGTCGACCTGCGCTGCCGGATTGTCGAACGGCAGGCGCGTGGCGTGACGCTCTGTTTCGAGGTGGAAGACAGCGGCATCGGCATTGCGCCGGAACAGCTTCCCGCGTTGTTTGCTGCCTTTCGTCAGATCGACGGGTCGGCCTCACGGCGCTTTGGCGGGGTCGGGCTGGGGCTGGCATTGACGCGGGAACTGGCCGAGCGCATGAAAGGCACGGTCGGCGTCAGGAGTACCTTGGGCTCCGGTAGTGTTTTCTGGTTCACGGCTTTCCTGGAGTACGGCCAGGGGCGGGCACTGGCTACGGCGCCGGTCAACCTGCTGCCGGTGGCCGAAATGGAAAAGATCTTGCGCGAGAGCTTTGCCGGCACCCCTGTCCTGCTGGTCGAAGACAATGCCATCAATCGCGAGGTCGCCCAGGCCTTGCTGAGCCGTTTGGGGCTGGTTGTCGATCTGGCGGAGGATGGCGAGGAGGCGGTGCTGAAGGCTGGCAGCAATCGTTATGCCTTGATCCTGATGGACCTGCGCATGCCGCGCATGGACGGCTTTCAGGCTACCGAACTGATTTTGAAGCAGGGCCTGGCGGCCAAGGCGCCGATTGTTGCACTGACGGCGAATGCCTTGCCAGAAGAGCGGACGCGCTGTCTGGCGGCGGGGATGAAGGATTTCATCAGCAAACCGATCAAGCCGGAGGTGCTCTACGCGGTGCTGTTGCGCTGGTTACGCGAGATCGACTGAGTCGTCGGGGTAAAACACGGCCAGCCAGACCGTGGACGCATCGGCCTCGGTCCAGTCGACACGGTGGCGGCGGTGCGGGGCAATGTCGATATGGTCGCCGGGGTTCAGGATGCGGGTCTCCGGCGGATCCAGCAGGGTCAACTGGGCGCGGCCGGTGAGGACGATGACCCATTCTCCCTCCTGCTGGTCGTACCAGAAGTCCGGCGGACTGCAGTGGCCGGTCGAGACAATGCGTTCGATGCGTACGCCCGCGCGTTGAACGAGGGTTGAAAAAGCCTCGTCGGCAAGCGTTGACCGTGGGAGATCGGCAAACAGGTTCATGGGCAGAAAAAAGCCCGGCCTGGGCCGGGCGTGTCGTCCTTTAGACGCCTTGTTTCAGGCTGGCTTCAATGAAGCCGTCCAGGTCGCCATCGAGCACGGCCTGGGTGTTGCCGACTTCGTAGTTGGTGCGCAGATCCTTGATGCGGCTCTGGTCGAGTACGTAAGAGCGGATCTGGTGACCCCAGCCGATGTCGGACTTGGCGTCTTCCAGTTTCTGCTGTTCGGCCTGCTGCTTGCGCAGTTCGTGTTCGTACAGGCGGGCGCGCAGCATGGACCAGGCTTCGTCGCGGTTGCGGTGCTGTGAACGGTCGTTCTGGCACTGCACGACGATACCGGTCGGCACGTGGGTCAGACGCACGGCGGAGTCGGTCTTGTTGATGTGCTGACCGCCGGCACCGGAGGCGCGGTAGGTATCGGTACGCACGTCGGCCGGGTTGATTGCGATCTCGATCGAGTCATCGACTTCCGGGAAGACGAACACCGAGGTGAAGGAGGTGTGGCGGCGGGCGTTGGAGTCGAACGGCGATTTGCGAACCAGGCGATGGATGCCGGTTTCGGTCCGCAAAGTGCCGTAGGCGTATTCACCGGAGATTTTGACCGTCGCACTTTTCAGACCCGCGACATCGCCTTCGGATTCTTCCATGACCTCGACGCTGAAGCCCTTCTTCTCGCCGAATTTCAGGTACATGCGCAGCAGCATCGATGCCCAGTCCTGGGCTTCCGTACCGCCGGCACCGGCCTGGATTTCCAGGAAGCAGTTGGACGGATCGGCCGGGTTGTTGAACATGCGGCGGAATTCAAGCCGGGCCAGTTTGCTGTCCAGTTCAACGTTGTCCGCCTCGACGGCGAGCAGGGTGTCGTCGTCACCGTCGTCGCGACCCATGTCGAACAGTTCGCGGCCATCGCGGATGCCGGCATCCACGGCTTCGAGGACCAGAACGATGTCTTCCAGCGATTTCTTTTCACGGCCCAGTTCCTGGGCGCGCTTCGGTTCATCCCAAATCTTGGGATCTTCCATCTCCTTGTTCAGGAGGGTCAGACGCTCACGTTTGTGATCGTAGTCAAAGATACCTCCGTAGCTCGTCGGCGCGCTGCGCCAGATCGTCGAGCTTGTTGGAGATACTGTTGATGTGTTCGGCTTCCATGCTTGTTGTACCGGTGAATGTCAAAACGCTGATTATACAACGCGGACGCTGGGCCGACTTCCGGCTTTGCGGGGGCATCGAGGCACCAGAATGGGTTGTGTGCGCCATTTTGGGGCGTGGCGATGCGCCGCAGCAGGCGACTTCGCGTTTTGACATGAATCAAAATTGATGGCACGAATGTTGCGACGCACAAGAAAAATAACCCGATGCCACGCAAATCATGTTCCCCATTGCCTGTTCCCGTGTATGCCGTGTTTATCTGGATGCCCGATGCATCCGGTCTGCGGAGGGCGTATGAGTAACATCGCGCTCCTTGCTCTCCAGATCGGCGTGCTGGTGCTCTTTGTTTCGTGTTGTCTCGCCTACCGCTGGCGGGTGGTGCATGAGCAGGACGAGCAGTTGGCAGCGCATTTGCTGGGGGCTCAGACCTTGCTGCAACTTGTGATGTGCATTCAGCAGCATCGGGGGATGGCGTCGGCCTGGCTTGGGGGCGATGAGCGATTTGAGCGTCGTCTGGAGGAGAAGGCGGCAGAGGTAGTGGCGAAATTTCCTGCCTTGCGTCGTCTGGCCCGCCGCGAAGCGCAGCGGCAAATGCCGTGTTTTACGCTCAATGATGTCGCCTTGCTGATGCATGCCTGGCAAGAAGTCCGGGAGGCGTTGCCCGGGTGTTCGGTCGAGCAAAGCCTGGCCCGTCACAGTTATCTGATCACGCAGTTGCTGTCCTGGTTGGCGGACTACGGAGAAATCCGCCTGGTCCCGCATGTGGCGCCGCGCTGCCTGGGGGCGTTGCGTAATCACGTGGCCCGATTGCCCGCCTTGGCGGAATGTCTGGGGCAGATGCGGGCCTTGGGGATGGGAATTGTCGTCCGCAAGCGCTGCTCGGCCGTGGCGCGCGTGCGCATGATGTATCTCGCCGGACGGGCTGAAATGCTGCTGCGTCAGGCGCGCCAGGGGGCACCGGCCTTGCCGGCGACGGTCGACGCCGAAAAAGAGGTGCTTTTCCTGACCCGCCTGGTGCGGACACGGATGCTCCAGGCTGATGGCATTACGGTGGAAACCCTGGATTACTACACAACGGCGACCGCCGTGATCGACCAGGTGTTTGCCTGGGCTGTCGCCAGTGGCGAGGCTGTGATCAGCCCGGAAAAGGATGGAGAACACACGCATGTTATTGCGGATCGCACCGCGTCCGTTTGAGGGCGAGGAGAGGGGCATGAGGTTTCAGGATCAGCGCAGCGCGAATGCCGGCGCGCCCTCAGGGGGAGCCTTGAGGGCGACCGATGCCTTCTTTGATCATCTGGACGGGGCCTATTTTCAGGCCCTCGCCATGCCATCCCGGCCCTTGCAGGTCTTGAGTCAGGGCTGTGCGGGGTTGTTCGGTTATGCCGTGGATGCCTTGCAGGCCCAGGGGATGTCCTCGCTGGATGCGCTGACGCATCCGGAGGACCGGGAGGCGGTGCGCGAACAGGTGCTGGCCGCTTTGGCAGCCGGACAGCCTTATCGTGTGGAATACCGGGTCATTTGCCGGGGCGGCGATGAAAAATGGCTGCTCGAGCGTGCCGTGCCGACCCGGGCCGCTGATGGCACCTTGCTGCTCGAAGGGTATCTGGAGGATGTCAGCGATTGGGTGCTGTCGCAGAGTTATCTGGCGGAAACCGAACTGCGCTATCGGAGCATGTTCGAGAACTCGGTGATCGGGATGTTCCAGACCAGCGAGGATGGGCACTATCTGGCGGCCAATCCAGCCTTGGCCAAACTGTATGGCTACCCGGATCCGGAGGCGCTGATGCGGGGCCTGCAGGACATTGCGAGCAGCCTGTATGTCGATCCCGGGCGACGGGAGGCCTTCAAAACCTTGATCCAGCGCGACGGGCGCGTACGCGACTTCGAATCCGAAGTGGTGCGCCGCGACGGCACGCACATCTGGATTGCCGAAAACGCCCATGCCGTGCATGCGCCGGATGGCAGCCTGCTGTTTTATGAAGGGACGGTGGAAGACATCACGGAGCGGCGCCGTCATCAGACGGAACTGCACCATCAGGCCACGCACGATCCGTTGACCGGCCTGCCCAACCGCCAATTGCTGGCCGATCGCCTGAATCAGGCGATCAAACGGGCCAAGCGCGATAACGGACATGTTGCCCTGGCCTTTGTCGATCTCGATAACTTCAAGGTGATCAACGACAGCCTGGGTCATGCCATGGGGGATCGCCTGCTGGTGGAAGTGGCGGGCCGCCTGCGGAGTGCGCTGCGTGCGGTGGATACCGTGGCGCGCTATGGTGGGGATGAGTTTGTCCTGATCATGGGCGATGTGCACGATAACGAGGGCATCACGCACTTGTTGGATCGAGTGGTGTCGACCGTGCAATCGCCATTGGCGCTGGGCGGGCACGCGCTGCAGGTCAGTTGCAGCATCGGGGTCAGCGTGTTTCCGGAAGATGCGCCGGACCTCGACGGTCTGTTGCGTGTGGCGGATGTGGCCATGTATCAGGCCAAGGAACGCGGAAAAGGGCAGTATTGTTTCTATACGCGTGACCTCAATCGGGCGGCCCAGGAACGCTTTGCCCTGGAAAACGCCTTGCACGGGGCCATCGAGCGCCAGGAACTGACCGTGGTCTATCAGCCCAAGGTCGGTCAGGATCGCCGCATGCAGGGCTGTGAGGCGCTGGTGCGCTGGCGCCATCCTGTGCATGGTCTGGTGACGCCGGACCGCTTTATCCCGTTGGCAGAGGAAACCGGGCAGATTATCGCGATCGGCGAGTTCGTCCTGTTTTCAGCCTGCAAGGCGGCGGCGCAATGGCCGGAGGTCAATGGCGAGCGCTTGAGCGTGGCGGTGAACCTGTCGGCCCGTCAGCTACGCGAACCCGGCCTGCCCGGCATGGTGGCCGCCGCACTCTCGGTGTCCGGCCTGCCGCCCGAGTGCCTGGAACTGGAAATCACCGAAAGCATGATCATGGGCGACATCGAGCACACCATCACGATGCTCGATACGATCCGTCGTCTGGGCGTCCGGGTGGCGGTCGACGATTTCGGTACCGGCTATTCCTCGCTCGCCTATCTGCAGCGTTTGCCCATCGATACGCTGAAAATCGACCGTTCCTTTGTCTCGGGGTGCGATCAGGACGGGAAGGCGATGGCCATTCCGCACGCCATCATTTTCCTGGGGAAGAGCCTGAGTCTGCACCTGGTTGCCGAAGGGGTCGAGACCGAGCGGGAGTTCGAGATCCTGTCTACCTGTGGCTGCAGCACCTTTCAGGGCTATCTCTTTGCCAAACCGATGCCGGAAGCCGAGCTGGCCGCCTTCATCGACGGTCAACTCGGTTAAGCGGCTGTATTACTCGAGATATTCGATCATCAGTTGGGGGGACTCGACCCCCATGTACTCGTTGATTGCCAGCCGGAAGGCCGCACGGGTCCGGTCGCCCGGTTGGCGGGCAAAGTTGAACTGGATCGCGTCGATGCGCGCATTGCCCTTGCGCAGGCGCAATTTGAGGTGTTTGTCCTTGAGCACGCGTTGTTGCTCGACCTCGAATTCATCGACGAACAGCGGTGCCGGGAAACCCTGGCCCCACACCTCGTTTTCCAGGAGACGGGCGATGTCGAGCGAGATATAACCGGTCTCCAGTGCGCCGTCGGTTTCCAGCGTGCGGGTCAGATCGGCCGGATCGAGCAACTCGCCGGCCACCTCGGCAAAGAGGGCCTGGAAGCGCTCGAAATCGCCTTCGCGCAACGTCGCGCCCGCTGCCATGGCATGGCCGCCAAAACGGACGAGAATGCCCGGCGCGCGCTTGGCGATCAGGTCGAGGGCATCGCGCAGGTGCAGGCCGGGAATCGAGCGGCCCGATCCCTTGATGATGCCGCCCTCGCTGGCGGCGAAAGCAAATACCGGGCGGTGCAGTTTTTCCTTGATGCGCGAGGCGAGGATGCCGACCACGCCTTCGTGCCAGCTTTCATCGAAGAGGGCAACGCCGGGGGCGGGGTCATCGGTGTTCAGGGCCTCGAGCAGGACGAGTGCCTGATCCTGCATGTCCGATTCGATTTCGCGGCGCTCGCGGTTCAGGTTGTCGAGTTCCTGCGCAATTTGCAGGGCACGGGCGGGATCGTCGGTGCTCAGGCATTCAATGCCCAGGCGCATGTCGGCCAGACGACCGGCGGCATTGAGGCGCGGCCCGAGCAGGAAGCCGAGGTCGAAAGCGGAGGCGCGCTTGGGGTCCCGTCCGGCGGCTTTGAACAAAGCGGCAATGCCGGGCTGCATGCGGCCGGCGCGCATGCGCTTCAAGCCCTGGCTGACCAGGATGCGGTTGTTGCGGTCGAGTTTGACCACGTCGGCCACCGTGCCGAGCGCGACGAGGTCGAGCAGGTCGGCAAAGTTTGGTTCGGGATGATCGTTGAAATAGCCCCGTTCGCGCAGCTCGGCACGCAGGGCAAGGGCGACATAGAACATGACGCCTACCCCGGCAATGCACTTGGAGGGGAAATCGCAGCCCGGCTGGTTCGGATTGACGATGCAGTCGGCGGGCGGCAGGGTCTCGGCCGGCAGGTGATGATCGGTAATAAGCACGGCAATGCCGTGTTCCTGGGCGCGGGCGACGCCTTCCAGACTGGCGATGCCGTTGTCGACGGTGATGATGAGGTCCGGCGAGAGGCTGGCGGCAACATCGACGATCTCCGGCGAGAGACCATAACCCAGCTTGAAACGGTCCGGGACGAGGAAGTCGACCGTCGCCCCCAGACTCTTCAGCGCACGCAGGCCGACGGCCGTGGCGGTGGCGCCGTCACAGTCGTAGTCGCCGATGATCAGCAGGCGGGCTTCCGCTTCGATGGCGTCGGCGAGGATCTGGGCGGCATCGGTGGCGTGCGTCAGGCTGGCCGGCGGCAGCAGGGACTTCAGTTCGTAATCGAGTTCGGCCTTGTCGGTGACCCCGCGTGCAGCGTAGAGGCGGGCAAGCAGCGGGTGCAGGCCTTGTTGTTCGAGTTGCCAGACGGTGCGGGGGGCAGCATTGCGGGAGACGAGGCGGGTCATGCGGTAGCGTTTTCAGCGAGGTGGCGTGCGGTATCGGCCAGCGGGCGGGGGGATTTCCAGAATGTCCAGCGTGCCGAGGGGCTCAGGGAGAGGCGCAGGCAGCCATAAATAGTGGGGGCGATGATGTCCAGACGGTCGACCTGCCTGCCGAGGCATTTTTGCAGCGGCGTAAACCAGGCCTGGTCCAATGCGTCGCAACGGCTGCGCCAGTCGCCCCCGTTTTCATACAGAACGGGCGCGAGGAGGTCGTCGAGGACGATGAGCGGATTGGGGCCGAGATCCGCCTTGGGGTCGAAGCGCGCGGGCATCGCCGGCGCTGGCGTGGCGCTGAGCCGCGCCAGGCCGAGGGCAATCGGATCGCGGGCCAGCACGGCGCTGAACGGGCTGGCCAGTTGCTGCGGCAAACTGCCGCCGCCCCACAGCCAGAGGCTGTTGATGGCCGGTTTGCCGACGGCCTGGCGTTGCGAGTTGACCGGGTGGCCGTGCAGGAACATCTGAACTTCGTTGAGCCAGCGGGTGAGGGTGGCATCGCCCGTGGGCAAGGCACCGTCGATGCGTCGCCCGGCCACGGCAGAAAGTGGCTGTACGGCATGGTCGACCGCCTGATGCAGGCGCAGATAGCAGCGCCGGGCGTCGCCGAAGTGAAATTCGCCGATGTCGGCAAACGTCGTGTTGAGATCGGCCAGCAGGGCTTGGGTTTCGGACGCGTCGACATCGAAGGCGCCGGCATCGGCGAGGACGATGCGCTCATGGTGGAAGCGCAGATGGACCGGGTCCGCACACAACCAGTGCCCGCTGCGCGCGTCGTCATGGCCGTCACCCAGGCGACGCAGCGCGGCCAGCCCGGGCGCGCCGGGAAACGCGGCGCAGAGCGCCGTTTCAAATGGCGTGCGTGCGTGCTGCGTCAGTTCGGCGCGGGCAAACAGCCAGGCCAGGCCCGGCGCTTGCAAGGCGTCAAAGGTCTGGCGGTCATCGGGCTCGGGCCAGAGCAGTTCGGGAACAATCAGGGTGAGGTGCACAATGGATCAGGCTTGGAGTAAGGCGTGCAGTTTACCACCCCGCCTGGCAGGCGGTTTCGTCTGGTGGCGCGGAATCGCCGCCATCGCCGGATGCATGGATTTTGATGTGAATCAAGAATATGAGGCGGTGATGAGTGCGTGTAAGATGACGCCCTGATCGATACCGGTTTTTTCCAATGGCATTGCCTTACGAGTTGCTGATCGGCCTGCGCTACACCCGCGCCAAGCGACGTAACCATTTCATTTCATTCATTTCCATGATCTCGATGCTCGGGATCGCATTGGGCGTGGCTGCGCTGATCGTCGTCCTTTCGGTCATGAATGGATTTCAGAAAGAACTGCGCACGCGCATTCTGGGCGTGGCTTCCCATATCCAGATCACGGGCATGAGCGGCGAACTGGATAACTGGCCGGAAATTGCCCGGCAGGCGGGGCAGCATCCAGCCGTACGCGCTGCAGCGCCGTTTGTGCAGTCCCAGGGGATGTTCACCGTCGAAGGGGATGTCAAAGGTGCGTTGATTCGCGGCATCCTGCCCGATCAGGAAGATACGGTGGCTGATTTTCGCAAGACGATTGTCAGCGGGAGCCTGGACGACCTGCGGCCGGGTGAGTTCGGCGTCATTCTGGGCAGCGATCTGGCGCGCTCCCTGCGTGTGTTCACCGGCGACAAAGTGACGCTGATTGCCCCGCAGGGGACCGTGACGCCGGCCGGGGTGGTGCCGCGTGTGCGTTCCTTCCGCGTGGTCGGGATATTCGAGGTGGGCATGTATGAATACGATGCCGGCCTCGCCTTGATCCATCTGGCCGATGCGCAGCGTTTGTATCAGCTCGGTGACCGGGTGAGCGGGGTGCGCCTGAAGGTCGAGGATCTCTTTGCCGCCCCGCGTATTGCCCGCGAACTGGCCGGATTGATCAATGCCGATGCCTATCTGCAGGATTGGACCAAGAGTCACGCCAATTTCTTCCGGGCGGTGCAGATCGAAAAGACGATGATGTTCATCATCCTGTCGCTGATCGTGGCCGTTGCTGCCTTCAATCTGGTGTCCACGCTGGTTATGGCCGTAACCGACAAACAGGCCGATATTGCCATCCTGCGGACCCTTGGGGCGCGTCCGGCCTCGATCATGGCCGTGTTCGTCGTGCAGGGCGCGCTGGTCGGTTTTGTCGGCCTCGGCTTGGGCGTACTGGGTGGCGTCGCGCTGGCGCTCAATATCGATGTCGTGGTGCCGGCGCTGGAGCGCCTGCTCGGCATCCATTTCCTGGCCAAGGACGTGTATTACATCTCCGACCTGCCTTCCGATCTGCAATGGGGCGATGTCTGGGGGGTGACGGTGATTGCTTTTGTCCTCTCCCTGCTGGCAACGCTTTACCCGAGCTGGCGGGCCGCGCGCGTGAATCCGGCGGAGGCGCTGCGCTATGAATAAGCCCGTGCTCTCGGCCCGCCAGATTGGCAAGACCTTTACCGGCGGTGGCCTGGACGTCAGTGTCCTGGCCGGGATCGACCTTGATGTTCTGCCGGGCGAAACGGTGGCCATCATCGGCGCCTCCGGCTCCGGAAAAAGTACCCTGCTGCATCTCCTGGGCGGGCTGGATACGCCCTCTCAAGGACAGGTCGAGTTGATGGGGCGTGATTTTTCGGCCATGAACGAGGTCGACCGTGGCGATTGGCGCAACCGGCATCTGGGTTTCGTGTATCAGTTTCACCATTTGCTGCCCGAGTTCTCTGCCTTGGAAAACGTGGCCATGCCTTTGCTCATTCGTCGTCAGGCCCGTGAGCAAGCCTTGGCAACGGCAGGCGAGATGCTCGCGGCGGTCGGGCTTGGGCATCGCCTGCAGCATCGCCCGGGTGAATTGTCGGGCGGCGAGCGTCAACGTGCAGCCATCGCCCGCGCCTTGGTCACGGCACCGGCTTGCCTGCTTGCGGACGAACCGACCGGCAACTTGGATGGCGGTACGGCAGGTGCCGTCTTTGAATTGTTGATCAATCAGGTTCGGACGCGTCAGGCGAGCCTGATCATGGTGACGCACGACCCCAAAATTGCAGCGCGCGCAGACAAGGTGTTAACCCTGGTTGACGGCAATCTGCGTGCGGCCTGACTGTTTGGTTGGTATTATTTGCACTTATAAGATAATTTGAGAATGCTTGAGGCATCTTCCCGCGGAGGAAATACCATGAAAGCCTTGTTTTCGCCGGCCATTGCGCTGATGAGTCGCTTGCGCTACACGAGCAAGTTTATCCTGTTGGGCGCTGTGGTCGGGGCCGTCATCCTGCTGCTGCTCTACACCGTCTATGCCAATCTGAGCCGCGATATCAGGGTGGCCGAGGACGAACTGGTTGGCTTGCAGGCCTTGAAACCGATGAACAAGATGGTTCAGATGATGCAGCAGCATCGCGGCCTCTCATCGGGGGTCCTGAACGGTAACGATGCCATGCGCGAAAAACGGGCCGCCAAGGAAAAAGACGTGGCTGACGCGCTCGCGGCGACCGAGGCCGCCCTCTTGCCGCAGGCACGGGCGTCCGCATTGTGGAAAAACGTGCGCAGCGATTGGGAGGCCATTCGTGCGCAGGGTTTGACCTGGACTCCGCCCGAGAACATCAAGCGCCACACGCAGATGATCAACAAGGCGCTGGAGCTGATGGTTGATGTGGCAGACGAAAGCCAGCTGACGCTCGATCCGGAAATGAATACCTATTATTTCATGGACACCGTGGTCACCAAGATGCCCGCGATGCTGGAACCGATGGGGATTACCCGCGCACGCGGCACCGGGGTGCTGACGAAGAAAGAACTGTCCCCGCAACTGCGGATCGATATTGCCGCCACCGTGGCGCAAATGTCGCAAACGCTGCATGCCCAGAACAAGAACCTCGAAAAAGTCATGCTCAGCACGCCCTCGCTGAAGGCGGCGCTGGAAGGGCCGACCAAGGCCTTTTCGGATGGCGCGGAGAAGATTTTTGCCCTGGTGCGCGAGGACATCCTGAGCGAGCGCTTTGCGACGGCGCCGCAGGACTATTTCGCCATGACGACCGAGGTCATCGATCTCGGGTACAAGATCATGTTCGAGACGCTGATTCCGGAGTTCGAAGGTCAGTTGCAGGTGCGTAAAGCCCAGGCGCAGCGCGTCCTGATGCTGGATCTGCTGGTTTCCCTGCTCGTCGTGCTGGTGGTGGCCTACCTGTCTGCCGGGACGTACTACTCGGTGGTTGGCAGCGTGGATGTGTTTTCCAAGGCTGCAAGCCGCCTGGCCGATGGTGACCTGCGGGTGAATTTCGATACCGGCGGTACGGATGAACTGGAGGATGCCGCGCAGAATTTCAACCGGATGGCCGAGTCCTTCCGCCAACTGCTTGGGCGTATCCAGTCCGATGTCCAGGAGTTGCGTGGTGCGGCACAGGATCTGGCTACGTCCAGTGAGCAGATCGCACACAGTGCGAGTGCCCAGAGCGATTCTGCATCCAGCATGGCGGCTGCCGTCGAGGAAATGACGGTCGGTGTCGATCATATTGCCAAGAATGCTCAGGATGCCCAGACGGCATCCCAGAGCTCGGACGAGGTCGCCGAGTCCGGCGCGGTCATCGTGCAGCGTGTCGTGACGGAAATTCAGGGCGTTGCATCGACCGTGAATGAGTCTGCGTCGGCGGTCGAATCCCTGGGGCGTCAATCGGATCAGATTTCTGCGATTGTCGGCACCATCAAGGATATTGCCGATCAGACCAATCTGCTCGCCTTGAATGCGGCCATTGAAGCGGCTCGGGCGGGTGAATCCGGGCGCGGTTTTGCCGTCGTGGCGGATGAGGTTCGCAAGCTGGCTGAACGCACGGCCAAGTCGACCCAGGAAATCACGGACATGATCACCGCGATCCAGCAGGGTACTGCAGCGGCCGTGAGCAGCATGAAGCAGGGGGTCGAGCGTGTGGCCTCCGGTGTGGCTCAAGCCCAATCGGCAGGCGAGGCGATCGGTCAGGTGCAGAACCAGGCGCGCCAGGTGGTCGATTCCGTCTCCGAAATCACAGTCGCCTTGCGCGAACAGGCAACCGCCAGCACCGATATCGCCCAGAACGTCGAGCGCATTGCCCAGATGGCAGAAGAAAACAATGCTGCCGCAGGCAACAATGCCTCGACGGCAGACAATCTGCGTCGTATGGCAGAAACGCTGAGTACTGAAGTGGCCCGATTCAGAACCTGACGCTGATTCATCGTCGAGAGAAAAGGCACCGGTATCACGGTGCCTTTTTTTATGCCCATTACGGTCGTCCATCAGGAGACGGTGTCAAAAAAATATTTCATGACTAATCCATGATCGAGATCAGGGTTTTACGGAGCGCGAATTCTTAGCATTCAGCCTTTCCCTTGTGCCGAGTGTGGTTATGAATCTGCTGTTCTCTCCGGTGATCCGTTTGCTGGATCATCTGCGCTACCCCTTCAAGTTTCTGCTCCTGGCACTGTTTTCCGGTGGCGTGATGTTGGCGTTGCTGGGCATGCTCTTTCAGGGCTTGCGCCATGATGTGTTGCTGGCAGATCAGGAGTTGGAAGGCGTCCAGATGTTGCGCCCGGTCAATCGTCTGACACAGCTGATCCAACAGCATCGGGGCTTGTCTGCCGGCCTCCTGGGCGGCAATGAGGGGATGCGCGAGAAGCGCCAGGTCAAGGCGCAGGAAGTCGAGGCTGCCTTGCAGGCTGGCGATGCTGCGCTGGCAGTGGACATGCGCAGCGGCCCGGCCTGGCAGGCTGTCCGGGATGGCTGGAGCGCGCTGGCCGCAAATGGCCTGAGCCTGACGCCGGCCGAGAACGTAAAAGCGCACAATCAACTGATTGACCGCATCTTGTTGCTGATGGCCGACCTGGCCGATTACAGCCAACTCAGCATCGATCCCGAGATGCACACCTTTTATATGATGGATACCGCCGTGTATCGGATGCCGGCGATGCTGGAACGCCTGGGCCAAACCCGGGCGCGGGGAACCAATGTGCTGGCCAACCGGACTTTGAGCGCACAGCAGCGGATTGACATCGCCGCCACCCTGGCAGAAATGAGCGGGACCTTGCGGGCGCAAAACATCAATCTGGGCAAGGTGATCCGTTTTCAGCCCGGCCTGCGCGGGGCATTGGAGGCACCGGCTGCCGCTTTCTCGGCCGATGTGGAGAGCGTCATCCGTCTGGTGCGTGAGGACATCCTGGCTGAGCGTTTCGAAACACCGGCGCAGCGCTATTACGAGCAGACGACGGCACTCATCGACAGCGGCTATCGCATGATGTTCGAGGTCTTGCTGAGCGATTTCGAACAACAACTGGCCTTGCGCAAGGCCGCCAAGAGCCAGCGCATGTGGCTGGCGGTGGGGCTCACCCTGGGCTGCCTGTTGTGTCTGGCTTATCTCGCGGGCGGGATGTATTACTCCGTGCTGGGCAGTGTCGATGTGTTTTCGAGGGGGGCAAAATCTCTTTCCGCTGGCGACCTGACGGCTGACTTTACGATGCGCGGGCGTGACGAATTGCATGGTGCAGGGCGTCATTTCAGCAGTATGGCGGCTAGTTTTCGCGGGCTTCTGGGCAATATTCAGCGTGAATCGGAGGCCTTGAATCAGGCAGCCGAACAACTTTCCGTATCGAGCCGGCAAATTTCCAGCGGTACGGCGGCCCAGAGCGATGCCGCCTCGGCCATGGCATCTGCCGTGCAGCAGATGACGGTGGGCGTCGATCATATTTCGCGTAATGCCGAAGAGGCTGAGCGCAGCTCTGCCGAATCGGACAATGTGGCAGCCGAAGGCGCGCAAATCGTTCAGGGGGTGGTGGCGGAGATCCAGTCGATTGCCAGCAGCGTGCAGTCTTCCGCCCAAGCCGTGGCTGCGCTGGGTGCCGAGTCGGACAAGATTTCGGCCATCGTCGAGACCATCAAGGAAATTGCCGATCAGACCAATCTGCTGGCGCTCAATGCGGCCATTGAAGCTGCCCGGGCGGGTGAATCCGGACGTGGCTTTGCCGTCGTGGCAGATGAAGTCCGCAAGCTGGCAGAGCGTACCGCCAAGTCAACGCAGGAAATTGCCGCCATGATCAGTGCGATCCAATCCGGAACGGCCGCAGCGGTGGCTTCGATGCAGCAAGGGGTGGCGCAGGTTGGTAGCGGCGTTGCGCAGGCTGAGCGTGCAGGCGATGCGATCAGTCAGGTTCAGGCACGGGCACGGCTGGTGCTCGGGGCGGTGTCTGAAATCACCTCGGCTTTGCGGGAGCAGACCATGGCCAGTACTGAAATTGCCCGCAACGTCGAGCAAATTGCCCAGATGGCTGAGGAAAATAATGCCTCGGCACGCGGCAATGCGCAGACTGCAGATGATCTGCGCGTGTTGGCCGAGAGCCTGGCGCAGGAAGTCGGGCGCTTCAAGACCTGAGTCGGCGTTGCCGGCAGGCGTGCAGCAGGTAAAGTCGCCAGCCGGCCTTGACCGCCAGATAGCCCAGTGTGGCAAAGCTGGCGGCCAGGGCGAGCAGGCCCAGGGCCAGCGGTTTGGCGGCTGCGACGATCCAGCCTTGAAAGGCGACGGTCCACGCCTGCAAATGCACCAAATCCAGCACTGGAGGCGGTGCGAACCCGTGATCAATGCCAAGCAGAAAACGTCCGATCTGGTAGGCCAGCAGGTACAGCGGCACGATGGTCAACGGGTTGGTGTACAGCGTGACGAAGAGCGCCAAGGGCAGATTGACCCTGAAAAGTACCGCGCAGACTGCCGCCCCCAGCATCTGTAACGGGCCGGGAATCAGTCCGCAAGCCAGACCGGCAGCAACCGCACCGGCCGCCGAGCGGCGGTTGAGGTGCCAGAGGCGCGGATGCAGCAGGGTGTTCTCGAACGGTTTGAGCCACGGGTTGCGGCGTATCGTTTCGTGGTCCGGCAGATGGTGCTTGAGGAACTTGCGCATGGTGAAGCCAGCTTAGCGCGGATTCTTGCTTCCTGCCAAGCTGGATCGGTTGCATGATATATGCATAAATGAAATGATCCGGGGATGCGTCTTGCCATCCTCGCTTTTGCTGCCGGAACACTCTGGGTTCAGTCGGCTGCCGTCTTGCCACCCTCGGTGGCATATGGCGTGGGCGGGCTTGTTGTGGGGGCGGCAAGCTGGCTGAGCCGACGTACCGCGCCATGGTTGCGTCTGATCCTGTGTTGTCTGGCTGCGTTCATGCTGGGGGTGGCCTGGGCCGCGTGTCGGGCGGAGGGACGCCTGTCCGAGGTCTTGCCGCTTGCACTCGAAGGGCAGGATATTCGTATAACGGGACAGATCGATACCCTGCCGCAACGAACCGAGCGGGGCTGGCGTTTCGAATTTGCCGTCGATCCGGCGTCGACCGTCGCCCATGGCATCCCGGCCAGGCTACTCTTGTCGCTGGGGGCGAGCGATCTGGGGCGTGGCGGCAACCCGGCTGAAACGCCACAAATCGATGTCGGTCACCAGCGACACACGGTGTGGCGGTCAGGCCGATCTGCACTCCGTCAAAATGCTTGAGAACACCACTCCACTTGCCATAGATGCTGCGATGGCATTCATCCGAAATGACCAGATCGAAGTAACCGGGGGAATAGTCAGCATAGACATTCACCATAGATTGCAGCGTGGTGATGGTGATTCGCTTTTCGTCCTGAAACCGGCGACCGGCACGCAATACATAACAGGGAAAGTCTTGCAGGTGCTCAACGAAAGCATCCTCTGTCTGCTTTGCCAATGGAATCCGATCAACCAAGAATAGGACTCGGGTAACAAGGTTTGCTTCAAATAATCGCTTGATGAGTGCCGCCGCTGTTCGGGTCTTGCCGGTGCCCGTCGCCATTTCGATTAGCAACTTGCGGCGCCCTTGGTGGATTTCCTGCGAAACCTTCTGAATGCAATCCTGCTGATAGTCCCGGCCAGCAATCCGTGAATCGATTGGAACATTCAGAGGATTGCGCCGAACTTTTGTCGTAGCGAATCGGCGCTCAAGGTCGTCTTGCTTGAAGAATGTCTTGACCGGGCGCGGAAATGCCTCAGTCTCCCATTCCCAAAATCGTGTCTCTGCGCCATTGGCAAGAAACACATACGGGACGCCCATTAGCTTTGCGTAATGTTTGGCCTGTTCTGCGGCATCGCCCGGATTAACGGAAAACCGCTTGGCCTCAATGACGGCCATTGCGCGTCCGTCACGATCACACAGCACATAGTCAGCGCGTGTCCCGTCCTCCAAAACGACCTCGAAGCGGACGCTATTTTGGTCTTGGACGTTCCATCCCAACGCCGTCAGTTGTGCATCGATAACGACTCGTGAAAAGGCTTCGTTCTTATTTTTCATTGCAGATTCACTGCTTTTTCAGCGCCTTTGCGCCACGAAATGGTTAATAACAAAAGTCTATCAAATGAAAGCTATCCATAAAAAAATATCATAGATATTTTTGGATTTTGTAATCACTCGGGCAATAAATAGAAAGATTACTGGATATATGCGTTACTCGCTATATAAAAGTACCAATAAAACATACACCTACATACGCCTAACTACGCACGGCATTGGATTTCCTTTGCCTATGCAAACCAAATCAAAGGACTCTCATATGCAAATTCATCATTTTCAGACAAACCAACATCAAAATCAGCCAAATCCAGTGCTTCCAGAGACGAATTTCTACAAGAAAAGCGTTTTGTCTCCTGCGCTTCAATCAATGCTTCTCGACATTGAACCGCAATGGCACATCACAGCCAACTTCAACCGAGAAACCAGCCTTCGTACCGGCTCCGCCAAGCTCAAGACCTGGGCCTCATTCATCGATCGCAAGCTATTTGGCCGCAACTACTACAAGAAGCCCAATGACCAGCGCCTGTTCTTCTTCGCCTTTCCCGAAATCGGTTCCGAATCCGAATTTCTGCACTATCACCTACTCGCCAAGCTACCCGAGACACGGCACCAGAAATTTACCGAACTTGCCGAACAGATCTGGCTCGATGAAGTTAAAACCGGCAGTCTATACGTGCAACGCATTGGCAACGACGAGTCCGACCTGCAACGCGTCATCTCTTACGACCTCAAGGATATCTGGAAACGTGGCAACTACGACAATTTCATAATCTCCAGCGAATTCGCGCCATCGCCATCAGAAACTTCTCGCGCCCAACAAGGAACCGTGCAATGAAACCAACAGCCCAAACCAAACCTATCTGCCTGCGCGTTCGTAATTCCGAGATCGAACGCATCAAGTCTGCCGCCACTAAACAAGGAATGACATCGCCAGACCTGCTGCGCTACATCATCGGCAACTACCTCGACTACTTCGAGCAATCCAGCAAGGAATAGCACAGCGATGAGTATCTTCTATCGAATCACGCCCATCAACAAGAAGTCCATCGATTTTTCCTGTGATGTCATTGCCGAGGATGGCCGTACCTGCACCATCACGCAACGTTATAGTTACGGCCAAGGCTTCCTCCCCCTGAATGACAAAGATAAGCGCAATGAACGAGGCAGCATTGAGTGCGACCTCGATCTCGGTTGGGGTGCTGAACTTGATGAACTGGAATCGACTCAATTCGAATTCGACGACGCATTCACTGACATCGACAAGCAGGTATTCAAAAATCTCTGGAATGAACACGACGTCGGCCTTGACGATCAACCTGAACACGGCTGGCGCATCGATAACTACCGACTCGTGATTTATGAGCCAGTGCTATGGGAACTTGCTAATGATGAGCAAGTGACCCCAAAAGCTGACGCCAACCCAAGCCACTAACGGCATCAGCAACAACGCTCACCCGCTTATGTACTTTCCTGCCCGTCTGTATAGGATGCAATTGTCATCAATCACAGGAGGTACAAAATGGCAACCAAGCCCGCCACAACAATTCAACCTGCCGTAACGGCCGCATCTCAACCCGAACAATCCATCCAAGTTCCCGTGCGGCCTATCAAGGTCATTCCGATCACGAAGATGCCAGCATTAACAATGGCGATGAACTGCTGTAATGCGTCAAAGACGTGATCCCGGGATAGGCGATCTAAGTGTTCAACAAGTAGATACGAGCCTTTCTTAACTCGCTTGTCTTCAACGGCTCGCAAAAAGCTCCCGAGCGCCCCTTTGGTTATGTTCGACTTGTCAAACGCTGACAAGCCAAAATCACGCAGATTTAGCGAGTTGTCGAGTGTCAGACCGTGCTCTTCTGCGTATTTCTCTGACTTTTCCGCTTGCCGGCGAAGTGAATCACCCTTTAGCTGCTCAGGCGTGGAAAAGCGAATGTAGGAGTAGGCAATAGGAATGGCAGCACCAGATAATTTATGTTTTCATTGTCATTATATTCTCGATTTCCGGGTTGCATGTAACCCTGGTGGCGGCCCTCTTCGGGCATCTGCTCAGCTTTTGCTGGCGGCGCATCCCAGCCCTGGCCCTGCGCTGGCCGGCGCAGCAGGCCGGTTTGTTGGGGGCCGCCGCGGCCGCCCTGGGCTATGCTGCCTTGGCCGGATTTGCCATTCCCGCCCAGCGCACGGCCTACATGCTCGCGGTGACGGCCCTGGCCATGCTCGCGCGGCGACAACTCGCCCCCAGCCGGATACTGGCCCTTGCCTTGTGCTGCGTGCTCGTTCTGGATCCTTGGGCAGGCATGTCTGCCGGGTTCTGGTTGTCTTTTTGTGCCGTCGGCGCTTTGCTCTATATCGGCGGAGGTGTCCGTGCACAGGCATTGAACTGGCGGCAGAAACTGCTCGCCTGGCAAGGGGTGCAATGGGCCGCCACCCTGGCTTCCTTGCCGATCGTGCTCCTGTTGTTCCAGCAGTTTTCCCTGGTCTCCCCGCTGGCCAATGCCCTGGCGATTCCTGTGATCAGTTTGGTCGTGACGCCGTTGGCACTGCTGGCCTCCCTGTTGCCCGGCGGGGCGCTGATGGTTCTGGCACATGTCGTCCTGTCCGGCTTGATGGCGGTCTTGGGGTGGCTGGCCGTGTGGCCGGTCTGGCAGGCCCCGGCCCCGCCCCTCTGGGTGGCGATCCTGGCCGGAGTGGGCGTCATCGTCGCCTTATTGCCCCGGGGTGTGCCGGGGCGTTATGCCGGACTCGCCTTGGTGATCCCGGCGCTGGCCTGGCCGCCACAGCGCTTGCCGCCGGGTGAAGCGCGGATCGATGTGCTGGATGTCGGGCAGGGCCTGGCCGTGGTGGTGCGCACCACCCGGCATGCGCTGATTTACGATCCGGGTCCGCTGTATGGGCCGGAGAGCGATGCCGGCCAGCGTGTGGTCGTCCCTTATCTGCGCCATGAAGGGGTGGATCGTATCGATATGATGATGGTGACGCATCGCGACAGTGATCATTCGGGTGGCGCTGCGTCGGTGCTGTCAGCGTTGCCGGTCGATGAAGTCCGTTCCTCCGTGGCCGGCATGGCCGGCACACGCTGCGTTGCAGGCCAGCGTTGGCAGTGGGACGGTGTGGTATTTGCCGTCTTGCATCCGGCCGAGGCCGCGCCGACGGTCAACCTGAAAAGCAACCATCTTTCCTGCGTTTTGCGAATTTCTGCAGGCGGCCGGCATGTGCTGCTGACTGCCGATATCGAAGCCGAGGACGAGGCACACCTTCTTCAGGCCTGGCCATCCGCATTGCCGGCGGATGTGTTGCTGGTGCCGCACCACGGCTCGCGGACCTCGTCGACGCCCGCCTTTCTGGCAGCCGTGGGGGCCCGCGACGTTATCTTTCCCGTGGGCTATCGCAACCGTTTCGGCCATCCTGCGCCGCTGGTTCTGGCTCGTCATGTCGCGTTGGGCAGCCGTCTCTGGCGAACGGATGCCGATGGCTGTGTGCGGATTCATCTGAGTACGGATGCGGTTCGTCTGGAAGGTGCGCGGGCTGCGCGTGCACGGTATTGGCATGGCCGGTGATAGAGTGAGCCCATAAACCAACAAGAAGGAGGGGAGCATGACAATCAATCAACGCGGTGTGCAGTGCATCAGTCCATCCGGCTTGCATCGGATGGCGTATACCGAATGGGGCGCACGCGATAACCCGCGCGTGCTGGTCTGCGTGCATGGTCTGACGCGTAATGGCCGGGATTTCGATGTCCTGGCCCAGGCTTTGTCCAGCCATTACCGGGTGATTTGCCCGGATGTGGTCGGGCGCGGCGTGAGCAGCCATCTGCGTGATCCGGCAGGGTACGCCATTCCCCAGTATGTGGCGGATATGGTGACGCTGATTGCCCGTCTGAATGTCGACCATGTCCATTGGCTGGGCACGTCCATGGGGGGGCTGATCGGCATGGCGCTGGCAGCGCAGCCGGGAACGCCGATTCATCGCCTGGTCTTGAACGATGTTGGCCCCTTGCTGCGGGCCGATGCCCTGCGCCGCATCGGCGAGTACGTTGGTGCCGATCCCAGCTGGCCGAGTTACGAGGCTGCCGAGGTTTACATCCGGGCGATCAGTGCGCCGTTTGGTCCGCTCACCGATGATCAATGGCGCGCGCTGTCTGAAAGCAGTGTCCGTCAGGGCGCCGATGGGCGTTGGCGTTTCCGCTACGACCCGCAGATCGCGGTGCCTTTCCGCCAGGCCTTTGTCGATCAGGATATCGATCTCTGGCCCTTGTATGACGCCATTGCCTGTCCGACCCTGGTCATCCGTGGTGCCCAGTCCGATCTGCTCGACGAGCCCACCTGGCAGGCCATGGGTGAGCGGGGGCCGCGTGCGGCGCTGGCACAGGTGCCGGGTGTGGGGCATGCGCCCATGTTTCAGGATGCCGCTCAGATCGCCCTGGTGCGGGAGTTCCTGCTGGCCAGCTGAGCGTCAGGCGCGGGCCAGCGGGTCTTGCCGGTAGTAACGGCAGAACAGCTGGTAGAGCGCGGGATAGTCGGTATTGAGGAGGGCGGGGCTGACGAAGAAGGTTTCCGAAGCCACCGCGAAAAACTCGCCTTCATCCTGGCTGGCATAGGGATCGATGCGGGTTTCTTCCCCCGCATCGACGCGCGTGCAGAAGTCTGCAAAAGCAGGATCGAAAACCGCCAGCCAGTCTGCTTCACGGATACCCGAATGCAGGGCCGGGATGCCATCGGCGTCCCCGTTCAGCATGTCCAGTTTGTGGGCGAATTCGTGGATCACCACGTTGTAGCCCTCGTAGCCGGCCTGGCCACTGAGCTGGGCATCCTGCCAGGAAATCAGCAGCGGGCCGCCGGCCCAGGCTTCGCCGGACAAGACATCGTCGAGTTCATGGACGATGCCGTGATCGTCCTCGATGCGGCGTTGCACGACGAACTCATCGGGATAGACGATGATCCCGACCCAGTCCCGGTAGGCGGACAAACCCAGTCCCAGAATGGGCAGGCAACCTTGGGCGGCAATCGAGACACAGATTTCGTCGCTGAGCACAAGGCCCCCGGCCGCCGTGAATTCCTTTTCGGCGAGAAAGGCTTCGGTCAGCGTTTTCAGCTGTTTTTGCGCGTCGACCGTCAGGCAACGCAGAAACGGCAGTTTGTCGACGGTCGACTGCCACAGGGTATCGGAAATGGCTGTCGGCTTCGTCCGGCGCAACCAGTCGAACAGTCCCATCAGGCCTTTTTCATCGTCAGCCAGATCCCGGCAAAGATGAGGCCGATGCCGAGATAGTGATACCAGAAGGGAACCTCACCGAGAAACACGGCAGAGAGCAGGGTGCCGAACACCGGCATGAGGTGGATGAAGAGACTGGCCTTGTTGGCGCCGACCTCTGCTACCCCGCGATTGTAGAAAATGTAGCCGACGAAGCTCGGGAAAATGCCCACGTAGGCGAGGGCGGCCAGCGATCCCGGATAGAGATTGATGTGCCGGCCGCTGGCCATTTCCCACAGGTAAGCCGGGAACAGTGCGGCCAGGCCGACGGCGGTAAACGCCGCGAGCATCAGCATCGGGTGTACGCCGGCCGGGCGCCAGGCCAGGCCCACGGTGTAGATGGCCCAGATGAGCACGGCACCGAGCATCCAGACGTCGCCGATATTCAGGTTGAGATGGGTCAGCACCTGCAGGTCGCCGCGTGCCACGATGGTCAGCGCACCGATCAGGGAGAGCAGCAAACCCAGGCCTTCCTGACCGCGCAGGTGCTTACCCAGGAAAGCCCAGGAGATGGCAATGGTGGCGACGGGGATGAAGGAGTTCAGGAGGACAGCATTGGTCGCCACGGTGTATTGCAGGGCGACATAGGCAAAGGTGTTGTAACCGCCGACCCCCAAGAGCCCCAGGATGAACACGGGTTTCCAGCCCTGCTTCAGCTGCGGCCACTGGCTTTTCAAATGGGGCAGGGCCAGGGGGAGGACCAGCAAAAAGGCGATCAGCCAGCGCCAGAAAGCCAGGGCCATGGGCGGGATGTCGGCCCGGATGCCGCGCCCGAGCACCATGTTGCCGCTCCAGAAGAGGGCGGTGAGGGTCAGGAGCAGATAAGGATTGGTGAAGCGTTTCAGCATGGTGGGCGATTATGCCTGAAAAGCCGGGGGCTGCCGGGCGCGTTTACCCTGAGGCCGGCCTGCCCGTTTTGCCCGGACAGCGCATCAGGCGGGCAGGTGCATCACGGCCCGATGCAGGTGGTGCAGACTGTCCAGCAGCCGGGTCCTGCAGCGGTGCAGTTCGCTGATGCGGGCGCGTGCTGCCACGGGCGACTCTGCCCGCAGGGTCAGCAATTCTTGCCCGCAGCGATGGGCGTCAAGATGGCGCTCGAGCACTTGCTCGAAAGCCGGGATGCCACTGTAGCGGACCCGTCCATCGCCGCGCAGCCATTGACCGAAGCGGCAGTCGCGCGGGTCGGTGGGCGGCAGGGGCAGGGTTTCGTCGTCGGACATCAGGACTGTTTCCAGTTGGCGAATCCAGCGGACGTGATCGATTTCCACCGTGAGCAAGGGGAGATCGCCGCTCGGCCAGCGATTGGCCACCCGCCATTCCGCCGGCTGTTTCCATTCGAGTATCCAGTTGGCCAGTGCCGCCGCCGGCATCGGTCGGGCGATGCCGAAGCCTTGGCCCCATTCGCAGCCGAGTTTGAGCAGCAACGTGCCGTGTTCGATCGTGGCAACCCCCTCTGCCACCACGCGGCGCCGGAAGGCACCGGCCAGACCGATGACGCCATCGACGATGGCCAGATCGTCCGGGTTGTCGAGCATGCTCTGGACAAAGGAGCCGTCGATCTTCAGTGTTTGCATCGGCAGTTGCTTCAGGTAGGAGAGCGAAGAGTAGCCGGTGCCAAAATCATCGATCGCAAATTGCACGCCGACCTGACGACACGCTGCGATGCGCTCTGAAATCTGTTCAAGGTCCTGGAGTGCGGCTGTTTCGACAATTTCGAACTCCAGTTGGGGCGGCAGCACATCCGGATAAGCATCGAGCAGATGGTCGAGTCGCTCAGGAAAGTCTGCTTGCTGCAGGTGGACCGCATCGATGTTGAGGCTGACGGCCAGTTGCAGTCCGCGCTTGGCCCAGTCGGTCATCTGTGCAAGTGCTTCGCGGATCACGTATTCACCGAGCTCGGCCTGACGGTGCAGGGTGTCGATCAGGGGCAGGAAATTTTCCGGCAGCAGCAGGCCGCGGGTGGGGTGTTGCCAGCGTACCAGCGCCTCCGCACCGACGATCTCGCCTTGGCGCATGTCGACTTTGGGCTGGTAGTAGAGGACGAATTCCCGTTCCCGGAACGCCTGTTCGATTTCCAGTGCCTGGGCGTTGTCGACCGCCGCCATGTGCTGCCGGTAACGCATCTGACGCCGCCGCCCGGAATGTTTGACGATGTACATCGCGTGGTCGGCATGACGCAGCAGCATGTCGGGATCGGTGGCATCGTCCGGGTAAACGGTGATGCCGGTACTCGCACTGATGGCCATCCAGGTGTCCCCGACTTGCAAGGGTGCATCCAGCGCGGCATGGACGCGCTGCAGGGCGTGGCTGATCTCCTCCGGCGAGCTCAGCTCATTGAGCAGGATGACGAATTCATCGCCCCCCAGACGGCAGACCGTGTCGTTTTGGCGCAAGGCATGAGTCAGACGGCGGGCGACCTCGACCAGTACCTGATCGCCGGTGGCATGTCCCCACTGGTCGTTGATCGGCTTGAAGTTGTCGAGGTCGAGATAGCAGATGGCAAAATGGTGCTGGTGGCGTTCTGCGAGGGCAATCGCCTGATGCAGTCGGTCGCTCAGCAAGGCGCGGTTGGGCAGGCCGGTCAGTGCGTCGTAATAGGCCATGTGCTCCAGCTTTTCCTGGTTGGCCTTGACGTCGGTGATGTCGGCAATCATGCCGATGTAGTGAGTGGTCTCGCCCGATTCATCACGAATCGACGAAATGCTGGTGTGCTGGGTGTAGAGGCTGCCATCCTTGCGCCGATTTTTCAGTTCACCACGCCAGAAACCCTCTTGCAGCAAGGTTTTCCAGAGTCCGTGGTAAAAGCCCGTGTCATGCATGCCGGAACTGAGCAGACGGGGCTTTTGCCCGATCAGTTCGCCACGCCCATAGCCGGTCAGGCGGGTGACGCTGTCGTTGACGTCAACGATGACGCCCTTGGCGTTCGCAATCAGGATGCCTTCTTCCGCATGGCGGAATACGGCGGCAGCGAGGCGCAAGGCCTGTTCGCGCTCGCGCAAGCGCTGGTTGTCGCCGATGATCCGCCGGATACCCATGAGCAGGACCCCGGCAAGAGCGAGCAGGCATCCCAGCAAGTACGTGCCATAGGTGTTGAAAATGTCCTGCCAGGTGACCTCCTGGTTGGCATAGGGACCGAGGTGCGTCTCGCGAAATAAGTCGTGGACGGTTTGATAGTTCTGCGGCAGGGTCCAGCCATGGATGTGCGCCTGCTTTGCGGCCTCGGCCTCGGCGGGCATGGCGAGGAGGGCGATCAGGACTTGTTTGGTGATCGCTTCGGGCAGATCGCCGACGCGGGCCAGGGGCCATTCCGGATAGAGTCGGGTGGAGTGCAGGAACGGGTAGCCCGAGGTGTGACGCGCATCAATGATGCGCAGGGCGTGTGCCGGTAATTTTCCGGCGGCTTGCAGGGATTCGATCAGGTCGGCGCGGATGAAGCCGGCATCCGCCTTGCCGCTGAGGACGGCATCGATGACTTTTTCGTGGTTGCCGGTTTCCTGGATCTGGGCGACATCCTTTTCCAGGTCCAGCCCCTGTGCCTTGGCTTCCCGCAGGTGCATTTGCCAGCCGCCCAGGCTCGAACGATCGGGAATCGCCAGGCTTTTTCGTTTGAGATCGGCGTAATGAATCAAGTCCAGGCGTTCAGGCCGCGTGATCGCCACGCCGCCAAAATGATTGAGCGGGCCCTGCGGGCCAGCAATCAGGCGGGTGGCAACACGTGAGATACGCCCGGTGGCTTCCAATTCGGTGTAGTGACCCGTATTGGTGATCAGCAGATCGATGGTGCCGGTGCGAACGGCCTCTTCGATTGCGGTGTAACCAAGGGGCATGATCCGGAAAGCTTGGCCGGGAATCTGACGGGTCAGATAATCGGCATGTCCTTGCCATTCTCTGAGCGCAACATCATTGCCACGGTAGGCCAATACGCCAATGCGAATATCGGCCATGGCCGAGTGTACGCAGGCGAAACAGCCAAAGAAGGAAAACAGGAGGATCAGATACGCGCTGAGCCCTGTCCTGAATTTTTTTGTCATGCGGAGAGACTGGGGCGATAACGTATCTATCCTATATTAACGTATCAGAATTAACAAAAATTCTTGATTGATATCAGGGCTGCATTTCCGCTGATGGGCGCCGTATAATTTGACGAATGGTTTCCGTCATTCATTCTGTTGCCGCTCAGAGCAACTTCGATCAGTTCCTCGCCACCTTATGCGAGGGTGTGTCGCCGGAAGAGGCTGGGCGTATTCGTGCTGCAGTCGAATACGCATGGGAAGTCTACGGCGACAAAAATCTGGGTAGTGGCGAACGTATCTGGTCGCATGCATTGGGCATGGCCTTGATCATTGCCGGTTTGCGGCTCGACGCGGAGTCCCGTATTGCGGCTGTTCTCTTCGCCATTCCATCGCACGTCGAACATGCGGTCACGCATATCGAGGAAAAATTCGGCAAGGCGGCTGCGCATCTGGTGCATGGTATTTCCCGCCTGAACAGGCTGCGCCCGATCACCAAAGGCTTTGTCGCGACCAATATCGAATCGGATGAGACCAATCCGGCAGAGATGAAGGCGCAGGTTGAAGTACTGCGCAAGATGCTGCTGGCCATGGTCGAGGATATCCGCGTGGTGTTGCTCCGCCTGGCCAGCCGGACTCAGACCTTGCGCTTTTATGCGGCCAATCCGGACGATCTGCGCGTGCCGGTCGCACGGGAAACCCTCGAACTGTACTCGCCGCTGGCCAACCGCCTCGGGGTCTGGGAATTGAAGTGGGAACTGGAGGATCTTTCCTTCCGTTTCCTGCATCCGGAGACCTACAAAAAAATCGCCAAGATGCTCGACGAGAAGCGGAGCGAGCGCGAGCAGTTCATCACCGATGCCGTGGCCAAAGTGCGGAGCGAACTGCGGGTATGCGGGGTCGAGCAGGCAGAGATCTACGGCCGACCGAAGCATATCTACAGCATCTGGAACAAGATGCGCAAAAAAGGCGTGGAGTTTTCCGAGGTCTATGACGTCCGTGCCCTGCGCATCATCGTCGATGACCTGAAGGATTGCTACACCGCCCTGGGCATCGTCCATAACCTGTGGGTACCGATTCCCAAGGAGTTCGATGACTACATCTCGAATCCGAAGGGCAATTACTACCGCTCGTTGCATACGGCTGTCCGCTGCCCGGATGGGCGCAGTCTGGAAATCCAGATCCGTACGTGGGAAATGCACCGGCATGCCGAACTCGGCGTGGCGGCGCACTGGCGCTACAAGGAAGGCAGCAAGCGGACCTCCGAAGACAGCTATGACGAGAAAATTGCCTGGCTGCGCCAACTGCTGACCTGGAAGGATGAAGTCACCGACAGTTCGGACTGGGTCAAGCATTACAAGCAAGCTGCGCTGGATGAAACCATCTATGTGATCACGCCACAGGGACGTGTGGTCGATCTGCCGCAAGGGGCGACGCCGGTCGACTTTGCCTACCGGGTGCATACCGATCTCGGTCATCGTTGTCGTGGTGCCAAGGTCGGGGGACAGCTGGTGCCCTTGAATACGCCGTTGGAGACCGGGCAGCAGGTCGAAATTGTCACTGCCAAAGTCGGTGGACCGTCGCGTGACTGGTTGAATCCTTCGCTTGGTTACATTCATACCAAGAGTGCACGGACCAAGGTGCGTGCCTGGTTTGCCAATCTGGCCCTGGAAGAAACCCTGGCCGAAGGCCGCGCAATGATCGGCAAGGAACTGCAGCGGGCCGGCCAGACCAGTGCGAACATCGATGATCTGGCCCAGAAAATGGGATTTACCCGGGCCGACGACTTGTACATCGCTGCCGCACGGGGCGATTTGCAACTGCGTCATTTCCAGACCGTGGCGCGGGGGGGCGATCTGGCGGCCGAGAATCAGGCGCCGGATACCGTCACGGCACGGCCGAGCAAGCCGGTTGAAGGCAATCAGGGCATCCTGATTGTCGGGGTCGACAAGTTGCTCACGCAGTTGGCACGCTGCTGCAAACCGGCACCACCGGATGAAATCCAGGGGTTCATCACCCGTGGCAAGGGCGTCTCCATTCACCGTGCGGATTGCTCAAATTTTGCCAATCTGGCGGCTTTGCATCCGGAGCGGGTGATCGAGACGGACTGGGGAACCCAGACGACCGGGGTGTTCGCAACCGATATCGTCGTGGATGCGCACGACCGCCAGGGCTTGCTGCGCGATATTTCGGAAATTTTCACGAAGGAAAAACTCAACGTGGTCGGGGTGAATACCCAGTCGAAGCAGGGGAAGGCCCACATGAGCTTTACCGTGGAGGTCGGCAACCTGCAGCAATTGCAGCGCACCCTCGGCTTGATTCACGACATCGAGGGCGTGGTCGGCGTTCGCCGTGCCTGATCGAACTCAGTCCTTCAGCGTATCGATCAGGACGAACAGTCTTTGGTAAAAGCCGGGGTCGGAAATGGTTTCCTCCCCGACCTTGACCAGCGAAGATTTGTCCGTCGGCCAGGGAACGGAAATCGAGCCCAGGCCGGCCACCGACAGCCCGGTGCTGCTGCCGCCGGATTTCAGCTCGTAGCGGGTCTGCAAGGCATTCGCGTACAGCGTGCTGTCCTTGCCCGTTTGCAGGCAGACCAGCGTGAGGCGCAATTGCACCTGATGCTCGCTCTGCGGCTGGAAAAATTTTGAACCGCGCAGATTGAGCGGGGCGGAAGCGTCCACTTCGTAACCTTGGCTCAGCAGGGCCCGCTTGCCGTGTTCGCAGAGGACGAGGGGCGGCAGATCGCTGTGAAACTGGAAGGGCGTTTCGGCATCGAATGCTTCGTTGCGATAAGCCGGTGCCGGAGCAGAAGCACACGCGGCCAGCAGGGTGGCCAGAAGCAGCGGTAAGGCAAGGCGGGACAGCATCGGTGCGGTGTAAGAAAAGGCAGGAAGCACGCGATTCTATCTGAACTCGGGACGTGCTTGCGGCACGCCCGGTTCAGCATGTCGGATTGTTGCTCAGAGATTGCCCAGTGTCAGCATCAATTCGCTTTGTGCACTGTGCGGCTTGGCACGGGCCGAGCGACGACGTTGGTACTGGCCTTGGCTGTTCATGTCCCAGCCTTGTTGATTGTCGGCGAGATAGAACTTCAGGCCTTCGTTGATCACCCGCTTCTTGAGTTTTGGATCGAGGATGGGGAAGGCAAGCTCAATGCGCTTGAAGAAATTGCGTTCCATCCAGTCTGCAGACGAGAGATAGACCTGCTCCTTGCCGTCGGCATGGAAGTAGAAAATCCGGTGATGTTCCAGAAAGCGACCGATGATGGAGCGCACCCGGATGTTCTCCGATAGGCCGGGAACGCCCGGGCGCAGGGCGCAGACGCCGCGGACGATGAGATCAATTTCAACACCGGCCTGCGACGCCTGATAAAGCGCATCAATGACTTCCGGTTCGAGCAGGGAGTTCATTTTGGCGACGACTCGACCCTTGCGGCCAGCCTTGGCCGCCTCTGCCTCTGCCTGGATGGCGATGACCACATTCGGTTGCAAGGTGAATGGAGCCTGCCAGAGCTGTTTCAGGGTGCGTGCCTTGCCCAGGCCGGTGAGTTGCTTGAACACCTCGGCGACATCGTGGGTGACTTCCTCATTGGCGGTCAACAGCCCGAAATCGGTATACAGCCGTGCCGTACGCGGATGATAGTTGCCGGTGCCAAGATGGGCGTAGCGCTTCAGGCCGCCTTCTTCCCGACGCACGATGAGCAGCGCCTTGGCGTGGGTTTTATAGCCCACCACCCCATAGACGACATGGGCGCCAACCTGTTCGAGCTTGGTGGCCCAACTGATGTTGGCTTCTTCATCAAAACGGGCCATCAGTTCGACGACCACGGTCACTTCCTTGCCGTTCTGGGCAGCCCGGATCAGGGACTCCATGAGGACCGAGTCGGTGCCGGTACGGTAGACCGTCATCTTGATGGCGACCACGGCGGGATCGGTTGCTGCCTGCGAGAGCAGTTCAATGACCGGCGCAAAGCTCTGGTAGGGGTGGTGAATCAGGATGTCACCCTGACGGATACTGTCAAAAATGCCGACGCCCTTGGTCAGCCCTTTCGGCAAACCAGGCGCAAAGGCGCGGAATTTGAGATCCGGACGGTCGACCCAATCCGGAACCTGCATTAAGCGGACGAGGTTAACCGGGCCATTGACGCGGTAAAGGTCCACTTCCTTCAGTTCGAACTGGGCGAGCAGGAATTCCGTGATGGCTTGCGAGCAGTTGTTGGCGACTTCCAGGCGAACGGCGTTACCGAAATGCCGCTGCGGCAGTTCGCCCTGGAGTTTGGTGCGCAGGTTGGTGACTTCTTCCTCATCGACGAAGAGGTCGGAGTTGCGGGTGACCCGGAACTGGTAGCAGCCGAGTACCGTCATGCCGGTGAACAACTCATCGACGAATTCATGCAGGATCGACGACAGGAAAACGAAACCGTGTGCACAGCCGGAGAGGTCTTCCGGTAACTGGATAACGCGGGGGAGTACACGCGGCGCCTGCACGATGGCGATGTTCGAGCTTCGGCCGAAGGCATCCTTGCCTTCCAGTTCGACCGCGAAATTCAGGCTCTTGTTCAGGACGCGCGGGAAGGGATGGGAGGGGTCCAATCCGATCGGGGTGAGCACCGGCACCATCTCGCGATGGAAATAGTTGCGGATCCACTCGCGCTGAGCCTCCGTCCAGGTGGAACGGCGAAGGAAGCGGATGCCTTGCTCGGCCAGCATGGGCAGAATGATTTCATTCAGGTGCTGATATTGTTCGGCGACCATGGCGTGCGCTTCAGTGCTCACCTGACGGAAGGCTTCCTGTGCCGTTTTGCCATCGGTCGTGACCGCCGAACTACGGGCCCGCAGTTGTTCTTTCAGTCCGGAGACGCGAATCTCGAAAAACTCGTCCAGATTGCTCGATACGATGCAAAGGAAGCGCAGGCGCTCCAGCAGGGGGACGCGCTCATCCTGGGCTTGTGCCAGGACGCGGCGGTTGAAGGCCAGCAGGCCAAGTTCGCGATTGAGGTAGTTTTCGGTCGGGAAACGGGGGGTCAGCTGTGCAATGGTCATTCGTACGCTCCGGGGATCCGGACAGTATATGCCCGGCGAGCCGCATTTTGTTGCGGTGATGTTTCAGGATGATGACATCCTGAAATACTGCCGGAAACTAGGCGCTTTCCTCGACTGCGTGCTGTTCTCTGCGTGTTTCGGTGGGCAATCCCAGAGCGTGCAACAGGGTACCGAATTTGGCATTGGTTTCCGCCAGCTCCTGCGCCGGGATGGAACCGGCCACGATGCCGGCGCCCGCCTGCAGATACGCCTGCTCCCCACGGAGCAGGGCTGAGCGTAGCGCAACCGAGAAGTCACCGCTGCCATCGCTGCCAAGCAGGCCAAAACCGCCGCTGTACCAGGCTGTGCGGGCGGGCTCGTGTCGCTGCAGCCAGCGCTGGGCTGGCTGCGAAGGAAAGCCGCCGACGGCGGGCGTGGGATGGAGCGCGTCGAGCACCGTCAGGCAGCGCACGCCAGGGCGGGGTTGTCCGCTGATGCGCGTTCGCCAGTGAGTCAGCATACCTGCTGGCGCTGCCTCCGGGCGAGACAGTTCGAGTCCGGTGACCAGCGGCGCGAGGGCACCCAGAATGGCCTCGGTGACCAGGGACTGTTCGTGGCGATTTTTGTCGCTGGCGAGCGGCGGGGAGTCCTGCCAGGCCGTTCCGGCCAAGGCCATGGTTTCGAGTTGCTGCTGCGAAAATCGGAGCAGGCATTCGGGCGTGGCGCCGAGGAATGTCTCGTGCCCGGTGCCATGGGCGTAGATCGTGGCATCGCGCTGCTCGGCACAGAGGGTCTCAAGGAGACGCATGGGGGCGATCGGCTGATCATGCCTGAGCCGAATCTCGCGACAGAGCACCAGCTTTGCCAGCAGGCCACTTTCAATGTCGCTCAAGGCATGGCGGGTACGTGCCAGCCAGCGCGCTTCTTCCGCCGAATCCCGAATCCGGAGCATGCGTTGAGGCAGAAGTGGATAGGGGGGCTGGGCCGGTGTCAGCAATGCGATGGCGCTGTTCAGACCCACTTCAATATTGCCCGCCGCCAGGGTGATGATGGCGCGCAGGGTGTTCTCTTGCTGCTCAATCAGCAGGGTGGGGATGCCGAGACGGGCATTGGGCCAAGCATTGTTGCGTTCAGGGTTGAAAGCAAAACCGCAGAATGCCTGCCGGACAGGCGTATCTGCTTCATGACGCCAGGCGTGGCATACCGCACGCCAGGCATGATCCAAGGTCGCGAAGCGTTGCGGGCCTTCGCTGTCCAGCAAGAAGGCCTGGCCCACGCCGAGCAGGATACGGCCCTCACCTGGGCGAGCATGGAACCAGAAAGGCTGGTTGCCTGGCTGCCAGCACTGTAGCCAAGCCCGGTCGGGTGTGTCCGGCAGGTCAATGGCAATGCTCAGCGGTGTGCCGGGCGGAGCAGCAGCCGCCAGTTTGCTGAAGCGCTGACGCGTCGAAAGAGCCCGCAGCTGGTTTTGCAGGTCGGCAATCATGCGTTGTCTGCGGCGAGTTGCTTGAGCTGGATGCGCATCAGCTTTCCCGCTGAATTGCGCGGCAAACTGTCCAGTTGCAGGTAGCGGCGCGGGCGCAAGGGCGGGGGTAAGTGCCGGGCTGCGTATTCGGCCAGTTGAGCCGGGTTGCTGTCACCGACGAACAGCGCCATCAGGCTGTCTCCCCAGACTGGATCGGGCAGGGCCGTGACGGCGATATCGCGAATACCGGCATGGTGGCTGAGTGCATCTTCGATTTCCTGCGGGTGAATGTTGCGCCCGCCGCTGATCAGGATGTCGTCGGCCCGTCCCTGGATATGCAAGCGACCTGCCTCATCCAGGTAGCCCGTGTCGCCCGTGGTGAACCAGGCATCGTCAGGGAGGCGCGCTTCTCCCAGATAGCCGAGCATACGCTGTGTGCCGCGAATCTCGATGCGTCCTTCGGGGTTACGCCGAATTTCGACTCCCGGCAACGGTCGACCGGCGAGACCCGGTTGCCAGGGGCCATCTTGTGGTGTCCAGGAAGCAATCTGGGCCGCCGTTTCGCTCATGCCGTAACTGGGGTGCAGCGGCCATCCGGCTGCCTGGGCGCGTGCAAACAGGGCGGCATGGAGTGCAGCGCCACCGATCAGGACATGGCGCAAACTCGCTGGTGGGCGCACGCCGGCATCCAGCAACTTCGCGAGCATGGCGGGGACCAGGGAGAGGTGGCTGACGGGATGACGGGCAAGGCAATGCGCGATCTCCGAGGCATCGAATTGTGCCGTGAGGCAGATCCCCGCACCGGCCATGTAGCAGCGCCAGAGAATCATCTGGCCACCAATGTGGATCAGGGGCAGGCAATGCAGCCAGACATCACCCGGTCCGATGGGGAGTCGTTCATTGGCTGCACGGGCCGCCTGATTGAGGGCGCGCAGCCCCAATTGAACGACTTTGGGACGGCCTTCCGTGCCGCTGGTCGAGAGCATCAGGGCGCATTCGGGCAGCGGTGAGATCGCTAGCGGCGTAGCGCGTTCCTGTGGCCAGAAGGGACGTTCAGCCAGACTGGCGAGCAGCGTTTGTTCAAACAGGTGGCGGCGAGCCCCGACAGCGAGGACGGGGGCGGTGCGGCGAAAGCGGATGGCGCTTGTCCGTCGCAATGCCGCCAGGAGTGCGCCTAGACTCAGGGACTCGGCACCATAGATCAGGCCCGGCGCATCCGGATGGCGTGCAGCGTTGAGTGCCAGATGGTGGGCGAGGGGCAGATTCTCCATAAGCACAGGATTATAGGGGGCGCGATCTGGATGGCATCGAATTTGGATCAAATTGGCCATCGCTCCGGGCAGCCCAAGGATGGATACAAATCCTTACGCATTTGCTCAGGACGGCGATCGTGGCGGTCATTATGATGTTCTTTCCAGAGCAGCCTGCCTGCTCGTTCTCAGGAGTACATTCATGAAGACATTGCTTGCCCTTTGCGGTCTGTGCGCAGCCCCGGCCTTTGCCGGCCCCTTGATTGATCTCTCGGTCGATAGCAGTCGGCCTGCGGCGAACGATATGGTGCGTGCCACGGTGTACAGCGAAGCCAACGGGAGCAATCCCGGCGATCTGGCGCGCAAGGTCAATCAGGAAGTTGCCGAGGCCCTGAAGCAGGCCAAGGCCAAGAGCGGCATCACGGTCAAGAGTGGTCAGCAGACGACGTATCCCGTTTATGGGCAGGGACGGCGTATTGAAACCTGGCGCATGCGTAGCGAACTGATCCTGGAGTCGCGTGATGCGGCCGCCATGTCGGAATTGGTGGGGCAGTTGCAGCAGATGCGTCTGGCAGTGGGCGAGTTGTCGCAGATGCCCTCGCCGGAAACGCGTCAGAAGGTCCAGGATGAAGTACTCAAGGATGCACTGCAGGCTTTTCAGGCAAGAGCAGCCTTGATTGGCCAGCAATTCGGCAAGAGCTGGAAGATCAAGACGATGAGTATCCAGCAAGGAGCTCAAGGGCCGATGCCCAAAGTTTACATGGCCCGTGCCGCCATGATGGCCGAGGCTGCACCGGCACCCATCGAGGCAGGTGAAAGCCAGCTTACGACCAGCATCAGCGGTCAGATTGAACTCGCAGACTAAGTCGCCGCCCTATTCAAGCCTGTCGCCCGTTCTGCTATTGTTGTCAGAAATAACAAGATGAAATGGGCAGGACAGGCAATGCGAATTCTGATCATTGATGACAATGCCGCGATGCGTAAGGTGCTGGCGGCCTTGTTTTCGACGGTAGGCCACGATGTGGTGGGCGCCCTGGAGGATGGGCAACTGCTGGAAAATTCCTTACGCAGCCTGCAGCCCGATCTCGTCTGTCTGGATTACAACCTGCCGGGGCGGGATGGGCTGACCTTGCTGCGCATCATCCAGGCGATGGCCCCCGAAATCGATGTGGTGTTCATGACGGCCTCTGCCGAAGCCGGCTTGGAAGAGCGTGCCGCAGATGCCGGTGCCGCCGGATTCATCCGCAAGCCTTTCAGTCAGCAGCAGATTGTGGCGGAACTCAAGGACATCGCGGATGCCCGCGCGCTGGCTCGTAAAGCGAGTACGGCTGCGCCAGGCGGACGCATGGGCCGGGTGCGCGGCACGGCCGTGATCGCCGATGACACCGGTTCCGTTCGGATCGTCCTCAAGGGCTTGCTGGAAGAGTGCGGGCTGCAGGTCGTGCAGGCCGTGACCAATGGCAGTGAAGCCGTCCAGGCGGCGCGCAACCACAAGCCCCGCCTGCTATGCCTCGACATCAACATGCCGGTGATGGGCGGTATGGATGCCTTGCCGCAAATCCTTGAAGCCAGCCCGGAAACAGCCGTGGTGATGGTAACGGGGTGTCCTGACAAGCAATTGGTGGCCGAGGCGGCGACTCGCGGCGCACGCGGTTATATTCTGAAGCCCCTGCGGCCGGCTTATGTTGAAGGTTTTGTCCGCAAACTGTTGGGCGATTGACCGGCCTGCAGAACTTTTATCCCAAGCCAGCGTCTCTCCTGCATGCCTCAACTTGCCCGCATTGCCACACCCGCATCCCTGCGCCTGTCGGAATTGATTTCGGCGCTCAGTTATGCGCTGGATATCACCGAAGGCCAGCCTGAAGGCCACTGTGTGCGCTGTTGCTGGATCGGCATGCACATCGGGCGGCGGATCGGCTTGTCGGATGAGGCCTTGTGGGGCCTGTACTATACCTTGCTCTTGAAAGATCTCGGTTGCAGCAGCAATGCGGCCCGCATTTGCGAGCTTTATCTGACCGACGACCTTGCCTTCAAGCGGGATTTCAAGACCGTGGGGGATAGTCTGCCGCAGGTCCTGAATTTCGTGCTCGGTCATACCGGCTTGGGGGCGCCGCTGACCGAGCGCTTCCGCAGTGTGCTCAACATCGTGCGTCACGGTGATGAGATCGCAACTGAACTGATCGCCACCCGCTGCCAGCGGGGGGCGGAAATCGCCCGCCTGTTGCGTTTCCCGGAGACAGTTTCCGAGGGCATCTATAGCCTTGATGAGCATTTCAACGGCAAGGGGCGCCCGCAAGGCCTGGCGGGTGAGGCGATTCCACTCTATGCGCGGATTGCCCTGCTGGCTCAGGTGATCGATGTTTTTCATGCGAGCGACGGTCGACAGGCTGCATTGGACGAAATCCGGGCACGCCGCGGGCAATGGTTCGATCCTGCACTGGTCGATGCCTTTGAACTTGTGGCGCAGGATGCCGCCTTCTGGATGACCTTGGCCTCCGGTGCGGTGGATCGGGCTGTCCTGGCCCTGGAGCCGGCCGGGCATGCGGTTGATCTGGACGATGACTATCTCGATGACATTGCCACTGCGTTTGGTCAGGTGGTCGACTCGAAAAGCCCGTACACCAGCGGCCACAGTGCGCGTGTCGCCCTGTATACCGAGTTGATTGCCGAAGAAATGGATGTGGCAGCCTCGCGTCGGCGCTGGTTGAAGCGCGGGGCGTTGCTGCACGATGTAGGCAAGCTCGGCGTCAGCAACAGCATTCTCGACAAGCCCGGCAAGCTCGATGACGACGAGTGGCGGGCCGTACAGGCCCATGCCCAGTACACCGAAGCCATCCTGGCCCGGATTGATGCCTTTGCCGAACTGGCGCGCGTCGCCGGCGCACACCACGAGCGGCTCGATGGCAAGGGCTACCCGCGTGGGCTCACGGCAGACGAGATCAGTCTCGAAACCCGGATCATCACGACGGCGGATATCTTCGATGCGATCACGGCTGAGCGACCGTATCGCGGAGCCATCCCGATCCCGAAAACCCTGGAGATGATGGCGGAGCATGTCGGCACGGCCATCGATCCTGACTGTTTTGCTGCCTTGCAGCGGGTGATTACGCGCCTGCCCGCGTGAACTGCGCGTTCTCCCGGTAAAATATCGCCTTTGTACGCCGGTCGACCCGGAAAAAGGTTTTACTGCATGACTACTGAGATCAAAGTGCCGACCGTCGGCATCGTTTCCCTCGGCTGCCCGAAGGCCGGTTCCGATACCGAGCGCATCCTCACCAAGTTGCGTGCCGAAGGCTACAACCTCTCGCCCAACTACGACGATGCCGACCTGGTCATCGTCAATACCTGCGGCTTCATCGATGCCGCGGTGGAAGAGTCGCTCGACGCGATCGGCGAGGCCCTCAACGAAAACGGCAAGGTCATCGTGACCGGCTGCCTCGGTGCCAAGGGCGATATTGTGCAGACGACCCATCCGTCCGTGCTTGCCGTGACCGGCCCGCATGCCGCCGACGAGGTGATGGGCTACGTGCATCAGCACCTGCCCAAGCCGCATGATCCCTACACCGACCTCGTGCCGCCGCAGGGCGTGCGCCTGACGCCGGATCACTACGCCTACCTGAAGATTTCCGAGGGCTGCAACCACAGCTGCACCTTCTGCATCATCCCGTCCCTGCGCGGTCCGCTGGTCTCGCGTCCGGTCGGTGATGTGCTGGCCGAGGCCGAAAATCTGGCCCGCGCCGGCGTCAAGGAACTGCTGGTCATTTCGCAGGACACCTCGGCCTATGGCGTCGATGTCAAATACCGTACCGCCTTCTGGGGCGGCAAGCCGGTGCGTACCCGTCTGAAGGAACTGTGCGAGGCCATGGCCCAGTTCGGCATCTGGGTGCGTCTGCACTATGTCTATCCCTATCCGTCTGTGGATGACGTGATTCCGCTGATGGCCGAAGGCAAGATCCTGCCGTACCTCGATGTGCCCTTCCAGCACGCCAGCCCGCGCATCCTCAAGGCCATGAAGCGCCCGGCCTCGGCTGAGAATACGCTGGAGCGCATCGCCAAATGGCGTTCGATCTGTCCGGAGATCGTCATCCGCTCGACCTTCATCACCGGCTTCCCCGGCGAGACGGAGGAAGATTTCGACCAACTCATCCAGTTCCTGGAAGATGCCAAGCTCGACCGTGTGGGGGCCTTTGCCTATTCGCCGGTCGAGGGCGCCAAGGCTAACGAGTTGGGCGAATTGCTGCCGGAGTCCGTGCGTGAAGATCGTCGCCGCTGGCTGATGCAGGTGCAGGAAGACATTTCTGCCGAAAAGCTGGCCGCCAAGATCGATACCGTGATCGACGTGCTGGTCGACGAAGTCGATGAAGAGGGCACGATTGCCCGCTCCAAGGCCGATGCCCCGGAAATCGATGGTCTGGTCTATCTGGACGGGCACTTTGATGCCCAGCCGGGCGACTTCCTGAAGGTCAAGGTCATCGATGCCGATCACCATGACCTCTACGCCGAAGTCATCTGAGACGATGGACACCCTGGTCGCCCAACTGGCCGGGGTGGTCGGCGCTGCCCAGGTGATCACGGCGCCGGCCGATCTGGCGCCGTACGTGACTGACTGGCGGGGGCGTTATCAGGGGGCGGTACGCTGTGTCGTGCGCCCCGGCAGTACGGCGGAAGTCTCCGCCGTGATGGCGCTGTGTGCCGCAGCGAGGGTTCCGGTGGTGCCGCAGGGCGGCAATACCAGCCTGTGCGGCGCGGCGACGCCGGATGCGAGCGGCGCAGCAGTCATCATCTCGCTGAGCCGGATGAACCGTATTCTGGCGGTCGACCCGGAAAACAACACGATTTCCGTGGAAGCCGGCTGCACGCTTCTTGAGGTACAGGCTGCGGCGCGTGCCCTGGATCGTCTCTTCCCGCTTTCGCTGGCCTCTGAGGGGACCTGCCAGATCGGCGGCAACCTCTCAACCAATGCGGGCGGTGTGCAGGTGCTGCGTTACGGCAACACGCGCGAACTGACCCTCGGGCTGGAAGTGGTCCTGGCCAGCGGTGAAGTCTGGGATGGCTTGCGCGGCTTGCGCAAGGACAACACGGGCTACGACCTGAAGCAGCTGTTCATCGGGGCCGAAGGCACGCTGGGCATCATCACCGCTGCCGTACTGAAGCTTTTCCCGCTGCCAAAGCAGCAAACCACCTGCTGGCTGAACGTACGCAGCCCGGCGGCGGCGGTCGACCTGTTGAATCGGGCCAAAACCAGCTTCGATGCGCAGTTGACCGCGTTTGAACTGATCTCGGCCGTCTCGCTGGACCTGGTGCTCAGGCATATTCCGGATACCCGGCCGCCCACGCCGCCGAGCCCCTGGTATGTGCTCGCCGAGTTTTCCGAGGCCGATCCGGCGCGGGTTGAAGCCTGGCTGGCCGATTGCCTTGAGGTGGGGGCGGTGAGCGATGGGGCGCTGGCCCAATCCGGTGAGCAGGCACGGGCACTCTGGGTTTTGCGCGAGTGCATTTCCGAGGCCCAGAAAATCGAAGGTATCAGCATCAAGCACGACGTGGCCGTGCCGGTTTCTGCCATCCCGGCTTTCCTCGAGCGCGCCGATGCTGCGCTGAATGATGCCTTTCCCGGCATCCGCGTGGTTGCCTTCGGCCATGTTGGCGATGGCAACCTGCATTACAACCTCTCCAAGGCCGATGCTCAGGATAACGCGGCCTTCCTGGCCTGCCAGCCAAGCGTCAATCGCATCGTGCATGACACGGTCCACGCCCTGAAAGGCTCGATTTCCGCCGAGCACGGCTTGGGTCAATTGAAGCGCGATGAAATCCGGCGTTACAAATCGGCGCTGGAACTCGATCTCATGCAGCGGATCAAGGGCGCGCTCGATCCGGATGGCCGGATGAATCCCGGCAAGGTGTTGTGATCAGGCAGCCCCTGCTGCGTCACCTGTCAGGGCAAGCAGATCGGCTTCTTCTGGCGGGAGTTCGAAGGGCAGGGTGAAGCGGAAGGTACTGCCTTCTCCTTCCTGGCTTTCGATCTCGAGCTGACCGCCCATCAGTTCGATCAGCTTGCGAGCAATCGGCAAGCCGACGCCAAGCCCACCAAATTGCCGGTTGCTGCTGCCGTCCCCTTGCGCCAGGATGCCCTTCAGGCGCGGTAGTACGTGGGCCGGAATGCCGGGGCCGGTGTCCCGGATCGAGAAGGTGAGCCAGGCGGTGTTGTCGTCCGAGCGTGCCAGATACACGCTGACCGTGATGTGGCCGGCTTCGGTAAAGCGGGTCGCATTGTTCAGCAGGTGCCGGAAAATCTGACGCAAGTGCTTGAGATCGCCGACCAGCATGCCCGGCAGGTTCGGATCGACTTCTTCGATCAGGGCCAGGCCTTTTTGCTGGGCTGGCGTACGGTGTTCGGCGAGCAGGGCGGCGACAAACTCCGAGAGGGCGAAGGGTGCGGGGTGGAGGTGGGTCTTCCCGGCTTCCAGGGCGGAGAGGTCGATCAGGTTGTTGATCAGGTGCATCAGTTCCTGGCCCGAAGCACGCAAGGGCGTCAGCAATTCGCGCTGGCTCGGGGTGAGTTCATCCTGATCCAGCAAATCACTCAAACCCAGAATGCCATTCATCGGCGTACGGAGTTCGTGGCTGATATTGGCGAGAAATTCCGTCTTGAGGCGGTTGGTCAGCTCGGTTTCAAGCTGTGCGGCCTTGAGTTGTTCGATCAGGCCCGCTTTGTCTTGAGCCAGGCGATAGCTGTCGATCAGCGTGTGGTGGAAGAAATCCGCGCTGCGCGTACTGAAGGCCAGGAAAATCAGGGCCATGACCGCAAAGGCGAGATGAATCGGGTCGGGGCCCAGGGCGCAGATGCCGATGGTGGTGACCACCGGCCAGGCAAATACCCGAAACGCCTTCTTGTCTGCCGCCAGGACGGGGACGGCCCCGGCCACCATGCCGGCCATCACGAAACCGGTAAACAGCTGCTGGGACAAGGACTGCTGGTACATCAGGAGAATTGTCCCCACCGACCAGGCAAGGCCGCTGGCAAAGGCCCCCGCGACGAGGCGTTGGTACCAGAGTTGCAACTGTTGTTGGCGCTGCACCGGCGTCTGGCGCTCATAAAGCACGCTGCTCAGAACGCGCAGTGCGGCAATCAGCACGCAGGCCCCCAGCCACAGAAAGAGTGCAGCGCTACCGATGGTCGTCTGGGTCGCGTGGGCAACCCAGACCAGAAACCCCGCATTCAGGATCGCCGCCGCCTGACCCAGCCGCAGGTTGCGGTAGAGCAGTTCGACGCGACGATCGAGAAAGGGGGCGTTGTCCATGCTCAGTGCAGTTTTTCGGCCTGGCTTTCGGCAAACAGCGCTTGCACGTCTTCTGCCGTAAAGCGGTACACACGGTTGCAGATGTCGTCCTGAATGACGATCTCGCCATGTTCTGCGATCAGCGTTTCCGCATCGGCCTGGCCGATGCCACGGATCATGTCGCGTACCTTGTCCCAGTCCTCCGGGCAGTGATAGACCACGGGTTGCGGGTCATAGACGCGAATGCCGCCGGCCTCGATCTCCTCGTGGAAGAGTCGGCCCAGCAGGGTCTCGGCATCGAGTTCCAGCAGTTCGGCCGTTTTGACCGTGGACGCCAGTTGGGTGACACGATGCCAGCCATCGGCATCGCGCTCGTCGGCACCGGGCATCTTCTGCAGGAAGAGGCAGACAGCCGCCTTGGACGCGGCAGTCGCAAATAGACGCGAGGGCTGTTGCTCGGATTGCTCCAGATAGTGCTCGAAAATGGCGGCAATGCTCTCGCCGACCATGGGTACGAAGCTTTGATAGGGCTGGCGGGCGGTGGGCAGATCCAGGCTCAACATGAGCTGTCCACCTTGATGGGCGCCGAGCAGTTCCGGAACCGGCGCCGGCAGGACGACCGGGTTGCTGCGCGCCATGCCGCGTAATTGCAACTGCTCGTTGCAGTCCATGACCAGCAACTGGATCGGGCCGTTGCCGCGCAATTGTAGGGTCAGGCGACCGGGTTGCTTCAACTGGCCGCCGATCAGGGCGGTCACGGCAGCCGTTTCGCCGAGCAACTGCGCCACGGTCGGCTGGTAATCCCGGCCGGCCTGCATGTATTGCCAAGCATCGCCCAGGTGAACGATGGCACCGCGAATATCGAGGCCTTCAAACAAAAAACGACGAACGTAGCTGTCGCTCATTTCAATTTCTCCGCATAAATCTCCGGCTTGAAGCCGACCAGCAGGTCAATGCCGGTATCCAGCACCGGACGTTTGATCAGCGCCGGATACTGGGTCATCAAATGTTGTGCTTTGGCCGCGTCGACCGCCGAACGTTCCTCGTCGGTCAATTTTTTCCACATCAGGCCACGGGTATTGAGCAAAGTTTCCCAACCGGCCCGGGCCATCCAGTCCGGCAAATGAGACGCCGCCACGCCAGCCTTCTTGTAGTCGATGAATTCATAGGCAATGCCCTGGTCGGACAACCAGGTCATGGCTTTTTTCATGGTGTCGCAGTTTTTGATACCGAATACTAAATTAACAACTTTTTTCTCAGCCATATACAATCCACGCATGGAGCAAACAGTGCCGCTCGCCTATAACTACATCCGATTCTCTACCGCAGAGCAGAGGAAAGGTGACAGTTTACGTCGGCAGGACGATCTCGCCAAAGCATATGCGGAAGAAAAGGGGCTTTCACTTGATGAATCCCTGACCATGCTTGATCTTGGCGTTTCAGCATTCAAGGGAGCAAACGCTGAGTCTGGCGCTTTGGCTGCCTTTCTTGAAGCCATTGACAATGGTCATGTTCCAGTTGGCTCGTATCGTCATCTCCATCTACACGGATTGGGAGTTGGCTGAGGCCAGAATCTACAAGGACATCTACAGCTTCGAGGAGGCCTATCCAATTAAGGGCGGGCCTGCTGACCTGAAGGTGCATCTCACCATCAACAACTTCCTTGAACGCTGGCTGGACTCCCTGTTGCAGGATGAACACGTTCGTCGGGGCAGCACAACATGAAAGCCAGAAAGGAAAAACGATGAGCTATCGCTGTCTATGCGGCCTGACTGCGTATCGTTGCAAGGAATGTGGATGGCAATGGTGTTCAAGCCATCATTGCCGAAAGGGAAATGGGAAGGACGACAACCAGCCGATCAACAAGTGTCCACCTTGCAGGGGCTATGGAAGCACGTCGTAACACCCCAAGGGACATCGACAGATGACGATGCAGGTTCCTGAATGCCTGGAATACGAGGGCGATTGGTATGCCCTTTGTTCGTTGCCCCTTGAACCCTATCTTGCCAGCTGGTCAGAACGACCAGGCTTCTATGCCACGCCCACCTGTCTGGACCGGATGTATGTCGGCCATTGGCGTATCGAAGACAATCGCTTGTTCCTAATCGGGTTGGTGGCGCACGACAGGGAAGGGAATGCCATCACGTTGCAGCATCTATTTCCTGGTACAGAGCTACCTATCTGGGCTGATTGGTTCAGCGGACAGTTGCGTTGCCCAATTGGCAAGCGCCTCAAGACCATCCTGATCGGTTTCGAAAGCGTTTACGAATCCGATCTGCTGTTTTCGATCAACGAGGGCAGGGTGGTTGGCATTGAGAAGCGGATCAATGTTGCCTCTGCGAAGATGCAGGAGGAGGCAATGGACATTCCGGCATTTCTTCGACGTTATCCAGATCAAGGTCCATCATGAGCAGGTGGGCAATTGAATCCTCAGCGTATTCGATCTGCTTGCGCTTCTGGGCGAAGACGAAAGCCTGAAGCGCAGCATGGCAGAGCTGATCATGATCCGTCCATTCCACCACGCCCAAGAGGCGCAGGTAGTAGCTGTAGGAATCCTGATCCAGGTACTGCTTGAAGGCGGTGAAGAGGAACGCAGGGGTTTCAAACTGCTTGTGCAACTCAGTGTGGTACAGGCGGGACTGGAAAATCGTGTCGTAGCAGATGCCAGCGATCTGGCCTCCTGCGATGCCTTTTTCCTCTTCCGTTGCATGGTCCATCCAGTTGTCGTCGAGCATGAGGCCCACGAAGCTGACAGGATGGGAAGGGGCGTTGAGGTTGTCGCGGATGTAATCAGCGCCTTGCTTTGCCAAGGCTTGAGCTTCCACGAAGGTGTTGCAGTAGGAAACGTGGTCCGTTTCGCCGAAAACTACGATGCCGAGCTTGTTCATGTCCAATAGCCATCGATTCGCATACCAAAAGCGGTACAGGGCTATTAGATTCAACCGGTTGACCGGTGTACACGACTGATTTCGCCATGTTTGCTTGGTCAGTCGCGTACCCGATGCAGCTAAATTAGGTCGAGATAGTTGTTAATTTAGTATCGCAGTTCTTGATGCCGAACACACGAATTTGGGACATGGTGCTTCTTCCATCGGGGTCGTTGAATCAGGCCCGACATTATCCCAGTTTTCCGTCTCAGGCTTGCTAGGGCGCGCGGCCTGGACGGGGGGCGCATGCAGTATGAGGGCCTGCCGACGGTCGACCGTCGGCAGGCCCTCATTTTCCCAAGTCGAGGAAAGCCGCTGTGTTTTAGCGAAACTCGAAGGCTTCCTGGTGAAACTGATGTGTGGGCAGACCGCCTTGGCGGCATGCCTGGCTGAGCGATTCGCCCCAGCGGCGCGGACCGCAGAACCAGACCGAGCACTGGGTGCGCAGGTGTCGGGTGATCTCGGGCAGGCTGAAGGGGCCGTCGCGATCCGTGCGGCGCGGGTGTAGACGGACACCCGTCTGAGCGCAGAGGGTTTCGAGCTGGGCGGGGAAGTCGCTGTCGCCTGCACAGGCATAGAAGAAATCGATGTCGCTGCGTTCCCCCGTTTGCGCCAGCGCCTGCAGGCGGGCGAGGAAGGGCGTCACACCAATGCCGCCGGCGACCCAGATTTGGCTGGCCGGCTTCACCCCCGGACGTGAGATGTCGAAATCGAAGCGGCCATAGGGGCCTTCCAGGCGAACCGTCTGTCCGGTACGGATGTGATCGCTCAGGCGGTTGGTGAAGTCGCCCAAGGCCTTGATGGCCAGTGTCAGCGTGCCTTGTTCAGGCGCCCAGGCGGAGGCAATCGTGAAGGGATGGGCGCCTTCCACGGGCGTGCCGAAATCGATGAACAGGAATTGGCCGGCGCGATGGCCAGGCCAGCTTTCCGGGCGGCAGGTCAGTTCGAGGACACCGCCCGGTTGCTGGCGCAGATGTTCGATCCGGGCTGGATGCTGGCGTGTGCGCCCAAGGCGTCCGCTCAGAGAGAGCAGGGCGGGTACGACGCCGATGGCGGCAACGACGAGTGTGCTCCAGCCCAGCGGCGTTTGCCAGAAATCCTTGGGTAGCAGCAACAGGCCATGAAAGGCGCCGGCGATGAAGATGGCGCCGAAGGCCTTATGCACGAGCCGGAAGGCGCGATACGGAATGCGGCGCAGCAGGGCGATGACGACCAGCGCCATGAGCAGATAACCGGCCCACTCGCCGACATCCTTGGCCAGATCGAGCCACAGGTCGTGTTGTTTCGGGCCGCGTGGACGGCTGGGGAGCCAGCCCAGTTTGGCCAGTTTCTTCGGCAGCCATTCCAGTTGCCAGTGCACCAGCACGAAAATGCCGGCGCCGATGCCGACATCCTTGTGCAGGCGGTAGAGCTTGTCCAAACCGCCAAACATGTTTTCCAGCCAACGTGCGCGCGTGGCAAGCAGCATGCCGGTGCTCATCCACCATAGCGCGACGATGCCGGAGAGGATGATCAGGTTGCGGCGCCAGAACCAGATGCCGTTTTGCTCGGCGCTCAGCAATTCGGGCAAGGCAAAGCCGGCCCAGAGGCCAAACGGCAACAGCCCGAGGGCGATGCCGAGTGCAAGACGATGGGTTTTCATGATTTTCTCCCTGTTCTGAATAGGGAGTTTACGCTTGCGCTTGCCGTATGGCTGTCGTGATGCTGTTACCGGATGTAAGCAAATGAAAACCGCCGGCGAACCGGCGGTGAGATTCAGCGTTTCAGCTTGGCAAAAGCCGCTGCCATGGCGTTCCCCGAGGGCGGCGGGGTGCTGGTGTGGCGGGCCTGGTTCCTTGATAGCGGAGCGCCGCGCTGGGTGCCGGATTCCTGGCTGCGGCCCTTGCCCGGTTCGTCGCTCATGCGCATGGTCAGGGCGATGCGCTGGCGTGGCAGGTCGACTTCCAGCACCTTGACCTTGACCACTTGCCCGGCCTTGACGATCTCGTGCGGGTCTTTGACAAAGGTGTTGGAGAGCGCGGAGACATGCACCAGGCCGTCCTGATGCACGCCGATGTCGACAAAGGCGCCAAAGGCGGCGACGTTGGTCACCACGCCTTCGAGAATCATGCCCGGACGCAGGTCCTTCACCTCTTCGACGCCTTCCGCAAAGGTCGCCGTCTTGAACTCGGGGCGCGGGTCGCGGCCCGGTTTCTCGAGTTCTTTGAGGATGTCCTGTACGGTCGGCAGGCCAAAGCGCTCGCTGGTGTATTTGCTGGCGTTGACGCTCTTCAGCGTGCGGCTGTCGCCAAGCAGTTCCTTGATCGGTTTCTTGAGATCGACAATGATCTGCTCGACCACCGGGTAGGCTTCCGGGTGGACGGAGGACGCATCGAGCGGGTTGTCGCCGTTCGGCACGCGCAGGAAGCCGGCGGCCTGCTCGAAGGTCTTGTCGCCCAGACGCGGCACCTTCTTGAGGTCGTCGCGGGAGCGGAAGGCGCCGTTGGCATCGCGGTAATTGACGATGTTGGCAGCGAGGCTGGCATTGAGGCCGGAAATGCGGGTGAGCAGCGGGACGGAGGCGGTGTTCACATCGACCCCGACGGCATTCACGCAGTCCTCGACCACGGCATCCAGCGAGCGGGCCAGCTTGGTTTGCGAGACGTCATGCTGGTACTGGCCAACGCCAATCGATTTCGGCTCGATCTTCACCAGTTCGGCCAGCGGGTCCTGCAGGCGGCGGGCGATCGAGACGGCGCCGCGGATGGAGACGTCGAGGTCCGGGAATTCCTTGGCGGCCAGTTCGGAGGCGGAATAAACCGATGCACCGGCTTCGGAGACGACGATCTTGGTCAGGCGCGCCTCCGGATATTTCTTCATCACATCCTGCACCAGCTTGTCGGTCTCGCGGCTGGCCGTACCGTTGCCGATGGCGACCAGAGAAACGCCATGCTGAGCGGCCAGGCGGGCGATGGTATGGATGGAACCGGCCCAGTCGTTGCGCGGCTCGTGCGGGTAAATCGTGGCGGTGTCGAGCAGCTTGCCGGTGGCGTCGACAACCGCGATCTTGCAGCCGGTGCGGATGCCCGGGTCAATGCCCATGGTCACGTGCTGGCCGGCCGGCGCGGCGAGCAGCAGGTCCTTGAGGTTCTTGCCGAAAATGCGGATGGCTTCTTCTTCCGCCCGCTCGCGCAAGGCGTTCATCAGTTCGAGTTCAAGGTGGGTGTAGACCTTCACCTTCCAGGTCCAGCGGACGGTGTCCTGCAGCCACTTGTCGGCCGGGCGGCCCTGCGCCTTGATGCCGAACTTGCTGGCGATGCGCATTTCGCACGGGTTGGGGCCCGGCTTGATGTTCTCTTCATCGAGTTCTGAATCCAGAACCAGCGTGACCGAGAGCACGCCTTCGTTACGGCCACGCAGCAGCGCCAGGGCGCGGTGCGAGGGCATGTCGGCGATGGCTTCGGCAAAGTCGAACCAGTCGCGGAATTTGGCGCCTTCGACTTCCTTGCCCTCGATGACCTTGGCGCGTACCTGCCCGTGTTCGTTCAGGTATTCACGCAGGCCGCGCAGGAGGTCCGCATCTTCGGCGAACTTTTCCATCAGGATCTGACGGGCACCGTCGAGCACGGCCTTGGTATCGGCAAAACCGGCTTCAGCGTTGAGGAATTGTTCGGCTTCTTCGTCCGGCGTCAGCTCGGGGTTGTCGAGCAGGGCCAGGGCCAGCGGTTCGATGCCGGCTTCGCGGGCAATCTGGGCCTTGGTGCGGCGCTTCTGCTTGTACGGCAGATAAAGGTCTTCCAGGCGCTGCTTGGTCTCGGCGTCGTCGATCTCGGCCTTGAGTTCGGGCGTCAGTTTGCCCTGTTCTTCAATGCTGGCCAGGATGGCGGCGCGGCGGTCTTCGAGTTCGCGCAGATAGCCCAGGCGCTCTTCCAGCGTGCGCAGCTGCGTGTCATCGAGGCCGCCGGTTACTTCCTTACGGTAACGGGCGATGAAGGGCACGGTGGCGCCTTCGTCGAGCAGGGCAATGGCGGCATTGACCTGGGCGGGGCGGACATTGAGTTCAACGGCGATGCGGTGTTCGATCGGAGCAAGCATGGGACGGCTGGACAGCAAAAATCGGGCGTGCACTATGCGCAAAACTCCCGGAAAACACAACCGCCCCGCCGCCCCCGAAAACGCCGTCGGCACAAGCGGCAAGGCTTGGTGTAGGATCGCGGCTATTGTCATTCATCATTCGAGGGAGAAACGGGGATGCAAGTCGACACCTATCTGTTCGGCAAGGTCGAAGTCAGCCCGGAGAACGTCATCACGTTCCCGAACGGTCTGGTCGGGTTTGAGGACCTCAAGCGCTACATGCTGGTGCACGAAGCCGATGCGGGCGATGTCGCAAGCTTCACCCTGCAGTCCCTGGAAGATGCCGCGGTGGCCTTTCAGATCATTGATCCGCATGCACTGGGCTACAACTACGAGCTGGCCCTGACCGATGCCGAAAACGCACTGCTGCAATCGCCCGCGCCGGAAGAGGTGGTCGTCATGCAGATCCTGTCGAAGCAGGAAGACGGCAGCCAGAAGGTGATCGCCCCGAACCTGCGCGCACCGCTGATCATCAACACGCGTGCCAAGGTTGGTCTGCAGAAGATGATGGAAACCTTCCGCCAGAACATCGTGCTGACCAATCTGGCCAGCAACGTTTGATCCGGGCGCAGCCCGATCGTCAAAAGCCTCGCCGCGCGGCGGGGCTTTTTTACGTCCGTTGTGACTAAAACGCCGGGCCGGTTTTGAGGCCTTGCCGACGGTCGACCGTCGGGGCAGGCTTGTTTTCGGTCGCGATCCGGCGTGTCAGCAGCGCTGCTCAGCCTTGCAGGCAGCGATGACTGGTGCGGCGGGGGCCGGCGCGCCGCCCTGGGCGATCCAGTCCTTGATGCCCGATTTTACGTTGTACACGGTGGTGTAGCCCGCCTGCTGAGAGAGCAACTGGCTGACCGGCCGGGTGCGATTGCCGGTGCGGCAGATGACGATCACCGCGTCGTTCGGCTTGGCGATCTTGTGCACCTTGGCCAGCCAGGCCGGCGCATCGTAGCGGCCGCGTTCATCGAAGAAGGTGAGCAGATGGCTGCCCGGCACGATGCCGGTTTGTTCCCATTCGCTTTGCAGGCGAATGTCGATCACGGGGATGCCTTTTTGCCGCAACTGATTGAGGGTGGCGTGATCGATGTCGATGATCTCGGCCCGGACCGGCCGGGCGGCCAGCAGCAAGGGCAGGGCAAGAAACAGGGCGGCAAGTTGGAGCGTGAGGCGGCGCATCGGGAATGGGGCTCTGAAGGATTAGAGAATGCTTATTATAAGTCCGCCGTGGGATAATCCGCCGCTTTCATGTATCTGGCGACACCATGGCCCTCAAATCCACCATCTTCAAGGCTGAACTGAACATTGCCGATCTCGACCGAGGCTATTTTGGCGAACATGCACTGACCATCGCTCGCCACCCGTCCGAGACCGACGAGCGCATGATGGTGCGCGTGCTGGCCTTTGCCCTCCATGGCGCGCCGGACCTCAGCTTTGGCAAGGGCATCTCGAATGATGATGAGCCCGCCCTTTGGGAAATTGACCCGGGCGGCATCATCCAGCGCTGGGTTGAAGTCGGCCAGCCGGACGAGGAGCGCATCCGTAAAGCCTGCGCCCGCGCCGAGGCCGTGACCGTGCTCACCTATGGTGCCCGCGCTGTCGATGTTTGGTGGCAGCAAGCCCGCGACAAGCTCAGCCGTTTCAGCAATCTCACCGTGCTGCGCATCACGGCGGAAGAGGGCGCTGCCCTGGCTGCGCTAGCCGAGCGCAACATGCGTCTGGCCTGCACCATCCAGGAAGGCACGGTCTATCTTGAAGGTTGCGAACTGAGCCCCCAAATCCTCATGGCGCCCGCCGCCTGACCCTGTTTGATGGAGCCTTACCATGACCGCCGACCGTCTCGCCACTGAACGCCGCCGCCTTTTTCTGCTGCCCGATCAGCCGGCCGATCTGCCCCTCACCGAGGATGGCCGTTGCCGTACGCTCTTTCTCGAGATTGTGCGCAATGCCGACTGGGAAGCCCTGGCGCGTCTGCTGGCCGGGATTCAGGATGAACTGCAATTGCCCTTGCCGGCGCTCTCGGTCAATGCCACGGGCGGTTATCGTGCCTGGTTTTCGTTGCGCGAAGCCGTCAGTCCGAGCGACGGCCTGGCGTTTCTGGATGGCCTGCGCCGGCGTTATCTGGGGGACCTGCCGGCGGGGCGCGTGATCGCCGAATTTCCGCAGGGGACCTTGCCGGATCTGCCCAGCCTGGATGCCGAGAGCGAGCGCTGGTCCGCTTTCATCGATCCCGGCATGGGCGCCATGTTCCGCGACGAACCCGGCCTCGACATCCCGCCGGGCCGTGACCGTCAGGCCGATCTGCTGATTGGCGTGCGCAGCCTCGCAGCGGCTGATTTCCGACGTGCCCTGAAGGAACTCGGCCTGCCGCCGGTGAGCGAGGTGACGCCCGCTGTATTACCGACCGCTGCCCGCGCAGGCGAGGCTGGCCAGCACGCCGCGCTGCCGCCGGCCGGCTGGCAGAACGTGGGCACGAGCTACAGCCAGCCGCAGGCTTTCCTGCTCGCCGTGATGAACGATCCCACTGCCAGCGCGGAACACCGTCTGCGTGCGGCAGAAATCCTGATGCAGGCGGCTGCCCGCTGAAATCCATGCCTTGCCGACGGTCGACCGTCGGCCATCCGTTTTGTCAAAGAGCCCACCATGAAAATCGCCGATCCCACCCAGACCCGCGTGGTCAATGAAGTCAATGTGTTGCTTGAGTCCTTGCCGCTCGATGGGGCGGTGGTGCTGGAGTTGGGCTGTGGCAAGGCGGACAAGACGCGGACGCTGGCGCAGACCGGGCGCGTGAAGGAAATCGTGGCGCTGGAGGTGGATCAGATTCAGCATGCGAAGAATCTGCAGGTGACCGATCTGCCCGCTGTGCGCTTTGCCCAGGGGGGGGCGGAGACGATTCCCTTGCCGGATGCGAGCGTTGATCTGGTGCTGATGTTCAAGTCGCTGCACCACGTGCCGATGGACCGGATGGACGACGCGTTATCGGAAATCGCCCGTGTTTTGAAGCCGGGCGGCCTGGCCTGGATTTCCGAGCCGGTGTATGCCGGTGAGCTGAACGAGGTATTCAAGCTCTTCCATGATGAAAAAGTCGTGCGGGAGGCTGCGTTTGCGGCCGTGCAACGGGCCGTGTCCGACGGTCGACTGGCCCTGAAGGAGGAAATGTTCTTCCTGACGCGCAGTTATTTCGAGAATTTCGCCCAGTTTGACCAACGCATGATCCAGGTGACGCACAGCGATCATCGCCTGTCGCCCGAGTTGTACGCCCGCGTTCAGGCCAAGTTTGAGTCCTATCTCGGGCCAGAAGGGGCAACCTTCTTCAACCCGCAGCGCGTCGATCTGCTGCAGAAGCCTGCCCCGTGAGCCGTCTGCCGGGTATTGCCTTTGCCCTGGCGGCGGGGCTGATGTGGGGGCTGGTTTTTGTCGGCCCCTTGCTCTTGCCGAACTATCCGGCTGCGCTGCATACGGTGGGGCGCTACCTCGCCTTTGGCGTGATCGCCTTGCCCCTGGCCTGGTTTGACCGGCGTGCGCTGGCGGAACTGTCGCGGGCCGACTGGCTGGCCGCACTCAAGCTCGCCGCCATCGGCAACCTGCTGTATTACCTCTGCCTCTCCAGCGCCATCCAGCGTGCGGGCGGGCCCTTGCCGACCATGATCATCGGCACGCTGCCGGTGGTGATTTCGATCACGGCCAATCTGCGCAGCCATCAGCGCGATGGTCATCTGCCGTGGCGGCGCTTGTTGCCGCCGCTGGGGCTCATCCTGCTCGGCATCGGCTGCGTGAATCAGGCAGAAATGGCCGCTCTGGCAGCGTCGACCGCCGAGGCGCAGGCCCGCTATGGGCTCGGTGCCTTGCTGGCCGTGGGGGCTGTCGCCTGCTGGACCTGGTATCCGCTCAAGAATGCAGACTGGCTGCGCGATCATCCGACGCGTTCGCCGCGTGCCTGGGCCACCGCGCAGGGGCTGGCGACCTTGCCGCTGGCAGCGCTGGGCTATAGCGTGGTGGCGTGGCTGATGGGCGGCGATGCGGGCTTTCCTCTGCCGCTGGGGCCGGACCCCTGGGCCTTCGTAGGCTTGATGTTTGCCATCGGCCTCTTTGCTTCCTGGCTCGGGACCTTGTGCTGGAACGAGGCCAGCCAGCGCCTGCCGACCGCCTTGGTCGGGCAACTGATCGTTTTCGAAACCCTGGCGGCCTTGCTCTATGCCTATCTGTTGCGCGGTGTATGGCCGGATGCCCTGACCGTGCTCGGTATCGGCGGCCTGGTGGCGGGGGTGCTGTGGGCGGTGCGGGTGAAACCGGTTAAGGCGTGAGGCCGTCCGCGTCGCCCTTTTCTTAAAGAGGCGGGGGACGGGGCCCGCTCAATCGGGTGATGTTTGCACCGCGCCAGGCGCGGTCTGCGCAGGCAGCAGTTCAGCCTGCCTCGCGGGGCGTACGGACGAAATTGAAGTGTTTTTCGAGGTCGACCGTCGGCAAGGGCGTGAGGGGAAGCGTGTGCCAGGTGATGGCAGGCGTCTCGCCCGCGAGTAACGCGGCCAGCGCTTCGTCGCTGACGGGGTGGCCGGTGCTGTCGGTACACTCGGCCAGCAGCGTGGCGAGGTCGCGGTCATCGAGCAGGCCGGGGCCCAGTTCGGTATCGAGCAGCAGATTGCCTTCGGCATCCAGGTGGAGCGCACGGATGTCGCCGGCGGGGCGCCCGGTATGGCTGATGAAGGCCGGGCTGCCATCCGGCGCACGGTGAAACACCCAGGGGCTGTAGGCGAGATCCACAAAAGCCCGCTGCGGCCCGTTTTGCACAAACCAGCGACCAAGATCGTCGACCGCGTAGTTGAGATTCAGGAAGGTGATCAGACCGCGATGGGCGATCACCTCGCCCTTGAGCCGCCATTGGCCGCGCCGGTCGAGGGAAAGCCATTCAAAACAGGCGGGGACGTTGGGCCATTTGGCGAGGAGGGCGGGGTCCATGCAGGGAATCGCTCGGGCTTAGGCGGTTTGATGGCCGGTTTCGGTGGTCGGGGCGACGTAGACCCGGACATTGCTTTGGGTGAGGATCGGCTGGATTTCCTCGGGCGGCGTGCGGTCGGTGAAGAGCGCGTCGATATCGCCGATGTGACACAGGCGCACCATGGGCGTGCAGGTGAATTTGGTGTGGTCGGCGGCCAGGAACACTTCCCGCGCATTGTCGATGATGGCTTGGGCGACGCGAACTTCACGGTAATCGTAATCGAGCAGGGTTCCATCGGTGTCGATGCCGGAAATCCCGATGATCCCGTAGTCGACCTTGAACTGACGAATGAAGTCGATGGTGGATTCGCCGATCACGCCGCCATCGCTGCGCACGACGCCACCGGCGACGATGACCTCATTGTCGGGATTGGCGCTCAGGTGGGTGGCGACGTTCAGGTTGTTGGTGATGATGCGCAGGTTCTTGTGTCCGCTCAGCGCCTTGGCGACCGCTTCGGTGGTGGTGCCGATGTTGATGAAGAGCGAGGCATTGTCCGGAATCTGTTCGGCCAGTCGTTGCGCGATACGTTGCTTGTTGGCGTGGTTCAGAATCTGACGGTCGGTGTAATTGACGTTCTCGATGCTGGAGATCGGCGCGGCGCCGCCGTGGTGGCGCCGGAGCAGGCCCTGGTCGCAGAGCTCGTTGATGTCGCGGCGGATGGTTTGCGCGGTGACCTGAAACGTCTGTGCCAGGGTTTCGGTGGCAATGAAGCCTTGCCGCTTGATCAGGGCGAGGATGTCCTGATGTCGCGGATTCAGGTTCATTTGCGAAAATTTTCTTTTCATGTCGCCAGCGCAATCGAATCGGGTTTGCCGAGGGTGGGCTGAATTATGGCATGTCATGGGCGTTTTCGGGGCGGCGTTGCCCGGATTGGCCTGACTCCGGGTGTGGCGATTTGTTCAAATACGGTGCTTAAAATGTTCGAATTGCAACATTTTGTGCTTGGTTGTCCCGTCTTTTGGCCCTAGAATTCGCGCCTTAACGTCTATTTCTGCGGCTGTTGCGGCTGTGGAAACGCGCATTTGTTCGTTTAACAACATTTGGAGATCCGCGTGATCGGTTTTTTCATGCCTGCTGCGCATATTCCGCAAGTGCCTGCGGAACAACAGGGTGCGCTTTACTCCCGTCTGCGTTGGCAGATTTTCCTGGGTATTTTTATCGGCTATGCCGGTTACTACCTGATCAGAAAAAACTTTTCGCTCGCGGTGCCGTATCTCGTTGAGCAGGGCTTCTCGCGCGGCGATCTCGGCTTTGCGATGTCGGCCGTGGCGATTTCCTACGGATTTTCGAAATTCCTGATGGGCGTGGTCTCGGACCGCTCCAATCCGCGTGTCTTCCTGACCGTGGGGCTGCTGCTTTCGGCCTCCATCTTTCTGCTGATGGGCTTTGTGCCCTGGGCGACCTCCAGCGTTTCGATCATGTTCTGCCTGCTGTTCCTGAACGGTTGGTTCCAGGGCATGGGCTGGCCCCCGTGCGGCCGGACGATGGTGCATTGGTGGTCGCAGAAGGAACGCGGCCAGATTGTCTCGATCTGGAACTGCGCCCACAACGTCGGCGGCGGTTTGGTCGGGCCGCTTTTCCTGCTCGGCATGATGTGGTTTGCCGACTGGCGTTCGGCTTTCTACGTACCGGCCATCGCGGCAATTGTCGTGGCTGTTTTCATCTATGCCACGATGCGCGATACGCCGCAATCCTGCGGCCTGCCGGCCATCGAGGTGTACAAGAACGACATTCCCGAGGACTACAGCGAGAAGCATGAAGAAGAACTGAGCACGAAGGAGATCTTCAAGCTCTACATCCTGCCGAACAAGCTCCTGTGGTACATCGCTTTTGCCAACGTTTTTGTCTATCTGCTGCGTTATGGCGTGCTCGACTGGGCGCCGACTTACCTGAAGGAAGTGAAGGACTTCACGGTCGCCAAGTCGTCCTGGGCGTATTTCCTCTACGAGTGGGCCGGTATCCCCGGCACCCTGCTGTGCGGCTGGATGTCCGACAAGTTCTTCAAGGGCAACCGCGCCACCACCGGGATCGTCTTCATGGTGCTGGTGACGCTCGCCACCCTGGTCTACTGGATGAACCCGGCGGGCAATCCGACGGTCGACATGCTGGCGCTGATCGCCATCGGTTTCCTGATCTATGGGCCGGTCATGCTGATCGGGCTGTACGCCCTTGAACTGGCGCCCAAGAAAGCCGCCGGGACGGCAGCGGGCTTTACCGGCCTGTTCGGTTATCTGGGCGGTACGGTGGCCGCGAATGCCGTGGTCGGCTACACGGTCGATGCCTTCGGCTGGGATGGCGGCTTCATGCTGATGATCGGTTCCTGCATCATGTCCATCCTGCTCTTCATGCTGACGCTCAAGCACAGCAATCAGCTGGCAAACGCGGCCGCCAAATCGGCTTAAGGATAAGACGGACGATGGCTAATCGCGTGAAAGGGTGGGCGTTGTGAAACTGCGGGCCAGTAACATCGCAAAGCTGGAACAGCACGACTACGATGTGCTGATTATCGGCGGCGGCATCAACGGCGCTGTGGCCGCTGCCGCGCTCTCCGGCAAGGGGGCGCGCGTGGCCTTGATCGACCAGCGCGATTTCGCAGGGTTTACCAGCCAGCAGTCCAGCAACCTCGCCTGGGGTGGGATCAAGTACCTGGAAAGCCACGATTACGGCCTGGTGCGCGATCTGTGCAAGAGCCGCAACCATCTGCTGGAACACTACCCCTCGCGCATCCGGGAAATCCGCTTTTACTCGACGCTGGAAAAGGGATTCCGTTTCCACCCGCTGTTCGTTTATCTCGGGACCTGGGTGTATTGGCTGTTCGGCAACGGCTTCACCAAAGTCCCCAACTGGCTCTCCAGAAAACGGGTCGAAGCCGAGGAGCCGCTGATCCGGACCGACCGCTTTTACGGCGGCTTCGAATACTCGGACGCCTATCTGTACGACAACGACTCGCGCTTTGTTTTCCAGTTCATCCGCGCCGCCATGGACCGTGGCTGTATTGCCGCCAACTATGTCGAATCGCTGGGCGCGCGCAAGGTCGGCGACCGCTGGCTTACCCGGGCGCGGGACGGGATGTCCGGCCGCGAATTCGAGATTCGCGCCAAGGTGCTGATCAATGCCGCCGGTCCGTTCGTCGATGCGCACAACGGCCTGACCGGCGAGCGCACGGCGCATCGGCATGCCTTCTCCAAGGGCATCCACCTGATCGTGCCCCAGATCACGCCGAACAACCGCATCCTGACCTTCTTTGCTGACGACGGTCGCCTGTTCTTCGTCATCCCGATGGGCATGCGCACCTGCATCGGCACCACCGACACGCGGGTTGAATCGCCGTATGCCGAGGTCACTGATGAAGACCGCCAGTTCGTGCTGGACAACATCAACAAGCGGCTCAAGCTGGCCAAGCCGCTGGGGCGCGCAGACATCATCGCCGAGCGCTGCGGTGTCCGGCCCCTCGTGGTCAAGGCCGGCAAGGATGGCCAGGCGCGCGACTGGCTGCAGATGTCGCGCAAGCACGAAATCGACGCCAATCCGGCAAACGCCCACATCAGCATCTTCGGCGGCAAGCTGACCGACTGCATCAACGTCGGCAATGAAGTGGCCGACCTTGTTGCCGGCATGGGCGTCCGCCTGCCGTTCCCCAACTACACCTGGTACGGCGAAGCGCCGGCTGCCGTGCGCGAGGAATACCTGCATCAGGCCCGCCTGATGGATCTGGGTCGCTACACCTCGCCCGATGCCATCGAGCCCTTAAGCAGCCGCCTGTGGCGCCGTTACGGCCAGCAGGCCCTGGAACTGCTTGCCGACATCCGCGAAGACCCGCGCCAGGCCGAAGTACTCATCAAGGGTACCGACTACATCCGCTGCGAAATCCGCCTCGCCAAGCAGCAGGAAATGATCACCACGCTGGAAGACTTCCTGCGTCGCCGCTCCAAAATCGCCCTCGTTGTGCGCCACGAAGACATCCGCCGCGCCGAAGGCCTGATGGAAGCCTGCCAGATTCTCTTTGGCGACGAAGCACAGGCGAAGTTCGACGCTTACTTTCAGGCCAGAAACTGATCTTTGCGCTTCAGTCAGCGGAAATGTCCGCTTTCCGGCGGTCGACCGTCGGAAAGGGTGGGAAATGCGGTGAGCATTTATCCTTTTTGCAGAGCGCTTTGACGAAGCCTGCTGGTAGGGGCGGTGTCGTTTATTGGATGGTGCGCTCTCATGGATAGGGCGTGCCCTGATTGAAGCGGGATTGCCAGTGGCCTAGGTAGGCCTTGGCTGTGTTGGGTTGATTCCAGAGGATCAGCACGTTTTCGCTGTTGCGTTTGGCGGATTCCGTGTAATTCCAGCTGCCGGTTTGCACGTGGCAACTGTCCACAATGATGAATTTGTCGTGTACTGTAACCTTGTTCATGTTACCGATTGTATTCCATAATACTTCTATATCAACAAGCAGTAGTGATGTTCAGGAGTGCCTTTTATGGGGCCGTGGAATGCCGACCAGATCAATCGAGCCCGAGGCGTTCCGTTCTCGGCGGTGTTGAATTTCCTTGGGGCCTACTACAAGCGCGATAGGGAGTACGAGGCGTTGGACCCGAGCCGGAAAAGCATTCGGGTTCAAGTGGGCTACCAGGGACGGGACTTTCGCTTCATCTTCACGGGCGAGAAATGGCTGAATGAGCTTCTGCCGGCGGATCATCCTCAACGTGGCGGTGGTGGGACCATCGACTTTGTGAGACACCTCACCGGCCAGGGGTTCGTGCATGCCGTGAAGGTGTGCCTGGATGCCGCCGAGGAGTTGGGCAGCCGATGAGGATTTTCTACACCACTTCCGATTTCGTGTACAAGGGCAATCCCAGTGCAGGGATTCCGTTCCTTTGTGATGACGACATGGAGTTCGTTCCGGTGGTGAACGACTATCTGTTGTGGATTTCCCTGGAGAACGCCAACACAGCGAGTCCGGCGACCTGGAAAAGCCATGCAGAGGCCCTGTACGACTATTTCTCGTGGCTGGGGGCCAACAATCTCGCCTGGGACGACCAACCGGTGAAGGGGCCGCATGGCGAGGAGATATCGAATATCGCCAGCTACCGGAATTGGTCGGCTGACCTGATTGATCCGGAAACTGGAGAAGCCCGGATTGAGCCGAGCACGATCAGAAAACGGATTTCCCAGATCATGTCCTTCTACCGTTGGGCCGAAAGGCGGAAGCGGATTGCTGCGTTGCCCTGGGAGGAGTCGTTCCGGGTGGTGATGATCCCCGAGTCGCACCCGTCAATGTATCGCCACACCCGAGCAGGCCGTGTCGTTGCCAAGGACAATATCCGGCCCAAGGTGCCGAAGAAGTCGATACCCCTCCTTCGTCTGGATCAGTGCAGTGCGCTCATGAAAGCGTGCGGGACGGAAACGCTGCAATTGATGACGAAGCTCATGTTGCAATCGGGGCTTCGAAACGAGGAATGCCGGACGTTCCCGAGGAAGTATGTTTTTGACCCGTCTGCCCAGGATCGCAGCAAACGGATTCCTATTGAGTTGTCCCCCAGGGACATGGCCCTCAAGGGCAGTAAGCCGCGTCGAATTTATGTCTCCTGGCAGTTGATGAAGGAGCTTTTCGACTACCTCAACTTCGGGGAAGGGGCGCAGCGGGCCAAAATGTACCGGCAGGCATTCGGGACGAAAGCACCGCTTGTCTTCTTGAACCAGGACGGCGAATCCTGGAGCGAGAAGGGACTGAATAATGCCTACCGACGGCTGTGGGCACCTGATGACGGGAGACCCCCTATATTGAGCTTCCGAGTCACCCCCCATATGTTGCGGCATACGTTCGCTACTTTGGAGTTGTATGCCGAGAGTTGGAACAAGAACATGGGGGCCGCCCTCGCCTGGGTTCGAGATCGACTTGGGCATACGTCCATCAAGGCCACCACCGTCTATGTCCACTGCCTGGACCTGATGGGCGAGGCTGACCTGAACATGTATCAGCGTGAGATCGACGCGCTTCTGGTGGGAGACAGAAGTGGCAAGGCGTAAGGACTATTCCCTGGAGGCCGCGCCAAAGCGTGCCCCGGTCGTATCATTGCCCGCCCAGCAATCTTGGGTCGTGGTGTCCGGTGGAACGGAGTATGACCTAAGTAGATGGCGGTATCACGGCGTTTCTGGTCAGCATGCGGGGCGCGATGAGCTGGTCGCGGCTGTGCGTGCCGCGCTGGATAGAATGGCCAGGTTCTCTTCGCCGAAAAGCATCCGCTCCTTGTGCCGGGGTGGATTACCGCCGTGGTTTCAGTATCTCGATCATCGGCTTGACCAACATCTATCGGCAGTATGCCGCCTGTCCGATATCAGCCGGGAAGTCCTGGAGGAGTACGCAGTCTGGCTTCGGCATCGTCCAGCCAAAACCAAGTCTGGCCGGCACTCGTATTCCGGCGCAAGAACGGCCTATTCCCAAAGCAAATCCATCTGGCTGGAGTGTATTGCCGCCGGAAGCCTCAGCATGGAGTGCATCCCTGACAATCCGTTTCCCAACAGCAATCGGGCAGCAGTATCCCACAAGCCCTATTCCAAGGGGGAAATGCGCCGACTGCTGGCGTCGCTCGCAGCCGATCTAACCGCCATCCGTGGCGGCGCTTTCCGTGGAGGCCAGAGTGACCGACTACTGGTCTACCTCTTGTTGATTGCCGCCAGAACAGGACGCAATCCTACGCCGCTATTCGAATTGAGTCGGGAGGCGCTTCAACCCCACCCGATAAAGCCCGAAACCCATGCGTTGCTCACGACCTACAAGCGCCGGGGTAACAACATCGCCATCCAGTCGCTCCGAAACACTCAGGAGATCGAGGAAGCGGCCACCATTGCCGCCGACGTGGCTACGCTCTTTTACGAGGTGCGCGAGATGACGGAGCAGTACGTCAAAGACGCGCCTCGTGAACTTCGCACGTTCCTTTGGCTATTTGAGCGCGACAAGCGAGGCGCTTACGGCGAGGGAATTTCCAGTCTGAACAGTAGCAATTGCCATGATGCCATCGGCCGCTTCGTCGCAAGGCACAACCTGACTGGTGATGAGATTGATCCTGCAACCGGTGAGACAAAATCGTTCCAAGTGACTTTCATGCGGCTACGTAAGACATTCGCTTCGCGGATGTGGCAGTTGACTGGCGGCGATCTGGTGCGAACTGCTAATGCCCTGGGCAACCAACCCCACGTAACCGATACCCACTATCTGGCAGTGACGCCGGAGATGGTTCGCAACCATCGCTTTGTCGGGAAGTGCCTCGAAGCCGATCTGCGCGGGAAGACGGATGATCCCGCTACTGTCGCCGGGCTGGCAAACGAGATTGGTGTCTCAGTCGACGACGTGAGGCGCATCCTGGCGGGCAAGAACAATACCGGCGTCGGGCGGTGTTCCTCTCCCTTGTACGGAAAATTCGCGCCACAGACGGGGGGCAAAGCTTGCACGGCCTTCCTCTACTGCTTTCGCTGCCCGAACCAAGTCGTCATGGAGAGCGATTTGTACCGACTTTTTAGCTTCTACTGGCTGCTCATCAAGGAGCGCAATATCCTGATGCGCAATCGCTGGCACAAGGTCTATGGGTGGGTGATTCGGGAAATCGACCAGGTGATATCCCCGCGCTTTCCGCCGGATCGTGTTCGGCAGGCCCGCGAGGAAGCTCGCTTGAATCCTCACCCTATGTGGCGGGATCGAGCCATGCTGGGAGGAGCGCATGGCTAATTTCGGAGCACACCTTGTTGATCTGCACCCCTTGGCTGCCGCCGATATTCCCGATGTGGTTATCAGCCAACGTGGCGACGTGGTGCTGTCACGCTATCGAGACAATGTGTGGGACATCGCTCCCTATCTGCCGGCCAGGAATTTGAGGCAGACCACGATTCGATTCGAGGTGGAATTTTCTGATGGATCGCGTCTCACCGATCCGCAGCACGCCGCCCTCTTGGACGCCTCAAAGCGTTTCCTGTATGCGAGGTGGCGGGTCAAGGCCCCTCATTCCCGCAAATACATTGCGGCCAAAACGGTCTGCAATAACTGGTCTCAACTGCGGGCGCTACTGAAGTGGATGGTTGAGCAAGGCATCGCTACCTTCCATTCGCTGACCTCCGCGCATTGCTTGGTGTATGCGGCCAGCCAGGAGGGGAAGTTGAAGAGCAGTACGAGGGTCATCAATCTCCAGGTGCTCACCACCTACTACGACCTACGCGACCACCTGGCCGACTGCTTGCCGGAGTATCCCTGGGCAGATTCGGTTCCAACCATCCTGGCCCGTAATGGCAATCCCCAGCGGGCAAATGGACGCCGGCAGGCAACCACCGAGGTCATCCCGCCCAGAATCCTGCGGCTGCTCGTACAAACCGCTTTGGACTATATCGAAACCCGTGCCGAGCGCATCCTTGAAGTGCGGGATGAAATCTTGCGCATCCGGGCCGAGGAGCGAGAAAAACTGGAGGTGACTCACCGTGCTCGATACCCCAATGGGTTCTCCAGCGTCTATCGGGATGAGCAGGAGTATTTCGGCGTTCGGGTGTCCCACCTTGTTTCCCGCCGCGTGAATGACCTGTGTGCCAAGCGTGGGTTTGGATCACTCGCGGAATTCAAGAAGCAACTGATCCACCTGCGGACAGCCTGCTACATCATCTGCGCTGTCTTTTCAGGAATGCGCGATTCCGAATTGGCGTCCCTCGAAGTCGGTTGTTTTGCCACACGCGAGGGCTACGATGGTGAGGAGTTCTGCTGGTTGAAAGGTCTGACCTACAAGCTCGAAGAAGACCCCATGTCCGCCGAGTGGATGGTGCCAGCGGTGGTGGGGAGGGCCGTCGATGTTGCCACACGCCTAGGCGCACCCGAGCGGGCGTTGTGTGCCGGGCGGATACAGGAAATAGAAGCCATTCTCGCAAGCGCCTACGTGCTTGACAGTGCCCGCGATGACTTGCTGCTCGAACTGGACGAAGCCCGAAAGCATCAGCATGCATTGATGTTTACCGAGAAAGAAAACGGGCGAATCCTGGCCTTTAGCGGTACCACCGCTATCAACTCCCTGCGCAGTTTCGCGGAGGCGGCTGGCGTAGTCGTAGAGCAGTCGGACATGGAAGGGGTGCTCGACCATGCCAAGGTGTGCGTTGGCGAGCCCTGGCCATTTGCCAACCACCAATTCCGACGCACGTTCGCGGTTTTCGTGGCCCGCAACCTGATGGGCGATGTCCGTTATCTCCGGGAGCATTTCAAGCATTGGTCGATTGATATGACCCTCTATTACGCCAAGCACGACGCCGGCCTGGATGTGACAGTCTTCACCGACATCCTCACCGAGCGTGACGAATTGCAGGCAATCATCCTGGAAAAATGGATCTCGACGGATCAGCCTCTTTCCGGCGGTGGCGGTAAGCGCATCATTTCTTTCCGGAACCGGGGTGAAATCAAGACGGTGAAGGACATGCGGGAGTTCTGTCGGAAGCTGGGCGAGGATGTCTTCATCCGTGGGACCGGGCACTCGTGGTGCATGGCCAGCGGCAATGGTTGTGGCGGCCAGGGTTTGTATGATGCGGTGCGCTGCATGTCCTGTGGCGAAGGAGTCGTGGATGAGCCCCATCTTCAGATTTGGCGAGGCATTCGGCAGCAGCAGATCGAGACGTTGCAGTGCCATGACCTCGGAGCATCATCCTGGGAGCGTTGCGTAGAGCATCTAAGGGAGGCAGAGCGCATCCTGCTTGACCTGGGGGATGCTATCCAGCCGTACCCGGTTCCCCCTTCTCCTCTTTCTGAGGCTATTACGCTGTGAACACCAAAACCGATGTCACCAGGTCGGATACCAAGCAGTCCCTCGAATTGGCGATCAAGCGAATTCAGGAGGGCGTGCCGAAGATTGTCCCGGTGGGACGCAAGATGAGTATTGCTGCTGTCGCCAAGGAAGCCGGCGTCAGTAACGCGACCATTCACAATCGCTACCCAGATATTGCCGAGAAGATCAGGAAGCTGGTGAGTGGCGGCTACGTCGAACAGTTGGAAGCGAAGCGCGGCAGCTTGAAGGAGTGCCAAGGCAAGCTGACTCAAGCACGCAAGGAAATTGAGCAACTGAAATCGGACCTATCCAGGTCGCAATCCATCAATCTCCGGTTGGTCAAGGAAAACGAACTGCTTCGGTCGCGTCAATAGTCATCCGCCGCCCCAATATATCAAAAGCCCGACCTCATAAGAGGCCGGGCTTTCAGTTTGCTTGGTCGGCTTGCCGATGGTGTGCAAGCCTTAACGAAAAGCGCCGATTTACCAAAAGCGGAAGCCATGGCTGATAGCCTTGCTCGCATCCGGCAACAGCCACAGGCTGTCTGGTGCGTAAAGATGGCCGACCGGATCAGTAATCTTTCGAATATTCCCGAACACTGGACAGACGAGAAGGCCGCCAAGTATAGCCGGGAGGCCGAAGCTATTCTCCTGGCGCTGGGTGATGCACATGCTCACCTTGCTGAGCGGCTGAAACAAAGAATCTCCCGCTATCTCAAGTGAGGTTTTTGTTGGCCGTTCTGGCAATACTTGGTCGGGTTGTATTTGGCATTACCGCGCTTCTGGCGAGCACGGCAGCTTTTGCTGAGCCAGTTACCCTGAAATCCGAGTTTGTGGACATGATGCGCTGGGAGCATCTCAATCGCACGCGACCGTTTTATGTTTCCTCTGCCGAATGGACGGCACATTGCAGCCTGTTTGATGGTGCTGAATGGCGGGAAAAATGCGAGGATAAGCGGCAAGACGCGTTGGATGGTGGGGCACGAATCGCCCTGGTGCTTAACCAGGCATTAGCCAAATAGTTTTCGCTGAAACCCGTGCCCCGAAGAGCGAGTGTAGTTGCTCATAACTGACGCTTTGATCCTCAATCGAGTCATGCAGCATGGCGCACTGGACAGCAAGGTCTAAGTCACCCAGTGCTATGGCTTGATGTGCAGCAACAACTTCCATCGCTACATTACCCAGATGTTGCAGGTAGGAGTTGTCGCTACCAGGCATCTTTTGCTGTGCATGTACCTTGGCGGCAAAAGACCAAGCTGAAGACCACGCATCGATGCCATGTAATGGGTTTGTGCTCATAGCCCTTCAGATACTCTTCAAGAAATCTTGAAACAAAATCCCGAGTTCGGGTAGTACGCTATTTAGCCGGTGGTCACTATTCAGGACGTGCAGTTCTGCCTGATGTGCTTGCGCAAAGCGGATACCGTGCTCTACGGGAATCACCTCGTCATGCCATCCAAAAACCACACTGACCCGCGATGACCCCGGTGTGGGCGTTTGGACGGCATAGCCCGGGATATAAAACGCCGGGGCCATCAGAAAAAGTGCGGAAGGTCTCAGGGTCTGCGAAGCCACCGTTGAAACATAGCCCCCCATACTAGAACCTACCAATACCAAGCGATCATGGGCAGGCAGGGGCATGGCCAGCAAGCGGGCTACGCGCTCATCCGGGTCGGTTAAATCGCTGTAATCCGGACTGAGCACCTGAGCACCAAATTCCTGGGCGATGGTGGCCAAGTGACGGATTTTTGAACCCCAAGGGCCAGATTCCTTGCCGTGGGCGAAAAGTACGAGTGTTTGCATGATTGGCATAAATTGAAGTTATATAGCATAATGCCATAAAAATATAAATCAACCTCGGGAGCGGGTTGTGTTCATCAGCGACATCAAGGCATCGCAAGTTCATCTGTCCTGGCATCCAGGCAAGGAAACCTATGTCGTCACACTGACTGGCAAAAAAGACGACCTGGCACAGATCGAACTTTCCCCTTCCGCACTACAGTCCTTGATCTTCCAGGCGTTGGCCTACATGCCCCACATGGAGCCCAGTATTGTAGTCAAGGGAGAAGCCGACGCATTCCGCAAGCAGGCCTGTGTGCTTAAGGATTTGGATGACCGCTCCATCCAATTGCTGCTGAGGGAAGTTCAGTCGGACACGCTGATCAACTTCTTGTGGTACATGAAAAACGGTGACCTGATCAGGCTGGTGCTCAGCAACATGTCCGGGCGTGCCGCAGAAATGCTGTTGGAAGACCTGGAAGACACCTGGGGCGGCAAGGACCCGGATCAAGCCACGGCAATCCATGCGGAAAAAGGCCAGCGGGCCATCGCCGAAATCATGAGCATCGTCGAGCGATTGATCTCTGAAGGCCAACTGCCAGATTTTCTGTCGCATCTCGTTCCGCCTGAAGAGCAACCGCTTACCGTAGAGCAGGTTGATGCCTTGCTGCAAAGGAGCGACGCCCAGACAGGAGATAGCCATGGCTAGCCTCAACGAACATTCACCTTACGTAGCCTGGCTGGGATGCTTGAATGCCATCGGGCACAAAATCCGTCGTGAGGGGTTGATGGCTATTGAGGCGGATGTCGAACGCCCGATGAACGAAGATTCGCCATTTTCAAAGTTCCCGCTGACACTCAAACAGCCCTACCTTGAATTTGCCTGCGACATCCTCCGCTTGATGCTCGGCGGGATGCTCAATCAACCCGCGCTGATCGACCTTTATGCCGAAAATGCCCTTCGTGCCAACCGGAGCGGACGGTTTTGGCAACGGGCAGATGAAAAGCTGCTACGGCTGATCGCAGTTACGCTACGCATGCTGAGCGATGAGCATCATCCGAACGTGGCTTGTGAGTTTGGGAGGCAAGTGATTCCTGCTTTGAAGCGGCCAGCGTTTAATGAAGTTGAGGAATGGCTGCGGGAGCAGCGTGTTGATGCCCGAATGCCTTTATCTGAAGAGAGGATTTCTGCTTTCCTAAGTGGCATTGGGGTAAGTGCTGCATGCAAAGAGTTGCAACCCTCTGCAAGCATAAATTCTAACAAATACGAATAATCTCTTGATGTTTCCTGAATTTTTGAATGGAATCCGAATGAAAATTTTAATTTGTGCCGGCTTTGTTTTTGTTCTATCTGGTTGCGCTTCTGTTAATAATGCAAATGATAATAAGCGTAAAGAAAACATGGTAGGTGAATCGGGTTGGATAAAAGATAAAAACTCCGGGTGCCAATTGTGGGTTCGTCAAAAAGAAAATGTCGATTCAGCAGCTTGGTCAGGGAGCTGTGTTAATGGGCTTGCTGAGGGCGATGGGGTTGCAGAGTTTTATAAAAATGGAGCAATATATTCAACATATAAAGGGTTTTATAAAGATGGTAAGCGAGATGGGAGGGGGGTGTATGTTACTGCGCGTGCAAAATATGATGGCAACTACAAAAACGATTTAGCCTCTGGAAAAGGTGTTTTAACTTGGAAAGACGGGGAAAAGTATGATGGTGATTTCAAGGATGGCAAGAAAACTGGTGTTGGAGTTTGGATTTTGCCTAACGGATCTCGTTATGTTGGTGGCTTCCTGAATGATAAACTGCATGGTGAAGGACGGCTCGAAATTTCAAAAAATAGTAAAACGATTGCTGACTGGCAAGGAAAAGGCCGATGGCAGAAAGCATTACAGGGTGGCGAAGTTTATGTTGTAGATGGGCGTTTTGAAAATGGAAAATTTTATCGGACAAAAAACTTCGGAGACCTGGATAAAGAACTAATCCCTAATGAATTCTTAATAAAAACAATTGAGGGGTGTTATTTGATTAACCCAAAACCAGTGGCAGGCGAGAAGGTTAGTTGGACAGGTGCGTGTCGAAAAGGATTGGCTCACGGCGTTGGGACTCTTACTTGGATAAGCAATAAAAACACTCCGGGTAAAAATTTATATATGGAGGGTGGGTTTGTAATGAAGCCATTTTCTCCGGGGGGAGCTCTTGTTGAAAGTACAATGAATTCAGGGTGTAAATTTTCTCTGCCAGTCGAGGGTGCGGAGAGAATGGAAAAAATATTTGACGTCGAATATGTTGGAGGCTGCCCGAGCGGCGGTGGTACGCTTATTAGTGAGTCAAGAGGGAAAGGGGAAGCATATATATATCTAAATGGAGTGCTTTTTGCTAGTTACAAAGGAAAGTTTGCAAGGTCGGCAATCCCGGTTGACGGCGAATTGGTTTTTTACACGGGCACAAAATTTGTTTTTAAAGACAATGTAAGTTTTTTGGGTTTTGTTACGCCTGAAATGCTTGAGAAGTGGTCTTCGAATACTAGCGTTGTTAGGTATGGCACGAAAGAAGCCAATGATTCGTTGTTTGATATCAAGGTGTCATTCTCTGCATCAAGGCCTCAGCCTGTTGAAAAAACAGCCAAATCATTTTTTATTTCGACTAATTCAATATCATCTTCGAGTGAATTGAAGATGACTTATCAAGTAGCTCCGGCAGATATTAAAAAAATTTCTGGAGATTCTTATGTTGTGTCACTACATGTTTCTATTGACGTGAAAGAAAAAAGTACATTTGGGGGGTGGTCTGCCGGTGGTGACAAATATAGCATAAATAGGAATGTTGATATTGTAGTTAATAAGTCGAATGGATATAAAGCATCTGGAAGTTTTGTTTTGTCCGAGCTGGACACATATTTTAGTGCAATGGGTGCCAATTCCAAGGTTGAGATTTCAAAGCCTACTGTTAGTTTAGTCTCCGTCAGCAAGCAATAGATTGTAATTGTTATATGAAAATCAAATTTTTTGGGTTTGTTGGTATTTTGGGAGTCTGGGTAGGAGCTCAGGCTGGTGTTTCTGTTGACTCCAATGGGTTTGTAGAATCAGTGAATTCAACAGTCAAAATGGGAGAGTCACTAAAGGCTCAGCGTGACTATGAGGCAGAGGTTGCCAGGCGTGACCGGCGAGCAAAATCAGAAGGCGCCATGGGGGGGCAATTAAGTTGCACTTCAGTTGTAAAGGATCATGCTCTCTATGATTATTGCAATACGGGGAATTGTTCCGGATTTTCTTCCAACTATGGGCTTTACAGTCTTTGCGATGGCAATAAGACCGATGGGCTGGGAGACCATGGCATGGTTCGATATATTGAGAATGGTGACATAGCCGTTTTCTCGAAAAATATTAAATACTATCAGGCCGCGCAAAAGCAATCCGGGTCTTTTATTGATAGGAAGCGTTTTGTGATTTATTACCTGAGGGGTTATGTTTACCATTAAGTGAATTTCTTTGCATAACCAGTGCTTTTATTTCACTTTGGATTACGAATTCAGCCGTATTCGGGAGTCGTTATCGAAGGGCGCCCACGTCGAACTGCTCAAACACGGAATTCGGCACAAAATTGCCGTTGACCGCAGTAGTCTGCTCTCTTATGAGGTTTGCTTTGACTGAGATTCATGGGTCGGACTCCATGGCTGCGTTGGTTGATTTCCTTTTCGATCTACGTGAAGCCAAGCCGGGGAATCCGACACGGCCCACTTCTCCCGATTATTCGCTTGAAGTGACTATCGATACGGATGCCGCGACACTCGGTATTTTTCAGCGTAGTTTGGAGGACGTTACGGTCAAGCGACACCTTCTCCTGTTGTGGGTCGAGACAGACCTTCCCTCCAGCGATTTATTGCTGAATAGCCAACCATGCGATTGGGGAACGGGGGATCGTTCTTGTGCGGGCAACGTGGCCCGCACCACCCGTGTCCAGTTACCTTATGCAAAAACGGCCTTGGTTGATATCCACCTTGGCCGCGAAGGCAATTATTTTTACGTGCACTTACTTGTTGCGGATGGTGATCGGACTACGGAGGATTGCCCACCTGCTTCGGTACGATTCCAACTTGGCGAAAACAGCTGCTACCAACTTGCCGAGGGCAGCTACAGTCCGGCCGTTGTCCCTGTTGATCGGTTCCTGAGTCCTTCGTTGGAAAGCCCTCAACTACTGTCGACAGATTTCAGTACTGGGTATGTATTGCCATGGCCGGTATCGTTGGTTTTGCTAATGCTGGCCTGTGCTTTGGCGGGCTGGATATGTGCTGTTGCAGGGCAAACCAAGGAAAACCCTGGCGCTAGCATGGCAACACTGATGTTTCTTCTGGGCACAGTGCCTTTTTTCGCACGTCGAGTAGGCGGTTTTACGTTATTTGGGGTGCTGGTCGTTACGGTGGTGGGGATATTTGTCTCGCTGAGCGGGTTTTTGTTCAAAGCCAACGTCGTTGTGCTTGCGGTACTGGCGATGGGAACTGTGTTGTCGTTGGTTTTTAGCAACAACGGGTATGGCAAAGCCAAAGCAGCGCAGATTGAACTGGAGAATAATCAGCCAGGGAAATCCAGATTTATCGCCACCCGCACCGAACAAGAGCAAAACATGCTTTGGATTGGTGACTTTGCCATCGTGCTGGCGGTCACTGTGCTGCTGGTATGGGCTTATTCGAGTATTCGCGCATGGATCAACTAAAAGGCCCATCCGGTTGGCGAAAGTGGTTTTCTTCCTTGCCCTTGTTGGCTTCGCTAATCAAACCCAGCATCGATGGGGAAATTTTGTTCTTCAAACGCTTGGCGTGGAAAGATCGCGTACAGATTGCGGGCCTCTACCTGCTGTTTTGGGGGGGCTTGTTGTCGGGTATCTGGCAGGTTGCGTTTGGCTTTTATGAGGGGCCCAACTTTGCTGCGACGCGTATTGTGGTGGTGGACTACATTGCCGAATGGACCGAGGAAGGGCGACACAACACCCGCTTTACCCATTGGTCGCTCGAGTATCACTATGTCAGCAGCAAGGGCGAAACGGTCTCTCGCAGAATCACGGTGAATTCGGACGATCCGGGAGCAAGGCAGGTTCGTGGTGCTGAGGTTGGTGACGAGTTGCTGCTCCGCGTGGGCGTTCCGGCCGGCGAACCGGGAGCGGCATTCGGTTTTAACAAGGCGGTCAGGCAAGGTATGGCAATTGTGCTCTTGCTGCTTGTGCTGTGGTACTTCAGCCGCGATGGCTTCTTGGCGATTGATGAGGAAACGGGCAAGGTCGTCCCGGATAAAACCAAGGTTATCAAGTTGCTAGTGGCCTTTTTCGGCACGATGTTTGGCATGCTTTGGCTGACCTCGCCGGTGATTCCATGATCTCCGGCACCATCCTGCTGCAAGGGTTTCTTGTTTGCATTCTCCTGATGCCCTTGTTGGCATTCTGGCGAGCACGAGAGAAGAAAGAATCCTTTGGTCGTTGGGTGGTGCGTGCTGAACATGCGGTTACCTCACCCCTCGTCACGCGTCTGCAACGATCGTATTGGCTCACACCAGGAACCTACCTGCAACTGTTGTTCTGGGCGGGATGCATTTCTTACCCCGTACTTTGGCTGTTTGCGCTGGGCAGTTTTCTCGGGTTGTTTCAGGCAGACTTGGATCGAGGGCTAGCCAGCCTACTTGGCATCTGGCTCGAATTCGCAGTTCTAATCGCCAGCATCTGGTATTTCCCCCTGAATGGATTGCGAGACAAACCCCCGGCGCTGGATGTTCGGCGGTATTTGCTAGGGCTGCCGCAGGTGTTGCTGTACAGCCTCCTCATTTTGAATATTTATGGCCTGTTCACCGCAGACATTGCGTTTGATGGTTACAAGGGACTGATCTGGCGGCACGACAGCAATAAGGAAACGGAACGTGTTCAGTTCTTCTATGCCCTGTTGGTCTTGCTGCCGCTATGGGTTTATGTGGAAAAGCGTGTTCCTGGCGAAGGATTTTTTGAATGCCTGGAGCGAGTGCATCAGGAAAGCAAGGCTAGACTTGAGGCACGCCTGAAGGTGCAAATTCTGCTGACTCCGCTCAGCTACCTGGCTCACCTCAGGTATGTGCTGCTGGGCACTTACCCCTTTATTGCGCTGCTCGCTGCCGCCATGATCGGCTCGGATCTCTTTGGCTGGGGATTCCTCCACGACTGGCGAGATACGCAATACCTACCGCGCTTTATCCGAGGTTGGATAGTGGGTCTGCTCATCTTCAGCCTCCTGCTTCTGCCTTATTACACGAGCACCAACAAAAGACACGGCTTGAGCGAAGGCAGTGTGATCGGTCTGCTGGCCGTGCAGGTGATTGTGTATGGCGTGGGCGTTATGGCTCTGACAAACCATTTCTATCAACCGCAACTGACGCACGAAGAAGAATGGGCGCTGTTCTTCAAAACCGGCAAGACGCCCAGTTGGCATAACAAGCCTGCGGTGGTGCCGCCGCTGGACCCGGAAGGTCTGGCCCAGCGCTATGCAGGGCGCGTCATTGAACCAGAGTTGGTCTCCATTCCGGCCGGTGAATATGTGCGTGGCTGCCCGCCAAGCGAGAAGCGCTGCGATGACGACATTAACTTCACGCTCCGTACCCGCATCATGGACTGCAAGCAAGAGGGCGGTGTGGCTTGTGAGCAACGCAATACCGATGAACCGCGCCAGCAGAAAGTTACTGTTGCTGGCTTTGCCATGGGCAAGTACGAGGTCACCTTTGAGGAGTGGGATGCCTGCGTGGCAGACAAGGGCTGCCAGCATTGGCCGGACGATGAAGGCTTTGGTCGCGGCAAGCGCCCGGTGATCAATGTTTCGTGGGACCACATTCAGGAATATCTGCATTGGCTCAATGCCAGAACAGGCAAAAACTTCCGCCTGCCCACCAGCACCGAATGGGAATATGCCGCAAGAGCCGGCGCAACCACCCGTTTCTCGACGGGAGATTGCCTGACCACACGGCAAGCCAACATCAACGGAAAAATTGATTATTACTGCAAGGGCGACACGCCAGATACCACCAATCCAGCCGTACATAGAAATCAAACGCTGCCTGTCGGGAGTTTTCCACCTAATCCTTGGGGTCTGTATGACATGCACGGGAATGTCGCCGAGATTTTGGCCGATTGCCCCTTCTTCGCTCAAAAGGATGCAGCAGGAAAGTGCGACGGATACGCCTATCGCGGTGGCGACTGGTGGATCCACTCCGACAGGGCAAGGTCGTATTTCAGATCATGGACATCGCCTGGTCAATACAACCAAACCATTGGTTTTAGATTGGCCGTGGAAACGAAATGAGCCGATATCTCCTGCGGATTACGTTGCTTTTTTTAGCCGGAACGGTGGCCGCAGCAGGGGCTAGCAATGCGAGTGATGAGGCCTTGTGCCGTGAGGCATATCGTTGGGTGAGTACCGAGTATTACGAGCCTGTGGATGAGCAAGTATTCATGCAGGCCTGCCCGGACTCGCTGGATAAGGTGCTGAACAAATACTCGAAGCTGGTGCGTGCTGATCCACAAACTGCCCGTGGCGAAGTTGCTCATCTCGGGATGGAGGTCAAGCTGGAAGCAGACCGGCCAGTGGTGGCATTAATCTACGAGGGCTTTTCTGCGGCAAAAGCGGATATCCGGATTGGCGATGTCATCCTGGAAATTGATGGTGTTTCGACGCAGGGCATGGTGCTGGCAGAAGTACATAAGCGCTTGCGTGGGGCCATTGGTACAACGCTGAGTCTGGTGCTGCAACGTGGGGAGCAAACCCTCACGATCGGTTCGATTACACGCCAAATTGTGGTCTTGCCCACCGTGGTATCGAAAGAAATTCAGCCAGGTTTTCTGTCAATCAAGATTTCCAAATTTGACACGACCACAGTGCTGGATGTCGTGAATACCTTGATGGCACGACGAAGGAGCCAAGGTCAGGAACCCCTCAAGGGATTGATCTTCAATTTGCGTGGCAATCCAGGAGGACGACTCAATGCCGCATTGGAATTGACGGCTGCATTCCTGCCAGAAGATGCTCCTCTCATTCGAATTCACGAAAAGGGTGGTAAAGAAAAAATCATCCTGGCCAACGACCGTGAAGCACTCAGTCGAGCACAAATATCGCGCCTGCCCCCCGATCTGAAATCCTTGCCGCTTGTTGTTTTGATCAATCAAACAACAGCAGCGGGGGCAGAAATTGTTGCCGGGGTGTGGCAAGGCTATGGCAGGGCCATGGTGATCGGTGCGCCGTCATTCGGCAAAAACACCATCGAAACCCTCAGGCTGCTGGAAGGCAGGTCAGATGCTTATCTCAAGCTCACGACTTCGACTTGGGTATATCTGGATGGCAAGTCGGTAGCAGGGAGAGGTGTGGAACCTGATGTGATGCTTGACGCAAGGAATATCGAAAATAATTTGGCTTCGGATTTTTTACAAACAAATTTCGGGGACTTTTTTTAAATAACCATTTTGTGATGATTGTTTTTGATTTTTGTTGATTATTTGAGTTTTTTGTAATGACCAGGGCTGGCTCTATTAAAAATTAATGGAATTTTTGCCGTGCGCCAGTTTCACTAATTTGAAAGTTTATTATTTCTGGCAAGTATGTTGTCATGGATAGATTTGGACCGGGGTTCGGAAATAAATTTAAAATTAAATTAATTTAACTCGGCTTCAAGTTGGTTTTTTCACGGATGGGTATATGAATACATTTTTCTTTAATTCAATAACAGTGATTCTGGCTTGCAGTCTTGTGTCGGGCTGTGGGAGCGAGATTGATAATACTATTGATTTGTGTGTTTCTGATTTTAAGTGCGGCTTATATGATGTCTCGCGATCGGCACTGCTAACAAACCCGGATTTTCAACTGGTTAGTATTTTGCGCCAGAATAGAGTTGCAGTGGTCAAAGATGGAAAGGTTGGGTATTTGGATTCAAGTGGCGTGAATGTTGTTAATCCAAAGTATGATGATGCAAATGATTTTTCGGATATTGGTATTGCGGCGGTGTCTATAAGCGGCAAATGGGGTTATATTGATACCGCCGGGAGGGAGGTTATCCCAATTGAGTTTGATGGGGCTGAGGATTTTTCTTCCAATGGAATAGCTGCTGCCAAAACAAAAAATCTTTGGGGTTATATAAAAAAGGATGGTTCATGGCTGGTTAAGCCTCAATTCGAAACCGCAACAAAATTTTCGAATGCAAACTTTGCGATAGTTAAATTTGGAAAAAGCGATTTATTGACACAGAATAGAGAAAGCAAGGGTGTTGATTATGAAATCGATAATGTGTTTTATAAGTTGCTTAGCAACGGGGAGATTTCAACGAAATTTTCTGGGGTTTTTGTATCGCTTAGCGAAAATGGTTTAATAAAATTTTCGATAAACAATAAATTTGGTTTTGCAAATAGCGATGGAAAGGTAATTGCGCCAGCTATTTACGATACGGCAACTGATTTTGATGGGAAAAATAATGCTTTGGTTTCGATTGGAGGAAAGTATTATGTTATGAATATGGATGGTAGGCATGTTAATTCGGTGCCTTATGATGAAATTAACGCCTTTGCCGGTCCTTATGCTGCTGCTAAGCTCGATGGAAAATGGGGTGTTATCGATAGGCAGGCAAAAAGAATAATCGATTTTAAATACCAGGAAGTGAGGCTGATTGATAATTCGAATTTGGTATCCGTCAATAACAACAACAAATGGGAGTATGTTTCGCTGGCAACAAAAGAATCAACAAAAGTTTTTTTTGACAATGCATTTCCGGTTTGGAAATTTGGTATCGGGCTAGTTAGGATTGAGGGAAGTTGGTATATATACAGTGAGAAAAAAGGTGTTATTAATGAATCAAAAGGCGACTCATATAAATTCTCAAGAAAAGATGGGTATGTTTGGATTAAAAATGGGATAAATAGCACGTTGTACAATAATGATGCAGAACCAGTTGTTCGCATAAGCACGCATTGCGGAAAACGTTCTATTTCAAATGCCAATAACCTAATTATTTGGCCAAAGGATGAACCACAATCCTGTGATAATGATGTTTCAAAATTAAAAGAATATCAAGGGGTGTATAGTGGTTTGGATTGTCAATTGAGTCCGGCTAACCGCAGTATGTTTATTGTTTTTAAGGTCGAAGGTGACTCTCTTTGGGTTAAGACTGGAAATGAGCCATGTGATTTTCATCAGTTTATTTCGTTTGATACGGTGCCAGGCGATAAGGAGCAAATTGCATTAATTGGAACCGAAATTAGTCGTGACCGCGAATACATTTATGAGTTTTCGGCTGATGGAGAAAAAATTCATTTGAAACCAGCGCCAGGGACTAGAAAACTTGTTGAGATGCAAATATCAAATTACGAAACAGAGCCTCATGACAAAAGATCTGTAATGTTAGCTGATCGACTAAAAAAGCTTTTGTCTAAAGATGGAATTGTTGGATTTGTAAAAATTGGTGCAAGCCAAAGTGGATTGCCAAGCAATTCTTCTTACTATTTTCCAAATAAATTTTCAAATAAAATCGATAATGCGCTCTTAAAACGTGCTGAAAAGCTTTCTGGGATTGATGATACGGATGGAATTGCGGCAAGAATTACTTTGATTCATGAGTTTTATAAAATTGGTTATGTTGATAATAGGTCAGATTTTATTAAGATGCCTGGCGCGGGCAATGAAACGGTCGCCAAGCAGATTTCTTGGTTGAAGGACTCTGTCAGGAACTATAAGTGGGTTGATAATATAAAAAACAACTGGACTATTTACTCTGATGAGGCTTACTCAGTTGCAAATGAGGCTGCCTCAATTGATTTGAGTAGATCAAAAGACATTGGGCGAGCAATTGATAAACTTAAAGTTTCAATTGCGTTGGATCCATTGAACATTGATACGGCATTAAATTTGTCATATTTGTTTTTAAAAAGAGGATCTACTGAGGATTTGTCAGAGTCGGACTTTTATAGTTTTTACGCTATGAGTTTGCCACGAAACAATGGCGATTATATCCGAGGGTTCAATCTATTGACGATGGCTATAGAATTTGCACTGAAGCATGATGATGATGTTAGTGTGCCGATCTTTAATCTAGCCAGAACAGCTTATTCACCTGATGAATACTGCAAAATGATTGATAGGATTCGCTATGAATTCAAAGGAAAAATAGAGTCTTCACTTAAAAAGCACTTTGAGGTGACAAAGAGGCTTGGTTTGCCTGAAAAATATTTCTGTCAATAGTTTAATCAAACCGATGTCTTATGGATATATTTATATGGCTTTCTGTTGCTGATTGGGAAACATGCGTCTCACTCAAAGTTTTATATCGTTTCAAAATAATTTTCAAAATACCTTAAGCGAGATGTGTGGCATTGGAGCCTCCTTGCCTGTACTTCTTGAGTTGAATGTCGATCCTCAGGATACGGCCCTCGAAGTACGGCGCTACATTGGAGATTCAACTAGCATCTGTATCAGCAAAACCTGGTGCTTGTACGTCTACCGGGATCAGGATGGCGAATTGACAATTGGTGCGGACAATCGGGAGCTTCATGACTTGAGCTTCGGGCCGGCCTTAACCGATGATGAAATCAGAAGGCGCGCCAAATCGATTGCCTTGCCGTTTAGTCCGGCCCGCTTGAATGATTTGCGGGTGACAGAGGGCGTCGATGCTTTCTGCTTAGAATTTGTACTGGTTAGCGCGTCGGATTATGCTTCAGAAGAGCAAACGCTTCAGATTCTGCTCTGTACCGATAGCTGTGTCGTGGTGTCTGATCCCGTGTCCGCTGTGCCTGGTGTATGGCGTGCTCGCAATGAGCTTTCCCCCATCGGGATTGCTGAACTGGCGGACATCGTTTCAAACCATCGTGCTTATGCCGATGATGCGAGTGATGATGAACTTCGGCGTTTTCGCGATGAATTGGCCGCTTGGCGCTCCGTGCCGCTCTGGCTAGGAAAACGAACGGTGCCTGTCGGAGACAAAATCAAGGTTCTGTTCAGCGAGGGTGAAAAATCCTGCTCTGAATTGCGGTTTGCCCAGCCATATCGGGAAGGCGCAGGGTATGAGTTGTCGCCGAAAAAGAATGGAATGCCTGCGTGGCGCTATGAACGCACGACGCTGGCTGATTTGATCTCGAATGAAGAGGGTGTCAGGGTATGGGAGAGTTTGCTACCTGAATTAATTGAACACGAAAATAATTTTGAGCGCTTGTTGGGGGAGGCAACTAAATACGGAATTACTCAAGTTTCAAGTTTCTCTGAAGCAAGATCGATGATCAATGATCAATGATCAGGAGAGAATAATCTCCGAATTTGAAGGTGCGTCAAAAAACATAAAACGCCTTTTTGAAATGGTTAAAAAGAAAACGAGTAATAATTGATTGTGCATTAATATTTGTTTGTGATTTTATAAAAAATTTACAGTAAGAGAAAAATGATGAGCGTAGTCAATAAAACAGTAACTCCTTGGAGAGTGTTCGTGTTTGTTTTTGAGATATTAATGTTGTTACTGTTCGTTAATTATGCGTTATCCATTATTTTTGGCCAATCAGGTGGCATGGTTCAGGTGTCGGGCAGCAGTATGCAACCGCAATTTAATGGGGATGGAAGTGAATATATAATTGCTTTTAACTTCAAGCAAAAAAATGGAGATATTGTTGTCTATGGAAATGAATACACTGGTCAAGTTGAGATTAAACGATTGATCGCATCTCCTGGTGACACGGTGTCATATGATCGGTTGAGGGGGCGATTCACTGTTAGCTCAAAAAATGGAGATGCTTGGCTGGATGATGGTCCAATTATTAAGCCGTCTAGCGAAACGGTAACCTACCAAGTGTTGTCAATGCGAGAGTCAATGAGGTCGCTATCCCTTCCTGTGGTTGCCTTGGAAAGTGATTATGTTGTCGCTCAGATAGCAAGTTCAGAAAAAACAGATTTCTATACCCATTTTGACGGTGAATATTTTAATATTGTAGATTACAAAGTTCCTGAGGGGCGCTATTTTGTTGCAGGGGATAATCGAGAGTCATCTATTGATTCAAGATATTTTGGACCTGTCGATGCTTCTAAAGTGATTGGTAGTTGCTTTGCAAGGTACCCGCGGGGACTTGCAATATTGTTTCCTTTCGGGTGGGGATGTTGAAATGCGTGATTTTTTTAGAGAAGATCCTGAGGAAAAGGCGCTCAGGGAAAAGCTGAATAAAATGATAATTAACGGCGAGAAAATGGAGGTTGTTTTCGAAGAGGCGGGTGTTTCGAATCAGGATGAGTTAGACGAATTTCTGGATGCCGATCCTTTTGTGAAAATTCTGAAGCCAATTTCGATAATGGTTTGCATCGTTGGTCTTTGGGGGGTTGATTCGAGTTATACAATAGTGGTTATTTTATCGGTAATAGTTCATTTGATTGGCTGGTTTCTTATTTTTGTGGCGTTTGGAGCCAAAGCATTTTCTAATGTGTGACGCAATAATTCATGTGCTTTAAAATTTAAATAGTAGATATGCACCCAGCTGAAAATTTCGCGCGATTCCAAAAAGATATCCAAGAGCCTTTGCTCGATATCGAAGGTATCGGAGCCTCCAGGTCTGCATTTTTTGAGTTGAATGTCGACCCTGAGGATAGCGTTCTTGAAGTTCGCCGTTACGTTGGAGGTTCAACTAGCCTCGGTATCAGAAAAAGCTGGTGCGTGTACGTCTACCGGGATCAGCAAGGCGAATTGACAATCGGTGCAGACAATCGGGAGCTTGAAGATTTGAGCTTTGGGCCGGCCTTAACCGATGATGAGATCAGACGACGTGCCAAATCGATTACCTTGCCGTTTAGTCCGGCCCGCTTGAAGGATTTGCGGGTGACAGAGGGTGTTGATACTTTTTGCTTAGAATTTGTGCTGGTTAGCGCGTCGGATGATGCTTCAGAAGAGCAAACGCTTCAGATTCTGCTGGGTACCGATAGCTGTGTCGTGGTGTCTGATCCCGTGTCCGCTGTGCCTGGTGTATGGCGTGCTCGCAATGAGCTTTCTCCCATCGGGATTGCTGAACTGGCGGACATCGTTTCAAACCATCGTGCTTATGCCGATGATGCGAGTGATGATGAACTTCGGCGTTTTCGCGAGGAATTAGCCGCTTGGCGTTCTGTGCCGCTCTGGCTAGGAAAACGAACGGTGCCTGTCGGAGACCAAATCAAGGTTCTTTTCAGTGAGGGTGAAAAATCCTGCTCTGAATTACGGTTTGCCCGGCCATATCGGGAAGGCGCAGGGTATGAGTTGTCGCCGATAAAGAATGAAACGCCTGCGTGGCGCTATGAACGCACGACACTGGCGGCTTTGATTTCGACCCAGCTTGGAATTCAGGCGCTTTACCGGCGTCTCGATGAGGATTGCGTGGCCCCGTATGGCGGGCTGGATGCTGTCGTGGCCGAATTCAAAAAGGGAACCTTGGCTTTCCAAACCGTCTGGGCGTGGGAAAACGATGTAACGAATCCGACGGCGCTGCTTTGTGCGCCCATGCCGGATGTTCCCAACGGCCCGCTGGGCGAATTTCCGGTGGTGATTCCGGCTGCGTGGGGCACGCTACAGTCCAGGAAGTTTGGCGGGTTGTATTTACACAAGGGACATACCCTGCTGGTCTCGAATGCCGAGGGGCTTTGCGGGATTATACGGTTGCGGCAATTGAGTGAGGCTCCGGTTCGTGTGGTGGGCGAGTGGGTTCAATCGTGCACCTGGCCCTACCTGGCGGGCGGGCGTAATACTTCGTCCAATTTTCTTGAGGCGGCCGCTTCCACTGAGCCGGATGTGCGGGGCGAGTTGGTCTGTGACCTGATTGACCCGGTAGATGGGCGTCGCATTAATCCGCCTGGGGTCAAGGGCTTAATGGGCGCTACGGATTACGATGGGACGATTGTTGTTAATGACGCTGGTTGCAGAGATGTTCAGCGTTTACTTGGCAAGCTGGATATTCAGGGAAACCTCTATTGCGGACAGCCGATGGACGATGGGGTACTTACCAAGGTTGAATGGGGTGTTGGCGACCTGCGTTGGCTAGAAATCGGCAGTCGCTGGGAGGGAATGACCGCCGTTCGTTCGCCGGAAAGCGGCCTGTGGGGGTTTGTGGACCGCTCCGGCGCACTTGCGATTCCAGCGCAGTTTGACGATGTCAGGGGTTTTGATGAGGGGCGGGCGGCAGCCAAGTTAGCGGGCGAACCATTCTGGGGGCTGATTGATCAAGCCGGTGACTGGGTGCTGCCAGCCAAATGGCTGGATATCGAGCCTTGGGAAAAAGACATTATCGTGCTCAAAGATGCGGAGCACCGCTGGGGGGCTGTCGATAGCCAGGGGAATACCATCGTTGATTTCAAGTCTCAAGCCGACTGGTTGTTGAATCCTGTGACAGCCCTGCTGTTATCGGAATATCCGGCAGGCAAAGCATGGGCCGATAATGAACAGGGCATGCTGCGGGATGTCGTGATCAATGGCATCAGGAAGATCGCCAAGGAGCAATCTAGAAACCGCATGCGTGAGGCGTTGAGTGCCTGCTGCAAGGGCGGCTTCTTGGCGGGTATGGAAGGAATCTTTAATGCCGATACCAGCGAACGTGATCTAAGAGAGGTTGGGGTTTGGGGAAGGCAGGTTCGGGTTCTGAGAGACAAGAAGGACGGCTTTTTGCAGCCGCTGAAGGGTGAAGAGGGGCGAATCGGTTGTTATTATCCGGTGGGCCTGTCTTGTTTTGATTTGTCGGTTGAGGCACCTGTTAATGGTCTGCCTACACAACCGGAGGCCGCTATCGGCATACGCTGGCGTGATCTGGAGTTCGTGGATGCAGAGGGCGAGAGACAGTCTAAGAGTCTAACTTCAGCATGGGATAAGCTGAGACAGGCTGTTTCCAGTGCAACGAATATTTCAGCCCATCTACTGGGGGCAGTTTTTCTGTTTTTCCGGCTGGGCATTGTCGGCATCACGCTGTACGCCATTCTGAACGGGATTTATCACATTCCATTGGTGAGTGCGTTGCCTGGCGCTTTGTGTGCTGGGTATTTACTGTGGATTGGGTTTAAGGTTGCCCAAGCCATCTTGGCGAAAAATAAGGAAAAGGCTGGGGAGGTGTTCGTCACCGCATACTCCGATAGCCGACAATTCTTCTGGTGGAATTTCGGTGGTTTCGTTGTCTGGTTGCTGCTGGTATTGGGTTTCAAGGGGCAGATTGATCCTTGGTTTGCGCCGCTATGGGCGGCGTTGTCTTCCCTTGGCGTTTTGCGCATGGCGCACAGAATCAGACAGATCACAATGCCCCCACCAAAACCGGAGTGGCCTACTGATATCGTGGAACAGATGAAAGCCGAGTTTCGTAAGGAGCTTGAAGAAGACGGAGAAAACGGCCCCTGCGAAATTCTCTGCTTGCGTAGCAGGTACTACATGTTTCGGGCAGGTTTTGTTGAAGATTACGCAGATCGTTACCCGGCGGTGGCGTTTTACGAGGAGGAGATCACCAAGATGCTCGATGATATGTGCCAGCCCTAGCGTTTACGCCCACTTCAGTTATGACTATCGAAACTCGCTTGGCGACAGCAAAACATAATCGCTGGTGGCTTTGAAAACATTGTTAGTGGCGGAGTTCAGCACATTTGAGGTGGCCGATTTGAGCAGAATACGCAGCGTGCAACGGTTGATGGATATCTGCGATCAAATGCACCAGTGCTTTTACTGCGAATACTCGTGTTGCCTGATCGGTTTTTCGGTCAGCCAGCAGCTTGCTAAGCTGATCGATGCGAGCAGTTGCGCAGTCACCGTTATGGCAAACCGCTGCTGCCGTCGATTTCCCGCAGACAGGGATGTTGTCGTAATGCCACTTGTCGGAGCCCGGAATCTGATGCTTTAGGCTCCGGCGCTCATCATCCATGTAGCTGGCCACATCAGCCAGAGAACCACCCATGAGCAGCTCGCCAACTCGGATGCGGGCTTGCTGAGTGAGCAGCCCAGAGGCAACGTCCGCAGCAATTCGATGGCCATCATAACCCTAGGCATGAGCTGCAACCGATGCCAGCAGCAGACTGCCCGAAATCAACCAATTGACAACGAACTTAATCGAATTTTGTTTCATGTTCTTATCCTTTAGTAACAGTCTATCTTTGTTACATCACGCGAAATGCCCGTCACGACGTCCCCCCGGAATTGAGTAGCGCCTGACTTTAGAGTCCAATCCATCACGACAAGGAGATTGGACATGAAGAAG